>JANQJN010000075.1 GCA_028281625.1 Emcibacteraceae bacterium | reverse complement strand
ATATGGTGATATATTCTACGGGCTTATCATTCTCATCATAAACGATCCGAGAAACCTTGAGCAGCGGAGATCCAATGTTGACACCAAGCGCAGGCCCGGTTGTGCCGTCAGCGAGTGTCGCGGTCACAGTTTGGCGGGCGCGTGAAATACTGTTTCCGGATCTTTCGATCAGCGCCAAAATCGGTTCATTAGCCAATTCTTCATGTGAAAAGGACCGGCCGATATCTTCAGGCACAAAGGTAATCACGTAAGAAAAAGGTGTATCATCCTTGTGTCTGATCCGGATCGCTTTCTGAACCGTGCTGGAAGCAGGAATGTTAAGGGCATCAGCGGCTTGCGGGGTTGCTTTTACATAATCAAATTCAACGATTTTTACGGTTGTTTCCTTGGCAATGGTTGCCAAATCTTCCATAAGTCCGTCCATATTGGTTGGGGCAGAGGATACCGGATTTGAAAATGTAATTGTTGTGCCACGACCACGTTGCCTGGTCACCAGGCCTTCAGCTGCCAGCTCATCGAGAGCGCGTTTTACGGTAATACGGGATACATCAAACATTTTTTCCAGTTCATTTTCCGTTGGGATCAGCGAGCCGTTTGGATAAGCGCCGGAAAATATTTTTTCCCGGATCAGAACATATATTTGATGATAAAGCGGCGTCGGTAAACTGTCATCGAGAGAGCTTTGTGAAGATACTATTTTGTCAGACATAAAAAATCCCGGTTCTCTAGAAAGGTGCCCAATACAATGACAAAAGTCATTGCTCATTAGATATAATGATATATCATTTGGAGCGCAAGCCGCAAGAAGCTTTTTTCAATATGTTAAAATAAAAGGGAACACATATGTCCGCCTATATGATTATTCGAGCTGAACTTGATGACCCTGCGGGGTTTCGCGATTATGCGATCGCAGCTGCAGAACTGATTGGAAAGTTTGGAGGTGAGTATGTAGTTCGTGGCGCACAGAATGTTGTTATTCTTGAGGGCGACTGGCCGGAAGAAGAGAAAGTTGTCATATCAAAATGGCCATCCATGGAAGCAGCGCAAGAATTTTGGAATTCTCCTGAATATGCGGAAGTGAAAAAGCTTAGGTTAGGCAAGGCTCGTGTCAAAGTGCGCCTGTTGGAAGGCGCTTGATATGACCAGAACGCTCGACATTAGAAATCCCCGCACCGGGGAAAATGACTATCAGATCGAAATAACGGACGCGGAAACTATCCAAACTCTTACGGCCAATATGCGTGCCGCTCAGAAAGAATGGCTTGTGAAAGGGCTCGAATACCGCCTTTCGGTGATGGAAAAATTCAAACAGGCAGTAGCGCGGCACCGTAAAGAACTGATTGACGCCGAATCAATTGACACCGGGCGGCTTTATATTTCGGTGGCTGAAGTGGACGGAATTGCAAGCGCCATTGATCGCTGGGCTGCAGTCGCCCGCGCAGAGGTTGCGCCGGCAACAAAACTCTCCAAAGCGTTGCCTTTCATTGAGTTTAGAACAGAACGGGAGCCCTATGCGGTAGTGGGAGCAATCAGCCCTTGGAATTTCCCGGTGACTCTTTCCCTCATTGATGCTCTTCCAGCAATGATCGCGGGTGCGACGGCGATCATCAAACCCAGTGAAGTCACGCCAAGATTTGCCGAGCCGCTTCGAAAGGCGATTGCGGAAGTTGCCGAGTTTAAAGATATTCTTCATATTGTTGATGGAGATGGCAGCACAGGTGCAGCACTCATAGATCATGTGGATATTGTTTGCTTTACTGGAAGTGTGGCCACTGGTCAGCTGGTGGCGGAGCGAGCAGCGAAGAATTTTATTCCTGCAATCCTGGAACTTGGCGGGAAGGATCCGGCCATCGTGCTTAAAGATGCGAATTTGAGCCGGGCGGTGACGTCTTTGCTGCGATCGTCGATCGTCAATACCGGGCAGGCCTGCCAGTCCATCGAACGGATTTATGTGCATAGGTCTCTATATGATGATTTCCTGACGCAGATTATAAAGAAAGCGCGTGCGGTTGAACTTAACTATCCGGATATTGGCAGCGGCCACATCGGTCCGATTATTTTTGAAAAACAGGCCTCTATCATACGCGCGCAGCTTGATGACGCGATTGCAAAAGGTGCGGTAATTCATACCGGCGGTGAAATTGAAACCCATGGTGGCGGGCTTTGGTGCCGACCAACTGTGATCAGCAACGTAAGCCATGATATGGACATTATGACCAAGGAGACCTTTGGTCCGATCCTTCCCATTATGCTGTTTGACGATGATGAGGAAGCAATCCGTCTTGCCAACGATACGATTTATGGTCTTAGTGGTTCCGTTTATTCAGACAATATTGATCATGCCAACCGAGTTGCCATGCAGATTGATGCTGGCGGAATCAGCATTAATGAAGGAAGCCTGACCGGTTTTATGCATGAGGCTGAAAAAAATTCCTTCAAGATGTCCGGTATGGGAGAATCGCGAATGGGGCCCATTGGATATCACCGGTTCTTCCGGAAAAAAGCTATCATGACCAACACTGCAGACGCTTTTCCCATCGAAGCCTTTGACGAAAAGAACGCAAAAATCTGAGTTCCGGTAGCGAAGATGACAAATGTCATCTCAATGGATTTAAAGCTGAGGGAATATTCAAAACATATGAATAAGAAAAAGGGTAAATCACAAAATGGAAAATGAAATTCTACTTCTCTGGGGTGCGGCCTCAGTGGCATTTATCCATACGCTCCTTGGCCCGGATCATTACCTACCGTTCGTGGCAGTGGGTAAAGCTCGTGGCTGGAGCCTATCCAAAACCGGCTTGATCACACTGATTTGCGGATTGGGTCATTCTGTTGGATCAATCCTTCTCGGCATCTTTGGTGTTTTTGCCAGCAGCTATGTATCACAGCTTATGAACATAGAAGGTATCCGTGGTGATGCGGCGGCCTGGTCGCTGATGGCCTTCGGGCTTCTCTACTGTGCCTGGGGCATTCGAAAAAGCTTTAACGAAAAACCCCATAGCCATTGGCATACCCATGCGGATGGTACACATCACAACCACCCTCATAGCCACCAACAAGACCATGCTCATGTGCACGCGGAAAAGGCGCCGGAAAAACTGTCCATGAAAATATTCGCTCCTTGGGCCTTGTTCATCATTTTTGTGCTTGGGCCGTGTGAGCCGCTTATCCCGCTGATGATGGTTCCGGCTGCTGCAGGTAATTACGTGGGTGTCTTCATGACCGTTGGTGTGTTTACCGCGGTGACCATCGCTACCATGCTCAGCGTGGTTATGTTATCTTCCTGGGGACTTAAGTCCGTATCCGTAAACGGGCTTCAAAAATATTCTCATGCCTTCGCGGGCGGCACCATCAGCATGTGTGCCTTTGGTATGCTCGCGTTCGGGCTCTAGGATCAGGGGAGAAGGATGACAAAAGAATTGAGAGCAATTGACGCAGTCGTCAATATCTGGACGGAGGAGGCGCTATCGCACCGGCCAAACTGGACCGACGATTTCTTTGTCGGAAAAGTAAAAGGCGAACATACATCCGCCGGTACATCCCTTGAAGAAATGATCGATCAGATGGACGAAGCGGGAATTGAATATGCGTTTCTGATTGCGGCGAAAACCGGTCGCCCAGGCCTTCCAGGATGTTATCATATGCCGCCGGAAGTGGTTGAAAAAGCGGTCGCCAAATACCCCAATCGTTTCTTTGGGCTTGTCGGTATTGACCCTTATCAGGGGATGGATGGTGTCCGTGCGTTAGAAGATGATGTTAAGAATAAAGGCTTCATTGGTGCGCATCTTTATCCGCACTGGTTTGAGCTTGCCCCCAATCACGCCAAATATTACCCGTTTTATGCCAAATGTATTGAACTGGATATTCCGATCCAGATGCAAGTGGGCCAGTCGCTGATTTATGCCAAGGAAAACCGCTGTCGTTCGGTGGGCCGTCCGATCTACCTGGATGATATTGCCTGTGACCTGCCGGAACTAAAACTGATCGGATCCCACGTAGGTATTCCGTGGCATGACGAGATGATCGCCATGGCGTGGAAACACGAAAATGTTCATATCTGTACCGATGCCCATAGCCCCAAATACTGGCCGGAGAGTGTGTGGAAATACTTAAATAGTTACGGTCAGAATAAAGTGATTTTCGGCACTGATTTCCCTGTGCTTCGTTTCGGTCGAACGGTCGGTGAGATTAAAGACCGCGGCCTTAAGCCAATTGTTGAGCGTAAATTCCTGCGCAACAACGCGATCCGTCTCTACGGTCTTGAAAAGCATGGTGTTGAGCTTGCTTCTGAGGAGAAGCTGTAAATGGCGGGTCCGCTTCAAGGGATAAAAGTTGTTGAATTTACCAGTGTGGTGCTGGGCCCCTGGGCGTGTCAGATCCTTGGGGATATGGGGGCGGACGTGATTAAGGTGGAACCACCCGTAGGTGATACAAATCGCAATCTTGGCCCCAACCGGAATAATTCGGATATGAGCGCGCTGTTTATGACGTGTAACCGCAACAAGCGTAGCATCGTGCTTGATCTTAAAAGCCCGGAAGGTCAGGAAGCGGCACTGAAACTTGCTGTGGACGCCGACGTAATGATCCATAATTTTCGCCCGCAAGCGATGGTGAAGCTTGGCCTTGATTATGACGCTGTGAAAGCGGTTAATCCTGAAATTATATATTGCGCCACATATGGCTACAGTAAAAAAGGGCCATATGGCGATAAAGGTGCACTTGATGACAGTATCCAGGCGGGATCGGGCGTTGCCATGCTGATGAGCATGGTGGAAGGGGAGCCACGGTATCTTCCAACCATCATTGCCGACAAAACAACCGGTATGGCGGTGGTAAACGCTGTGACTGCGGCGCTCTTTTATAAGGAACGCCATGGCAAGGGTCAGGAAATCGAAGTCCCCATGTATGAAACAATGGTGAGCTTCGTGATGGCGGAGCATCAATGGGGTCAGACCTTTGAGCCGCCAATCGGAAAAGCAGGATATGTACGGCTGATGAGCGAGCATCGCCGTCCTTATAAAACCAAAGACGGATATATCGCTGTGCTGCCATACTGGGATAATCACTGGAAGACTTTCTGTGAGATCGTGGAACGACCAGACATGCTGACCGATCCACGCTTTAAAGATATGAAGTCGCGGCTTGCCAATATTGATGTGAGCTACGCTGAAACTGGTAAAGCGCTATCCAAGAAAACGACTGCAGAATGGCTGGAGCTTCTGGCACCAACCAATGTGCCGCACATGATTGTAAACACGCTCGATGGACTGATTGATGATCAACAGCTTGTTGAAAGCGGGTTTTGGGAACTTCATGACCACCCGACAGAAGGAAAAATTCGCATGGGTAAGTCGCCTTATAATTTTTCCAAAACAGGAACAGAAATTACCCGCCTGCCGCCGAGACTTGGCGAGCAAAGCGAAGAGATACTGCGTGAAGCAGGATATAGCGACGAAGACATCGTCAAAATGTTTGAGCAGGGCATCACCAAAGGCCCGGCTTAAAGAAGAAAGAGAGGACCAAAATGAAAAAAAGAGTACAGGATGAAAAGCCAAAACGTTCCGCGGAAGCGAGCGCGTGGCTGGATCAGGAAATAGCAGAGCAGGAAGAACGCTACGGCGAGATTGTTGCTGAAATGGAAGGTATCAATGATGAACGTAACGAGTGGTACGCCAATTTCCTTGATATCATTCAGAAGAAAGGTTTCAACGCCAATGGAGATATGCGCGTTAAAATCAAGAAAGAAGATATTCCGGAGCGCCCGGATCATCCCGATGCAGATAGAGTTATCTGGTAATTTAATAAAGATTTAGAAAGGATTAGATCATGGCGCGTCCACATATTGAACCATATGTTGAACTGAACAACGCTTATAAAGAATTTAACCTGCCGGGCTTTTCTGGCGGCAGTCACTATAAAGTGCTTTCCCTTGATATCGACAGCGGTGCAAGCACACTGAAGATGCAATTTGACGGCGGATACAGCCGTAAGCCGGGTATGAGTTATTCCGATATGGAACTGTTCGTACTCAAAGGCGAAATGCAAATCGGCGACAAAACAATCGTCGAAGGCCATTATATGTTTATCCCTGCCGGTATGGCCATGGGTGCGATTAATGTTCCAAACGGGTGCGAAACACTCATATTCTATAACGATGGGGAGCCGACCTTCATCGAAACAGATCAGAACCATCCATTAACAATGACCGAAGCTTTTGTATCCTTAAATGCATATGAAGATGCACCGTGGGCACCGGGTAATGTGGTGCAGCCCTCTGTGGCATCAGGATGTCTGCTGAAGTTACTTCGCTACGATCCGTACACAGAAGCGATGACATTCATGTACTGCATGACCCCAGAATTTATGCAGGACAATATTTCTTACCACGACTGTGCGGAAGAAAGTTATCACATCTGGGGTGAGAGCTGGATGATGCAGTTTGGTAATCTGCCAACAGGTGGTTACTTCTGGCGTCCGCCTTACATCAACCACGGTTCTTTCCGCTGTAAGCTGGGTACCATTGCGATTGGCCGTACTGACAGTAAGCTTCACAACTATTTCCATTATAACCCTTGGACCAACCCGGATGAAAACAAGCTGCGCGCTGCAGCAATGATGTACCGTCAACGTCCTGAACTTTATAAGTGGACCGCGGCGCACGGGCATAACCATCCGCACGGACCACAGGATTTTGAATATAAAGATTATCATATGGATCCGCAGGTGCGTCACCTTCATGGATACCGTGATGATCCCCATCATTATGAAGGTGAGCGTCATCCGAATAACTCGGAGATCAGTACCCCACCTGTTGGCGG
>JANQJN010000047.1 GCA_028281625.1 Emcibacteraceae bacterium | reverse complement strand
CATCAACAGCTGCCTGAACGGCGCGAAGGACATTTTCTTCCTCTCCTTCCGCGTATACAATACGTTTTGGATCCTTCTTCGCATCTTCCAGGATCGGCTGCATCAGCATATTTGATTTAAAGAGGAAGTTACCGATTTTTTCCCGGTACGCCTGCATATCCTCAATCGGCCTTGTCGCCACTCCACTTTCCATAGCCGCTTCGGCCACCGCTGGCGCCACTTCCAGGATCAGACGGGGGTCAAACGGCTTTGGAATAATATATTCAGGACCAAATGTAAGTTCCTCGCCCTTGTATGCACCAGCCACTTCTTCCGAACTTTCGCGGTACGCCAGATCCGCAATCGCCCATACGCATGCTTTTTTCATTTCATCGTTTATATCCGTCGCCCCTACATCAAGCGCACCACGGAACAAAAATGGAAAACAAAGTACGTTATTCACCTGATTTGGATAATCCGATCTCCCGGTGGCAATCACGGCGTCCGGGCGGGCTTTTTTTGCTTCCTCCGGCGTGATCTCTGGAGTGGGATTGGCTAGAGCAAGAATAAACGGCTTATCAGCCATTTTCTTTACCATATCCGGCTTTAAAATTCCCGGTGCGGAAAGACCAAGAAAAACATCCGCACCTTCAATGGCATCATCTAGCGTGCGCATCTTGGTATCGCGGGCGTAACGGTCTTTATATTCGTTCATATCTTTTTTACGGCCCTCATAAACCACGCCTTCAATATCAACGAGCGTTATATTTTCGCGCTTAACCCCAAGTGTTACGAGCAAGTCCAGACAAGCAAGTGACGCTGCCCCACCCCCTGTGGAGACTAGTTTGATATCCTTGAACTTTTTTCCAACAATCCTTAGACCGTTTGAAATGGCTGCCCCGGCAACAATAGCAGTTCCGTGCTGGTCATCATGAAAAACCGGAATATTCATCCGCTCCCGAAGGGCTTTTTCAACCACAAAGCATTCCGGTGCCTTAATATCCTCTAGATTAATCGCACCGAAAGTGGGCTCAAGCGCCGCAATGGTATCTATAAGCTTTTCAGGATCGTCCTGATCAATTTCAATATCGAAAACATTGATCCCGGCAAATTTCTTAAAAAGGACTGCCTTCCCTTCCATCACCGGTTTTGACGCCAGTGGCCCAATGTTTCCAAGTCCGAGCACCGCTGATCCGTTGGTTACAACACCTACCAGATTGCCCCGTACTGTCATATCTGCTGCGGCGGCGGGATCATCGACAATTGCTTCACACGCATATGCCACGCCAGGCGAATAGGCCCGCGCGAGATCGCGTTGGTTTGCAAGTGGTGTTGTGGGAATGATCGCCAGTTTTCCCGGCGTTGGTTCTTTATGGTAACGAAGGGATGTTTCTTTAAATTTATCAACCATTTATTTGGTGTCCTAGATTGTGTTACCTGAATTTAAAGCCTTTCAAAAAAAAAGGGAAGAGCAATTAGGCCCTTCCCACATAAATTGGTTGAAAATGTAATTAGTAATGCTTAAAGAGCAGCAGGGACATACGGGAGATCAAGATCAGTCGCCACCGCTTCAAATGTTACATTTCCACCCTGAACATTGATACCATTGGCAAGATGTGGATCATCCTGACAGGCTTGCTTCCAGCCTTTATTAGCTAGCGCTACGGCAAATGGTAGTGTTGCGTTATTAAGTGCATATGTACTCGTATGGGCTACCGCACCAGGCATATTAGCCACACAATAGTACACAACATCATCAATTACGAATGTTGGCTCACTATGTGTTGTCGCTCTTGAATTTTCAAAGCATCCACCCTGGTCGATTGAAATATCAACAAGCACGGCACCAGATTTCATTTTCTTCGCTGTTTCAGCGCTCACAAGCTTCGGTGCAGCAGCACCGGCAACAAGAACTGCGCCTACCACCAGATCGGCTTCAAGAACAGCTGCTTCAAGAACATGTGCCGTTGAATAAACGGTTTTCACGGATCCGCGGAAACGTTGGTCAAGATAACGCATTTGGTTGATGTTACGGTCAAACACAGTCACGTCGGCACCCAGGCCAACAGCCATCTCAGCGGCATTCATTCCTGACACACCACCTCCGATGACAACTACTTTCGCCGGGGCAACGCCTGGTACACCACCAAGAAGAATACCGCGACCGCCCGACGCTTTTTCAAGGGCATGTGCACCGGCCTGGATAGACATACGACCAGCAACTTCACTCATTGGCGCGAGCAGCGGAAGCGAACCGTCATCAGCGGTCACCGTCTCATATGCAATTGCCGTACAGCCTGATCTCATTAGCGCTTCCGTTTGCGGCTTATCGGCCGCAAGATGAAGATATGTGAAAAGAAGATGATGTGGTTTTAGCATTTCGCATTCGTTAAGCTGTGGTTCTTTAACCTTAACGATCATCTCCGCCTCGGCAAAAACTTTCCCAGCACTGCGAACAATGCGACATCCAACTGCTTCATAATCAGCATCAGAAATGCCGATACCGGCACCGGCATTTGTTTCAATAATCACTTCGTGACCATTGCGGATCAGCTCTGATGCACTGGATGGTGCGAGGCCCACGCGATACTCGTGAACTTTAATTTCTTTGGGGCAACCAATAATCATTCTTCTTTTCCCTTATTAAAATGTGAGTTTGATTGCGCGTATTATACCCGTATAAGCAAAAAATGTCCTTGCGTTGTTTGTTGTAATACACTTGTATTTTCGCATAATATTGCGTATAAAGTCGATTATGAGACATAAGTTTCAAAATTTAAAGTTAGACAAGATTGATCTTGCGATAATTGAAAACCTTCAGAATGATGGTCGGATCAGCAATGCCGACCTGGCTGATCGTGTTGGACTTTCCCAATCTGCCTGCCTGCGCAGGGTCAAATCACTGGAAAATGACGGTGTGATTGAAGGCTATGTGGCCGTAATGAATCAAACAGCGGCCGGCCTGCCAGATAACGTTTTCGTGCAGATCACCGTGGAAAAACAAACCAAGGAACTGCTGGCGGAATTTGAGAAAATTGTCCGCGAATGCCCGCAGATCATGGAATGCTATTTGATGAGCGGTGATGCAGACTATATGCTGCGTGTCATTGTCTCTGACGCATCTGACTATGAAAAACTACATATGGACGTGCTCACCGCCCTGCCAGGAGTATCACAGATCAAGTCGAATTTCTCACTTCGAGCGGTGACCAAGAAAAACGACATACCGTTCGGACTTTAATTTAAATGTGGGGGAAGAATGTTTAAATTTGAAAAAATTCAGAAATTTGCACTGATTAACCCATTCTTAGTATCGACTTTTATAGTAATTCTGTTGCCGCTTTCGTTCTATTTGTCATTTAATCAAGACATTCTTGCTATTGGTGAGAACAGCACAGCGCTTCAATCAATGAAATATATAAGCCTTTTCATAGATTTAGTTTATGGCATTGCATATCTGGGCTGGATTCTTGCGGTTATAAGTTATGTTGATCACTATTCAATCTTTCCACAAAACATAAATTACAGGTTACTAAGGATTTGTTTTTATGGCTTGATCGGTTTCACCATTCTATTTTCCTATCCCATGGAGCCATTCCTAGATTTCTTGTATATTGAAGAACCAGTAATAATTGACGATTCATATATAATCTACAATGTTGGATTCTATATTGTAATGGGACTTTCGTTAATTTCACTATACTTTTCAATCTATATGCAGTGGATGGTCGCTGTGGTGCTCTTAAGAGCGGAAAACAATGTTGAACCTACATTCTGGAAGAAGTTTTCGCTATTTCTACGTGTCTTCTTATTTTTATTCATCTTTATTTTTCCTATCCACAAGAGATTAAGAAATCTTTCGTCAGAGGTAGAAAACTCTTCTCCATTGCTCAAAGTTTTTGAATAACGGTCAAATTTATTATGGAGATAGAAAGAAAAATAAAGATTGTCGCCATGATCCATCCTTTCTGGATCTACGGCGTGTTAATTGTTTCAATTTTACCAAGTATAATATTCCCTAACTTTCTCAGTACAATCACCTCGCAAAATCTAAGATTAGCCATCCTTCTTTTTTATGATTTTTTTCCTGTCGCTATTATGACCTGGACCGTCTGTGTCTTTGCAACAGTATTTAATATTCAGGAATTAAAAATCTCTCTCTTTATAAAAATAGCAATGATTTTAGTTATCTTGAACTCATTGGTCGGTGCAACATTTTCAACTTTGATTGCTGTCATAACAACCCAGGATATCTCCCTCGGTTTTGATATTTCTATTGAATTTTACCTATCTTTCAACACGGCAGCAGCTCTTATAACCATGATAGTCTTCCCTATTATTTGTTGGAAAACAGGAGTGGCTTTTCTGAGAAATGGCAAGTACGGAAAGATCAATTTCGGCGAAAAAATATTTAGCTTCCTGACCATGTTTTTTCTATTTGTTACCGCATATTGGGTTCATAAAAGATTACTTTATTTCACTGAGATTGGAAACAAATCAGCAGCTGATGTTTTCGATTAAGTAAACAAATTCAAAGTACCAAATGGGTGACTAATCATACTTAGTAATCCCGAGCGTGTGATGACACGCCATCGCGAGGGTGACACGTTCGCCATCTTCAGAAAAAGGTACAATTAGCGATGAATATGTTTTGTAACTGCGCTCATCCCAGTTTATGGCGCTGACATAATAATAGGGTGCCTTCCGCTCAAGCATTTGTTTTAGCATAGCGATGATCTCTTCAGTTCCCTCGAATTCATCAAGAAATTTACCTTTACTATTTCTGGCTGATGATGTCTCACCGCCGACCAATCGCACTCGAAATCGGATTGGGTCATAAAGCACGTCTTCGAGCGACAAAAACGGTATGACTTTGGGGAGGTCAATGGGGTCAAAATCGTCCCGCTTGGGCATAAGACGTTCGCCCTTTATACGCTTCCAATAGTCAAGCAGAGCCGCCTGTTCTTCTGAAAGATCCTCGGGCTTAAAGCCAAAATTCGCAACCGGTTTTTCGTGTTCATTCTTCATAACATTCTAATATTACGTTTTTTTTCTAACAATTCCAATAATTTAGTAGATTTTATTTAATCAAATAAATGGTACCTTTAGTAAGTTGATTATAAGTTCAAAATTTACAATAAGGTCGACGGAAAACCAATCGGGCAAAAGCCAGATTTCTAACCATAATGGGCCACTAGCTGTAGACATCTCAAAATGCAGCGCTTACTTTTATCGATATGGAGAAGGTTTAGTCTTCTGGCTCGATCTGCCAGTTTATGAAAATAGTTAATTTTTGTCTCATTCACAATTCAAATGGGTATAAGCTTTTGTTGTTACTTAACACATTAAGTAATGATTAATGCATTATATGCTATGGTTTTGTCGGTAATTTATTTTCTGTAAAGGAGCATGTTACAATTATTAACCAAAAACTGGATTTGGAATTGTCATCCGCCAATGAAGATGCGGAAAAATACCGACTGCTTTTCGAGGTATCGGAAGATCCAATGTGGGTGATTATCGACCAGAAATTTGAACTATGTAACGACGCGGCGGTTCGGCATTTAGGATATAGCACCAAGCAGGAACTTCAAAGCACTCACCCCTCTCAACTTTCACCCGAATATCAAGCTGATGGAAAATCTTCATACGATAAGGCCGAAGAAATGATGGCCATTGCTCTTAAGGACGGATACAACCGATTTGAATGGATTCACACTCGTAAAAACGGCGAGGATTTTCCTGTCGAAGTTACGTTAACTCGAATGCCTTATAGAGGTAGAGCTGGTATTTTTTGTGTTTGGCGTGACATAACTGATAGAAAAAATCTCGAAAATGAGCTCATTGAGGCGAGAAAAACAGCCGAAGACGCGAACAAATCAAAATCTAAATTCCTGTCTATGATGAGCCACGAACTGAGAACGCCTCTAAACGCCATTATTGGATTTTCCGAGATGCTCAAACAGGGAGTTTATGGCCCACTTAACAAGAAGCAAATTCCAACCATTGAATCGATCAATGAAGGCGGTGAATTATTGCTTCATCTGGTGGACGATCTACTGAACATGGCCAAGATCGAACAAGGTGACCTTTGCCTAAAAATAGAGAACGTCCTGACATCAGAAATCATCGCCAATTCAATTAGATTGGTTGAAAATCTGGCAAATAAGAACCAAGTAACCATTCATTGTGAAACTCTGGAGCTAGATACGGATTGCCTTTACGCTGATAGGGTGCGTTCCGAGCAAATCTTGGTTAACCTACTTACAAATGCAATTAAATATAATCCTGGTGGCAACGTCTGGGTAATTACAAGTACAAATGCTGATTTTGTTCGCATCAGTGTTAAGGATGATGGCGAAGGCATTCACGAAGAGCATTTTAAACACATCTTTAATCCCTTTTACCGCGGCGACAAAACAAGTTCAGGAATTGAAGGTGCCGGTCTTGGCTTGCCCATTTGCAAAAAACTTTCTGAAAAAATGAATGGCCATTGTGGTTTTGACAGCAAGTATGGCATGGGGGCTACTTTTTGGTTCGAACTTCCACTGTGCGAAGGATGCAGATCTTGTGACCAAGCTGACGTTTGACAGACGTAGCAAACTTTAATTAATTCCTGAATAAAACTTGCCCCCTTCCCGCGCCCGTGCTAAAGCCTGTCGCAAGAATTAGACACACAATTTTGTTTGGGAAAAAGACTAAAATGATTCCACGTTATGCGCGCGAAGAAATGACCTCCATCTGGGAGCCACAATCACGTTTTCAAATCTGGTTTGAAATTGAGGCACACGCATGTGACGCGCTGGCAGAACTGGGGGTTATACCAAAAGAAAGCGCCAAGACCATCTGGGAAAAAGGCAACTTTGATATCGACCGCATTGATGAGATCGAACGCGAAGTCAAGCATGACGTAATCGCGTTTCTAACCTCACTGGCGGAATATATCGGTGAAGATAGTCGCTTTGTCCATCAGGGCATGACAAGTTCCGACGTACTTGATACCTGTCTTAATGTGCAACTGGTAAAAGCTGCTGACATTCTGATTGATGATGTTGAAAAACTGCTCGAAGTCTTAAAACGCCGCGCATACGAGCATAAAATGGATGTGTGTATTGGTCGCTCCCATGGCATTCATGCGGAGCCAGTGACATTCGGACTTAAAATGGCAGAAGCTTACGCCGAATTTGACCGCAACCTCACCCGCCTTAAAAATGCCCGCGAGGAAATTGCAACTTGCGCCATCAGTGGTGCGGTGGGTACCTTCGCCAATATCGACCCACGGGTTGAAGAACATGTGGCCAAAGCCATGGGGCTAACCGCTGAGCCGGTTTCAACTCAGGTGATCCCGCGGGACCGTCACGCCATGTTCTTTTGCACACTTGGTGTGATTGCCAGCTCCATTGAACGCCTTGCTGTTGAAATTCGCCATCTTCAGCGCACCGAAGTGCTGGAAGCAGAAGAGTATTTTTCAAAAGGACAGAAGGGTTCGTCGGCAATGCCTCACAAGCGCAACCCTATCCTCACTGAAAACCTGACGGGTCTAGCCCGTCTAGTGCGCGGAATGGCCATGCCGGCCATGGAAAATGTCGCTCTATGGCATGAGCGGGACATTTCGCATTCCTCTGTGGAACGCATGATTGGCCCGGATGCAACCGTAACCCTTGATTTCGCCCTTGCTCGCCTTACTGGTGTGATGGATAAACTGGTGGTCTATCCGGAAAATATGATCAAAAACATGGATAAGCTTGGTGGCCTTCACAATTCACAGCGTGTGCTTCTTGCGCTCACCCAGGCCGGTGTCAGCCGTGAAGACAGTTACCGCCTCGTGCAAAGAAACGCCATGAAGGTCTGGGAACAAGGTGCCAACTTCGCCGATGAGCTAAAAGCCGACCCGGAAGTCAGCGCGAAGCTTTCCGACGCTGAGATCGATGATAAGTTCGATCTGGGCTACCACACCAAACATGTGGACACTATTTTCCGGCGCGTATTCGGGGAGTAATAAATTTATTGGGGGTGCGCTTGTATAAAATAAAATGTGATTTGTTAAACCATCCAAAAGTCAAATATGACAAAGACTTAAGATGGTTACGAGTTACTTTGCAATGTGAAGACACCGGCAAACAGACTGTTCTCCCGAACTATTTCCTCGATTTTGTTGATCAACTTTCTCGCTTCGAGACCAACTACGAAGCGTTGGTAGACAAAAATTTCCCAATTGATTCTAGTCCTGATGAATCGATAGCCGATGCAATAGACAGATATTTTGATGAAGTTGATCTAAACAACATAGATTCCACACGGGAATTAATGGATACATTTGATGAAATTTATGAATATCGGCGAATTCATAATTTTTCCTTCGCATTCAGCGATCAAACGCACCCAGATATTTACTTTGGAATTAAAGACAACAAAGGCGAAATTTCATCGAATTCAATGCAACTCTCCGGGCGCTTCCGAATTGACCTCGCCGATTTTCTTTCAAAGTTAAAAGATGCCCGAAGACAATATTTTTCGCTCATTAACAGACCTGTACCACCCACTCCAATTTGACAATTTCTGATCCGTTACGCTAACCTCTTGGAAAAATAAGAGGGGCGATCATGACGGGGAATTCAGACGGCTTACCAAAAGTCTATTCATTTCATCATTACGTGAGCCTGGCGGTTGGTTATGCGCTGGGCCTTGGCTGGGTGATTATTCCGGCAAGGATGTTGCTTAAGGGCGGCCCCATGGGGGTTTTCCTGGCGATTGTTCTTTCCTGGGCGCTACTTTACTTCATCGCCAAATGCTACGCTGAGGTTATCAGCGCAAAGCCCGTAGTTGGCGGGGAAGCGGCGATCGCCGAAATAACATACGGTCGCGGTATTGGCTTTACAATATTCTGGTTTTTATGCCTCAGCTATGTGTCATACGGCCCCTTTTATGCAAGTTTTTCCGGGGTTATTTTTGAAGCGCTTATCCCAAGCCTGCAATCGGAAGTACTTTTCACCGTAGAGGGACATAGTCAGCGCCTTTCCTATATTATCCCTGGATTGTTGATCGGAGCCTTTGTAATGGCGGTGAATTTAAGAAGCACGCGGGCGGCCGCAAATCTTCAATCCATATCTTTGGCTATTTTGTTTATTTGTGTGAGTATACCTGTTGTGACCGGTTTTCTGGTCGGCGATCTTTCTAACCTCTCACCTTATTTCGAAGGGGATGGCAGTGCCTTAAGTGCCGTTATAGTTACCATTTTGGTCTTTAACATGATGTGCTGGTACCTTTTTGGTTATTCCACAATTGCGCAGACCGCAGCCGAAGCTGGTCCGGATATGAAGCCGGGAGACCTGGGCCGCGCCATAATGCTCGCACTGGGAATTGCCGGAATTTTTTATGCCGCAGTGCATCTTTATGTGCCCTATGCCATGGCGTGGCGCGATGCTGCACAGCTTGGTATGCCAACCGCGGAGGTTCTCCAAGCAACATACGGCTATGACTGGGCTCATAAACTGGTTCTGATCGGCGGTTTCATGGGGATTATCACGACGCTGAATTGCTGCATGATTTGCGCCACACGGCTTCTTTACTGGGCGGCGAACAACGGACTTATGCCCGCCTGGTTCGGGGTCATTGATCCAAAGAGCGGTACCCTAAAAAATGGAATTAAGTTTGTCGGCTTTATTATTCTCGCCGGACCGTTTCTTTCCTTGGGCTGGACATCATCGAACATGGGACCAATTTCCTTTGTCTTTGCAGCGCTGCTCATCTGCCTCGCGGCCCTTAAAATGCGTAAAGAAAATCCGGGCATGGCACAGCCATATAAAATTAAAAACACGCTGGTGATTTGTGGTGGCATTGCAGTTACGCTCAGCCTGCTGATCAGTTTCACCATTCCAGGATCATACGAACATATTCCGTTAGGTCGTTATGCCTTTATTGCCATTTGGGGCGCGATCGGCTATGTGGTTTATAGGTCTCAAACAAAATTGGGGGGTTAATATTGCTTTGGTGGTTTTTCAAGAAATATAAGTGGCTCTTTTGTCTGGCGCTAATCCTTATTGCAATTTATCTTTATTCAATGGTTTATGTTCCATTGTCTGTGGGTGACTGGGCTTATACACTGCAAGTCTGGGACCGCTGGCAAAGCTTTAATGCGGCGATGATTGCGCTTTTATCTGGTCTTATATTCTTTACCACATCGCGGATCATTGAACATAAAAACCAGATCAATCGCGCCCGTGCTGCGCGTGCCTTCCTTCCTCACCAGCTCAGCTACATCAGCCAAAGATGCGATAGCAACATAAAGCGCCTTCTGCCGATCATGCAATATCTTGAATGTGACAACGGTAAAGAAGGCCATGTGCCGGAAAACGCCCCGCTTTATTCCCTAAAATCCTTTGGTGCTGACTACTTCCCCTTTTTTCGTGACAGTATAGAAGTGGATGATATTGAACTTGGTCAGGCACTCTCTAAACTTCTCCGTGATATTCAGATTGCCGAAACACGGCTTGCGTCCTTAAAAGAAGATCTGCAAACCAGCGGTTCTATGACCATAAGTGCCCGGGATGTTTACTCAAAAATTCTTCACCTGGTCGAAATCAAGGCGCGAAACAGCAAAATTTTTGATTATGCTCGGGATAAGAAGCAGACGTTTACCAACAGCGCTCTGAAGCGCGAAGATATCTATAATGCCGCTCAAACTGTTGATGCATCGCTTCTATCAGACAATGCGGCGCTCGAACATGCCATTAGCAACAAATATCCATCCAATGGCTGATAGTAAACCTAGTTCAAATCTGCTCACACAAACTTAAGGTGATTGATACAGGTAAATTGCCCCATTACCTGTGACTTCGTTGTATGTTCCACCATGCCACCCTGGAGTGGCGCATTGGTGCGAATATGCTTTAATTGTTTTACCGCTGACAATAGCTGTTGTGACAAGACTAAAGAGCATTTCATATTGCGGATGATTGATTGAAACCCAAAAAGCTCCCGTTGCCGTGCATGAGCTTGGATTACCAAAAGCCCCAAAAACAAAAAAACCCTGGCCTCTTGCTACTTCAACTGTCGTAGGCGAAACTTGCGATGTCCAGCCAGCGGCAAAGACAGTTGCCGCTAAGGTATAAGTCAGCAGAAAAGCACATATAGATCTTATGAAAAATTTCATGAAAGCCCCCAATAAATGAATTTTAACTAGATCAAAACCATAACTTTTGAGTTAGAATTTCGCAACTAAAAAAGTCGCCAACCCTAGGGTAAGCGACTCCTTAAATTTCTTCGAATTTAAGTCTTAAGTTTCTGACTTGATCTGATCAATGGCAGTATTAAGAAGATCATCCATCTGGCGTCTTACCTGATGCTCTGATTGTTCCACACCTGCACCATCAA
>JANQJN010000006.1 GCA_028281625.1 Emcibacteraceae bacterium | reverse complement strand
CCTGCATTCCCGGACCGCCGCGGGGGCCTTCGTAGCGGATCACAACCGCTTCGCCAGCCTTCACTTCGCCGCCAATGATGCCTTCTACTGCACTATCCTGGCTTTCATAGACCCGGGCTGGGCCTTTAAAGGTGAAGTTTTCCTCGGCCACACCAGCGGATTTTACAATACAGCCATCAAGGGCGATGTTACCTTCCAGCACGGCAAGTCCACCATCCTGTGAATAGGCGTTTTCAACGGAACGGATACAGCCTTCTGCGCGGTCAAGATCAAGGGTGTTGTAACGTTCGCTTTGAGAGAACGCTTCCGTGGTGCGCACGCCGCCGGGGGCCGCTTTATAAAACTCAATAACATCCTCAGGCGGGTTTCGGTTAACATCAAAATAATCGATCACTTCACCAATAGTGCGCCCCTGAATGGTGGAACAGTCCCGATGAATAAGACCGCCTTTTTCAAGCTCGCCTAAAATAGCAATCACGCCACCAGCGCGGTGGACATCTTCCATGTGATAATTTTGGGTTGCTGGTGCCACTTTACAGATGTTCGGAACTTTTTTCGAAAGCCGATCAATATCATCCATTGAGAAATCGCATTCTCCTTCGTGAGCGGCAGCAAGTAGATGCAGCACGGTATTGGTTGAGCCGCCCATGGCGATATCCAGGGTCATGGCATTTTCAAAGGCTTTGAAGGATGCGATGTTTCTAGGCAGTACGCTTTCATCGTCGTCTTGGTAATAAGATTTGGTGATGTTCATCACTGTTTTCGCTGCACCAAGGAACAGTTGTTTCCGATCCGCGTGGGTTGCAAGCGCAGAGCCATTGCCGGGTAGCGCAAGTCCCAATGCTTCAGTCAGGCAGTTCATGCTGTTGGCGGTAAACATTCCAGAGCAAGACCCGCAGGTTGGGCAGGCCGACTGTTCAACTTTCTCAACCATTTCATCGTCAACCGTGGGATCAACGCCCATGACAATGGCATCCACCAGATCGAGACCGTGATTAACGCCTTCCACCTTACCGGCTTCCATCGGGCCGCCGGAGACAAACACGGCCGGGATATTGAGCCGCATTGCAGCGAGCAACATGCCGGGTGTGATTTTGTCACAATTTGAAATGCAGACCATGGCATCTGCGCAGTGGGCATTGACCATATATTCGACGCTATCGGCTATCACTTCGCGGCTGGGCAGGGAATAAAGCATGCCGTCATGACCCATGGCGATGCCATCATCCACAGCGATGGTATTAAATTCCTTGGCGATCCCGCCGTGCTGCTCAATTTCACGGGCAACCATTTGACCAAGGTCCTTCAGGTGCACGTGGCCAGGCACAAATTGTGTGAAGCTGTTTACGACCGCGATGATCGGTTTTCCAAAGTCACTGTCGGTGACACCAGTGGCGCGCCAGAGGGCACGAGCACCCGCCATATTACGGCCGTGTGTAGACGTTTTGGAACGATAAGCAGGCATGTTCTGATCTTTCTGATTGGTATTTACTAAAATCTCTGTAATAAATACCAATTCTGTGACATTTGTCGATAAAATACGTACGTAAAAAAGGGAGCATTTAATGCGCAGTGATAATAATTCCGGCGTCTCGCAGGAGATCATGCAAGCAATCATTGACGAAAACCATGGGCTCAGCGAAGCGTATGGTCGCGATGACGTTACCAAATGTTCCGAAGATGCGCTGAAAACCCTTTTCGAAAATGAAGATTTGAAGGCTTTTAATCTGATTTCCGGCACTGCCGCGAATTCGCTTATCATTGCGACCATATCCCCCACTTTCGGCGCTATTTTCTGCCATCAGCATAGTCACGTATATGGTGATGAATGCGGCGCTAATGAATTTCAGTCGGGTGGGGCAAAACTCATACCCTTAAAAGGACACAACGGAAAAATCAGCCCGTTGGAAATTGAAGACGCGATGGAAGAATTTGTGATCGGTGAAGCCCATCACAGTCAGCCCTCCATACTGTCCATTGCCAATACTACCGAAGCTGGAACCGTTTATACGCCTGATGAAGTTCATGAACTTTCTAAAGTGGTTAAGAAACATAATCTTAAGCTTCATATGGACGGTGCGAGATTTGCCAATGCGATTGCCGCGGTTGGATGTTCGCCTGCAGAGATGACCTGGAGAGCAGGTGTGGATGCGCTTTCGTTCGGGACCACCAAGAACGGAACACTTGGGGCAGAAGCTGCAATTTTTTTTAATGATACGGAAGATGGAAGTTTTATTTATCGCCGTATGCGAAGCGGGCATCTGGTTTCAAAAATGCGCTTTATATCCGCGCAGATTATTGCTTATGTGCAAGATGATCATTGGCTTACAAATGCTCGTCACGCCAATGAAATGGCGATGAGGCTTTATCAGGGGATCAATGACACGCCGGGAATTAATTTCAAATACCCTGTGCAGAGCAATCTGATGTTTGCGGAAATTGATGAAGGCATACGCGAAAAATTATGGGCCGATGGCTTTCGGTTTTACACTCATAAAGCCGCCGGTGTTTCAAACAGTAGAATTGTGACTGCCTTTAACACTGATCCTGGTGATATCGATAGATTTGTTGAAGTAGCTAACGCCTAAGTGATTGTTTTAAATTATTTTTAACGAATTTGATGTTAAGATTCGCTTATGCGTGTGAGACTGATAAATTTTGTTTTGATCGGTGTTTTGTCGATTGTTATGGTGGCTTGCGATAGTAATCAGGAAAAGCATCAGCAAACCTTGGAAGAACAATTGGTGGATAATTTTGCATCCTCCGACCAATCGGTTCGTGAACGGGTCGCTATAATTGTTGAGGCCAGCAAAAATAAAAACTACACGAAAGCTATGAATGAACTTGGTATTTTATCAGCAAGCCAGATTAACAATAGTTCACAGGAATACGCCATAAAGCGCCTTATGGAACAGCTTCGCTTTAACATGGAAGAAGAAGAACTCGCCCGTCGCGACGGCTCAACCTAACCAACTAAATCATTGACAAAAAGCATAAAAATGCGTCAATATTCCAATATTAACAGTGTCAACTTGACGGTTTGATATATGGATAAATCGACATCGAGTCTTATTTGGAAGCTTCTTATCGCTTCATTTGTAGTGGGTCTTTTTCTCTACTATTTCGGCATAGATCCGGTTGATATGATCAGTAATCTACCAAATGTAATTGGTGATATACTCGAGCTGATTATGGATTTTATTAAGTGGGCGGGTAAATATATTCTGCTAGGCGCCATTGTGGTGATCCCGCTTTACATACTTTTCAATTTAAGAACAATTATAAGCAAA
Source organism: Emcibacteraceae bacterium (assembly GCA_028281625.1). GTDB lineage: Bacteria > Pseudomonadota > Alphaproteobacteria > Sphingomonadales > Emcibacteraceae > Pseudemcibacter. The sequence continues at coordinate 54,211 of JANQJN010000006.1, read as the reverse complement.
ATTTTCAGCAAAAAATAAAAGAAGGACATGCAAAACTAAAATTTTCTATGGGATAATCAATAAGATATATCGGAGGGTATAAATATGTCGTCAAAAAACACAGACAATTCATATGGCTGGGTTGCCAAACTTTTTCACTGGGCTGTATTTCTGATCATCATTGCTCAGTATTTCTTCGCCAATAATTTGCGCGAATATAACCAATATCACTTTGCCACAGGTGTGCTTATTCTGCTGGTGATGCTGATCCGATTTAGTTGGCGAGCAACAAACCCGGTTCCCACGATGCCTGAAGGAACGGGACCGCTTCAAACCATGGCGGCGCATGGGCTTCATATTTTGTTCTATGTTTTGCTCATCGGAATGCCGATAACTGGCATCGCCATTGTTCAGGCAAAAGGACGCGTGGTTTCATTCTTCGGAATGTTTGATTTGCCGCAGATATTCACTGCTACAGGTGCAGAAGATGCCGGCGAGTTTGCAGCAACCATTCACGGTGTGGTCGCAAAGGTTATATTAGCGGCTATTCTCATCCACATCATTGTGGCGCTATACCATCACTTTGGTAAGAAAGATAACGTGCTGCGCCGCATGCTGCCGTGGTAGTAACGGAAAAATATCAGTTTAAAGCAGGGCCTTTTCATGGCCCTGTTTTTTATTAGGTTAAGTTTGCGGCGCGCAGCTTATTAATGGCTCGGCGAACCCAGTAATAAGCGACAATACCAGCGATAGCATTAGATATGCTTAATGTTACAAAGCCAGTTTCAAGGTCAAAGTAAAGTGCTGCAAAATAAAAGAGCGGTAGCTGCAAAAAGAATACACGCAAGCTTGATATTGCAACGCCAGGCATGGGTTGACCCAGACTATTAAATATCGCATTTACGCTCATCACCAATCCATATAGGCCGTAGGATACCGGCACAACATAAAGATACGATGTCGCAAGCGACACGATTGTTTCTTCCTCGCGGAAAATGCTGGCGATCGGTGTGGCAAATAGCGCAAGAATGATGGCGACAATACCACCCCAGGCAATGCAAAACAGAGTTATCTTTGTAATGGCTTCGTCAATACGGTCAAACTTACCTGCACCAAGGTTTTGACCAATAAAGGGGCCAATAACGGCGGAAGTTGCAAAAAAGAGTACCAGTGAGAGCATTTCAACAGTTGTTGCAACGTGGGTCGCGGCGACGGCTTCGGTACCAAAGCGTGAAACAACAGCAATGATCAGCACCGCCACGATTGGAATGATCATGTTCGTGCCTGTTGCTGGGATTCCAACATGGAGTATTTTTTTGATCGAGCTCATGAAATGCTCAAGCGATTCTCCACCAAAGGATATCACGTGATACTGGTAATAAAGGGACCAGAGAATGATCGCAAAACTTATAAATCGGGTAATGACCGATGCCCAGGCGGCTCCCTCCAGCCCCATTCCCGGGATAATCCAAACACCAAATATAAGAATAGGATCCAGGATAGCATTGAGTATTGCGGAAAAGAGCATCAAGTTACCCTGTAGCTTGGTATCACCAAGTGCCCGCATCACTGCACCCCCCGTCATTGGAAGCATAATGAAGAGCGGTGAGATATACCAGATGATAATATAATCGCGGATATGCCCCATCACCTGCTCGTTGGCGCCCATGGCCCGAAATAAGGGATCAATGGTCGCAAGGCCGACTACGGTCACAAATAAAGAGAGCCCAATGGTTAGATAAAGCGTATTGGTGGAAAGTTTAACAATTTCATCCTGATCGCCGCTACCGGCCACCCGTGCGACCACTGAAGACACACCGGCCATAAGGCCAATGGAAAGTGATACAATTACCATTGCCACACGGGTGATGTATCCCATGGCGGCAACTTCATCTGTACCGAGCCTCGCGATAAAATAACTGTCTACAAATGTGAAGGACATATTGGCGGTAAGGCCCAAGATCATGGGAAGGGCCATTCTGATCAAATGACCATGAACAGAACCGTGGGTGAGATCAACGCGTGGCGATTTTCTTGCTGGTTTTGTTTCTTCGGCCATTTGTTGATTTTATACCCGGATTATTGATTAGACATTGAACCATTAAATGGGTACATCAGAGCCATAAGTCAAGTGCTCATTTCTTATATTAAATAATACTGTATTAAACGGGTGATTGTGTTATGTGTATAGTATGTTTTAGAAGAATTATAATCAGGGAATTAAAATAAGATGATTGTTGTTGTTTCACCGGCAAAAAAACTGGATTTTGAAAGCGAAAGCATCAGGCCCGACTGGAGCGAGCCAGATTATCTCGATCAGAGTGAAAAGCTTATCACTGCAGCAAAAAAACTGACGCGTTCAAAGCTTGCAAAAATTATGAATATCAGCGATTCAATCGCTGAACTCAACTATCAGCGTTACCGGGATTTTTCCCGTCCTTTTACGCTCGCCAATGCACGGCAGGCTGTGTTTGCATTTAAGGGTGATACTTATCTGGGACTGGACGCGGAAACATTAAGCGAAGACGATCTTAATTACGCTCAGGATCATTTCCGAATTCTTTCTGGTCTATATGGAATATTGCGCCCGCTTGATCTGATGCAGCCATACCGTCTCGAGATGGGATGTCGACTTAAAGTGCCGTACCGTAAAAATCTTTATGATTTCTGGGATGGAACCCTTACCGATGGTCTTAACAATCTGCTGGATGAACAAGGTAGTACTGTGGTCGTCAATTGCGCATCTAACGAATATTTCAAGTCCATTAAGGAAAAAGACCTAAACGCGACTGTTATCACACCGGTATTCAAAGTGGTGAAAGATGGTGTGGCTAAAAGTCCGGGCATGATGGTCAAAAAAGCCCGCGGGCAAATGGCGCGTTTCATCATTCAGAACAAAATTGAAGATGTCGAAGACCTGAAAAAGTTTAGTGCTGATGGTTATAAGTTTATGCCAACCCTATCAGACGATAAAAAGTTCGAATTTCACCGGATCGCTGAATAAGCCTAAAATGGCAGCCAGCTTCTGTCTTTGGAAAAATGTAGGTAGCCGAGATTGACGCCGGCCCGAAGTCCCACACCCATGCGTATCGGCGCGATGATAGTTTCATCAAGCTGCTGATAATTCATTCCCACGCCGGCTACATAATAGAAGCTGCCTTCAACTGCGGGATAACGACGATAAAGCTCTTCGGTGTCATATAGATTGTAGACGAGAGCAAATACTCTTGAACCGTTTGCTCCCACGTCAATGCCGATGGAGGGGCCAGTCCAGTAGACTCTTTTGTCTCCTTCAATTTTATGAGAAAGGGTGCCATCACCATAACGTGCACCAACAATGATCGCCGCACTCCCTTCCGTACCAATGATGTAGCCATTGGGCTGACCAAGATCGTTAAACGCTTTTTCAATTACGCTAGCAACCGCTTCCGAGCCTTCACCAAAGAATTCCGAAGCTGCGTTGACCACACTTTCCTTGTCGTAAGTGGCATCCACATTGGTGCTGTCATAATTAGGTGTTTCACTAGGTTGTGGCGGTGAACTGTTATTGTTGCCGCTGCTGGCGCAGGACGCCAGAAAAAGAGTAAAAACGATCAATGCTGATTTAAGAGAATTGCCCATTATTCATTTCCAGTTTGGTCGGTTCGGTTCAGTTTAAACATTACCCACTTGGCGGGAAAAATCCAGATAATTCCGGCCACGACGTAACTTATCATTTCAAGCAGAATATTACCGGAAAAAAAGGCATCAATAAGACGGGCCACAAGCAAAATATATATCATCATCAAGGCCATCAGCAAAAGTAGCCAAAGTAGCTTGCTTATTTTTGGTGCTGTGGGTTCTGGTTCATTCATAACTTTATACTCTGCCTATCAGATGCATCGCCAAATACATTCCACCATATACAACGGTGGAAAATGCCGCTGCGATCAGCAGCACCTTTAAATGTCTGCCAACACTAAAGAAAAACCGTTTAAATAAACTGTCTTGTCCCAATAGGTTAGTCCTTACATCTCATGGAGATCGCTTTACTGATTAACTTGGTTGTTTCCTCCCATAAGTTATACTGATCCAGCTCATTTGCGGCAACCCATTTCCCCTCAAGGGCGTCGTCACCCGGTGTAAGTATCCCGCCTTTATAATCCGCCATATAATCGATAAGGCTATAATGATATTCTACCGTGCCTTGGGTGTCCTTTTTTATATAATCAACCGTGTCGATCAATAGAATGTTTTTTATACTAAGGCCGGTTTCCTCCATGACCTCTCTGCGAGCAGTATCTTTCAAGGGTTCACCAAGGTCTTGTGCACCACCTGGGATGCTCCACTGATATGACTTGGGCGGTTTGTTCCGCTTGATCAATAGCACTTTGTCATCCTTGAACAAGACGACACCTACAGCGGCAATGGGATGTTTGGGGTATTCTCTTTTCATTGGGATCTGTTTATAACCTATTTGTTAATAAACAACCAGAGCGTAAAAAGGCCAATGTGCGGACGATTTACATTAACGGAAAAAACTAATGGTGAAATTGCTGAACTTCTGCGCATGGAAGGACCGGCGGAAATCCCGTCGCGTTTTAACATCGCGCCAAGCCAGCCGGTGGCCGTTATCCGCCTTAAAGGGTCTGACAAGGATCAGGCGATTATACCCGATGCGCTCCTGCCTGAGCGGGAAGCCGTTCTTATGCGTTGGGGGCTTATTCCTCATTTTGCCAAAGAAGTCAAAAATGATCGGCCCCTGATCAATGCACGTTCTGAAACCATTGCTGATAAGCCATCTTTTCGAGGTCCTTTTCGCCGTCGTAAATGCCTGGTGCCGGCGGATGGGTTTTATGAATGGAAGCGTGGTGGGACATCACCAATTCCGTATCATATCTGTCTGCCGGAGCGCCGGCCATTTATGTTTGCGGCCATTTGGGAAGCCTGGACGGGACCTGCTGGGGAAGACTGGCTCGAATCGGTATCCTTGATTACCAAAGACGCTACCCCTGAAATGAAAAAAATCCATCATCGATCACCAGTAATTGTGGCGCCAGAAGATTATGACATGTGGATGAGGCCTTGCGATCCACCGGATAGGGACATATTTTCAAAGCTTTCAACCAGCCTTGACAGCGAGCTTGAGATGTATGAAGTAAGTCCTTATGTAAACAGTGCGCGTAATGACGGTGAGCAATGCATCAAACCGGCCAGTGAAGATCAGTTTAAATTGTTTTGAATTTAATATTCGGTTCAATTATGAAGCAATATAAATAATGAACGCAATAAGTGTAAATACACCGCCTATTATAAGATAGCCGCGAAGATCAATTTCGGCTTGCTTCAAAGCCCAGTTTATGAGCTCTTCATCACTCATATTATCGGTATCGGCAAAGCTGTTTTTATGTTCCAATTTCATTTGTACCTAACTCCCCAAGATTGAACACACCCGTTGGTCCAGAAATTCTTGATGCAGCTGATAGAGTTTTCCGTTTGAGGCCTTAAAGGCTATTGTTCCATAACCAGTTTTAAGCCATGTATAAAATACATCTTCTTTCTTGTATGTTACAACAGACTGAATATCCGGATCTAAACATGAATAGATGTTATTGGTGGCATGCGTATTTGCGGCGCATCCGGAGATTACAAATAAGAATATAGAGTACTTTGCTTCTAGCTTCATCGACTCCCCCAAGTTCATTAAAAGCAAGATAGTTCAAAAATATCTTATTGTAAACTTCAAAAATACGTTTTTTGTGACTTTTCTTGGAAGTGTTAATTCAACCTAATAGTGCATCATGAGAGAAGTTGGTTATTCGACTTGAGTACATGTTTCAATAAATCAAGTTAGATCAATTATGCGGCCGGGGTTCATCATATTGTTGGGGTCAAGGGTTTTTTTTATGTCCCGCATCAGGTTCAGGTCTGTTTCCGGCTTGAAGTGCTCCAGATCAGCCACTTTCATGGTTCCAATTCCATGTTCAGCGCTAATGCTTCCACCAAGCTTTACAACGATTTCGTGAACGAGGCGGTTTATTTCTTCCCATTTGCTAAGATATTCTTGTTTATCCATATCTGTGGGTTGTGAAAGGTTGAAATGAATGTTGCCATCACCGATGTGGCCAAAGGGTACCGGGCGAATGCCGGGCAGGTGTTTGCACACTGCATTGGTGCCTTCTTCAATAAATTCCGCAATTCGCGACACCGGGACGGACACGTCATGTTTTATACTGCCACCCTCATGTTTTTGCGCTTCTGACATATGTTCGCGAAGATTCCAAAGAGCGTCCCGTTCACCTATATTTTTGGGCACCACTCCATCGAGAATGGCGTCCCTTTCCATGCCGGTTTCAAGTATCTTCTCCATTACTTTTTCCAAATCAAGCAGATCTTGGGTCATGGATGTTGCGCATTCCATCAGAATGTACCACTCATAACGATCTTCAAGCGGTTCCCGGCACCCGGGCATATGGTTGATGGTAAAGTCGAGGCCAATTCGCGGTAGCAATTCAAACGCGATCAGGCTGTCGCCGCTGATTTGTTTGGCAACAGCAAGTAATTCAACTGCGGCACGGGGACTTGGAACAGCAACAAAGGCGGAATTTATCTGCGTCGCCTTAGGATATACTTTCAGAGTTGCAGCCGTTATTATTCCAAGTGTTCCCTCTGCACCAATGAACAACTGTTTTAAATCATACCCAGTGTTGTCCTTCCGAAGGCCAGTAAGTCCATTCCATATTTCACCTGATGGAAGGACAACCTCAAGGCCGAGCACAAGCTCCCGCATATTTCCAAATCGAAGAACATTTATACCACCAGCGTTGGAAGAAATATTACCACCTATCATTGCGGAGCCCTCGGACGCGATATGCATTGGAAACTGCATATTCATTTCCTTAGCTATTTTGTGAGCATCTGCTAGTATAACACCGGCTTCCAAGGTTATCGTGTTATTATGGAAATCTCTGCTCCGTACCTTATTCATACGTTTAAGGCTGATGACAATTTCATCGCCTGATCTATCTGGTACTCCGCCTCCTACAAGTCCGGTATTGCCGCTTTGGGGAACAATTTTCAAGTCGTGCTCATTTGCGTATGAAACGATTTGTGCCACCATTTCAGTACTGTCCGGAAAAAGCACTATAGGGGTAATACCAAAATACTTGCCGCGAGGCTCTTCCACATGAGAAACAATGATGTCCTGGTCATCACTATATCCCTTTGGACCAGATATTTCCTTAAGTTTATCAATATGCTCGGCTTTAATCGCCATGATCAATTATTCCTTTGGTGCGGCAGCGCGTTTCAGCCTATCATTGATCGCTAGGCCCAGTCCAGTATCAGGTATTGGGGATACTGCGATGGTGGAATATTCACTTTTGTCCAATTCGCGCATCATTGAAAAAAGATTTGCTGCCGCTTCAGTTAGGTCACCTGTGGGGCTTAAGTTTAGACCCGGGTGATCTGGCGCGTTTGAGAATGCCAGCAGACATTCACTCTCGCGAGGTACTGAGACATTCAGGCGCATTTTTGCGTTTGGTGCATAATGGCTTTCAAGTTGTCCTGGTGATGTTGGCTTTATTCCGTCACCGCCAAGGATCAGCGGATTACCAGTTATTTTTTCAATATCATCAATCGTTATATTGCCGGGGCGTAGGAGTATCACCCTGTCTTCCTCTATCTGCACGATGGTGGATTCAATGCCATTGTCGCAGGCTCCACCGTCGATGATCATCTGAAGTTCATCGCCAAATTCGCCGTCCACATGCTGCGCAGTGGTTGGACTAATATGGCCTGATTTGTTAGCGCTGGGAGCAGCAATGGGGCCTCCAAATGTTTTAAGAAGCTCATGGGCGATGTGGTTCTTAGCGACCCGGATGGCAACTGTATCCAGCCCTGCGCTTATCAAATCAGATAGGCCAGAAGCTTCCTTCTTTGGAAGAACCATTGTAAAGGGGCCGGGCCAGAAGGCGTTTGCGAGAACATGCGCTATGTCATTCATGAGGACATAGTCCGTGACATGACTGGTATCGCAAACATGCACGATAAGCGGATTGAAATCAGGCCTGTTCTTTGCTGCGAAGATTTTTGCAACCGCACGGTTGTTTCTTGCATCGGCACCAAGCCCGTAAACAGTTTCTGTGGGAAAAGAGACAAGATCGCCTGCCACCAGCATTTCTGCTGCGCGCTTGTATGTACTATTACTTGGGCTTTGAATACGGCCTGTCATCATTCTCTTTGATTATACTTGATTCAACTTCTTTAATACTGTTCTATAATTGTTGGGAGATTAGGTTACAAGCCTCTAATGGAGTTTAAATGCCGACACTAAAAGGGAAAACCGTGTTTATAACCGGTGGCAGTCGCGGTATAGGTCTTGCGATTGCACTGCGCTGCGCGAAAGATGGCGCAAATGTTACAATTGCCGCAAAAACAGTAGAACCGCACCCGAAACTTGAAGGAACCATTCATACATCCGTTGCCGAAATTGAAGACGCTGGCGGACAGGGCCTCGCCTGCCAGGTAGATATTCGTGATGAGCAAATGGTGGCTGATGCAGTTGAGGCAACTGTGGAAAAGTTTGGCGGAATTGATGTTCTTGTGAATAACGCGAGTGCGATCTCACTTACACCGACGCTCCAGACAGAAATGAAGCGATACGATTTGATGCATAGTGTCAATACCAGAGGCACTTTTATGGTGTCCAAAGCCTGTCTTCCGCATCTTCTTAAATCGGATAATCCACATGTACTGAATATTTCGCCGCCCCTTAATATGGAACCAAAATGGTTTGGGCCTCACGTGGCATATACCATGGCAAAATTTGGCATGAGTATGTGTGTGCTTGGTATGGCAGAAGAGTTTAAAAAACAAGGAGTTGCCTTCAACGCACTTTGGCCCAGAACAACGATTGCCACAGCAGCCGTTATGAATTTGTTGGGTGGTGAAGCTGCAATTCGTGGCAGCCGCAAGCCGGAGATTATGGCAGATGCAGCTCATATAATTCTCACTCGTGATGCAGGAGAGCATAGCGGTAATTTCTATGTTGATGATGAAGTAATGGCGAGCGAAGGCATCACGGATTTATCTGGCTATGCTGTTGACCCGGAAGCTACCCTGCTCCCTGACTTTTTTGTAGATCCAGTTTAAGGAAAGAAAGATGACAACAAGACCATGGCTTGATCATTATCCCACCCACGTTGCATGGGATCAAACTTTTGAAGGAAAACCGCTTCATACAATTGTGGACGGTACAGCGGCCAAGATTCCGGACAATATTGCGTTGGACTTTATGGGAAAAACCTGGACTTACGGCAATCTTAAGACACAAATTGATGCTGCAGCTAAATCATTGCAGGAAATGGGTGTAAAGAAAGGTGTTAAAGTAGGGCTGTTCTTGCCCAACTGCCCGCAGTTTGTTGTGATGTCTTATGCGACATTCAAAATAGGTGGTACCGTTGTCAATTATAGCCCGCTTTATTCTGAATCCGAACTTATGCATCAGGTGGAAGATTCACATACAGACATTATGGTCACTCTGGATCTGGATGCGCTTTATTCCAAAATGAAGAAAATTGTTGATAACAGCCGGATTAAAAAACTTATCGTTTGTAATTTTTCACATATTCTGCCCTTTCCTAAAAATATACTGTTCAAAATTTTTAAGGCTAGCGCCATCGCCAAAGTGGTCAACGATTATAGCTATGTGGATTATGCGCAAATGCTTGAAAATGATGGTTCAGTAGAGGTCGCAGAAATTGATCCGAACGAAGATATTGCCGTATTGCAATATACCGGCGGCACAACTGGTGTTCCAAAGGGGGCGATGCTCACTCACTCCAACCTATATATCAATATGATGCAATTACGGGACTGGCCACCGGATCTTGAATTTGGAGAGGAAACCGTGGCAGCGTTTTTGCCATTTTTCCATATTTTTGCGCTAACTGTTGTGCTGAATTTCGGTCTTAATGTGGGTGCGCGGATTGTGGTTGTACCTAAGTTTGAACTGGAAGATGCCGTTAAACTGCTCACAAAAGAAAATATTACGCTTTTTGCGGGTGTGCCAACCATGTATACAGCACTTGCAAATCATAAAGACGCTGACAAAATAGGTATTGAAGATATTAAAATGGCCATGTCGGGCGGAGCGCCACTGCCAGTGGACTTAAGGCAGCAGTACCGTGATCGTTGGGATATGGATATTACCGAAGGCTACGGCCTGACTGAAGCGTCGCCTGTTACACACGCGAGCCCGATGGGGGAAATTGGAAGCCGCGCCGGATCCATCGGTCTACCATTGCCTGGGACCGAGGTTTTCATAATGAACCGCGAAACCGAGGGCGAGGAAATGCCTATTGGTGACCGAGGTGAGATCTGCATTCGTGGACCACAAGTCATGAAAGGCTACTGGCAGCGCCCGGATGCCACCGACGCGGTTATGATTGGCGATATCCTTAAGACTGGTGATGTGGGATATATGGATGATGAGGGTTATACCTTCATTATGGATCGGGACAAGGATCTGATTCTTGTGGGTGGATTTAACGTGTTTCCGCGTACCATCGAGGAAGCCATCAATGATCATCCCTCTGTTGAGGAAGTAACCGTGATCGGTATTCCTGATGATTATTTGGGTGAAACACCTAAGGCGTTTGTGAAGCTCAGAGAAGCAGGCGACCCGGTAACTGAAGAAGAGCTTATGGCCTTTCTCAAGCCAAAAATAGGCAAGCACGAAAGACCGTCACAAATCGAATTTCGCGATGAACTTCCCAAAACCATGGTTGGTAAGCTTTCCAAAAAAGAACTGGTTGCAGAAGAAAAAGCGAAGTATGAAGCAGCTAAAGCGGCAAAATGACAACCGCGCTTATCACTCATCCGGACTGTCTTGATCATGTTTCGCCACCTGGTCACCCGGAATGTGTGGAGCGGCTTTCTGTTATTTTAGCGGCACTGGAAGGCGAAGAATTTTCAGACTTAATGCGTCTGGAAGCCTCCATGGCAGATGACGAAAAAATCTCGCTGGTGCATGACCAGGAACACATCGAAAATATAAAAAGTAAAATCCCCATGGATGGTAACGCCTATATTGATGGGGATACCTATCTGTCCTCAGGATCGGAGAATGCGGCGCGCAGGGCGGTTGGTGCGGTGTGCGACGCGATCGATTTAGTGATGAATGGTGAGGTGGATAATGCCTTTTGCGCCGTTCGCCCGCCGGGCCATCACGCTGAGCCGGGTCATGCTATGGGATTTTGTTTGTTTAATTCGGTGGCGGTTGGCGCTCTTTACGCCCGTCATAAATATTTTTGTCACCGTGTTGCAATTATTGATTTTGACGTTCATCACGGCAATGGCACCCAAACCGTGGCGGAGAAAACCAAAGGATTTTTTTACGGATCCACCCATCAATCCCCACTATATCCCGGCACCGGTCATGTGCATGACTATGGCCGCGGTGTGATTGTTAATGCACCGCTCGCTGCAGGAAGTGGCAGCAATGCCTTTCGCCGTTCGTTCGAGCAACGGATCAGACCTGAGCTTGAAGATTTTGCGCCGGAACTGATCATTATTTCCGCGGGGTTCGATGCCCACGCCCTTGATCCGCTTGCTGATCTTAATTTGGACACGGATGATTTTTATTATGCTACGGAGCAGCTTATGGCGGTGGCAAAAACCCACACAAAAGGCCGGGTTGTATCTTCGCTTGAAGGTGGCTATAACCTTTCCGTTATTGGTGAATGCGCCAAGGCACACGTTTCGGCATTGATGAAGTGACGAATTTTCCGCTATAACGGGCTTAAATTGATTCATGGGAGCAGGAATTGGCTGAAGAAAAAGACACATCTGTTGGAATTCCAGATGATATTAGAAAAATGAAGTTTGAAGAAGCACTTAGCGCGCTCGAAGAGATTGTTCGTAATCTTGAAAGCGGTGACGTGTCTCTGGAAGAATCAATCGATATTTATACCCGTGGTACTCAACTTAAGGCGCACTGTGAGGAAAGATTAAAAGACGCCACAGCACGAATTGAGAAAATTACCAAATCTGCGGATGGAAGCCTGAGTACGGCACCACTGGACAGCGGAACTTAATCAAATGTCGAATATCAGCGCTGAGCTGGCGAAAAAATCACTTGAGGATTTTGCCGGTATAATCGAAAAACATTTGCTCGCTATTCTTCCTGATTCATCTGGTATGGAGGAACAGGTGGTTGACGCGATGCGTTATGCACTGCTTGCAGGGGGTAAACGTTTACGTCCCTTTCTGGTAATGCAAAGCGCGGGACTGTTTGAAGTAGAAATAGAGGCAGCACGTCGCGTTGCCATTGCAATAGAATGTATCCATACTTATTCGCTGATACACGATGATTTACCGGCTATGGATGATGATGATATGCGCCGCGGTAAACCGTCTGTACATAAACAGTTTGATGAAGCCACAGCGATCCTTGCCGGGGATGCGTTGCTCACGACGGCCTTTGAAATTCTTGCGCATAAAAACACCCACAAGGACGCAAATGTAAGATGCGAACTTGTCGCTGCACTGGCTAAAGCAGCAGGTGCGATTGGCATGGTTGGTGGGCAGATGATTGATTTGAAAGCTGAAAATCAAAGCTTGCAACTGGAGCAAATAAGACGTATGCAGCAGATGAAAACCGGTGCTTTAATCGTTTTTTCCTGTGAAGCGGGCGCAATTTTGGCTAAAGTAACAGATGAGAGGCATGAGGCGCTGGTCGGTTATGCGGGTGATATTGGTCTTGCATTTCAAATAGTTGACGATTTGCTCGATGTTGAAAGCAACTCCGAAGACATCGGCAAAACCGCAGGTAAAGATGCTCAGGCTGGGAAGGCGACACTGGTGTCGTTGATGGGAGTTAGTGAAGCAAAGAGGGCGGCAGAAGCATTGATAGAAGATGCGGTAAGCCAACTTGAGCTTTTTGATGAGAAAGCGGATGTTTTAAGATCGCTGGCAAATTTTGTGCTTCACCGGGCTCATTAATATTAGGTAGGTATAAAAAAAGTATGAACGGAAAACCGGAAACCCCCCTGCTGGATAAGATTAAGTATCCGTCTGATGTTCGATTGTTAAAGCCAGAACAACTTCAGGACCTGGCGGACGAACTTCGTGCCGATATGATTTATAATGTATCCCGTACAGGTGGTCATCTGGGGGCGGGACTTGGTGTGGTGGAACTCACTGCGGCCATTCACTATGTGTTTAATACGCCGCAGGACCGGTTGATCTGGGATGTAGGCCATCAGTGTTATCCCCATAAGATCCTGACCGGGCGCCGAGAGCGGATGCACACCATCCGTAAAGGTGGTGGTCTCGCCGGTTTTACCAAAAGAAAAGAAAGTGAATATGATCCGTTTGGTGCGGGGCATAGCTCAACGTCGATTTCGGCGGGTCTTGGCATGGCTGTGGCACGTGATCTTAGAGACGCAGATAGCCCGGATAATGTAATCGCTGTTATCGGTGATGGCGCCATGAGTGCCGGTATGGCATATGAAGCCATGAATAATGCCGGGGCGCTAAATAGCCGCCTGATTGTGATCCTTAACGATAATGACATGTCCATTGCACCGCCAGTTGGTGCGATGAGCGCTTATTTAGCACGACTGCTTTCTTCAAGTTCCTTCCTTAATTTGCGGGATTTTGCAAAAAACATCGTAAAAAAATTCCCCAAGTCAATTAGTACAACCGCCAAGCGCGCAGAAGAATATGCCCGCGGTATGGCAACTGGTGGTACTTTGTTTGAGGAGCTTGGTTTTTATTATGTGGGTCCGGTGGACGGCCATAATATGGATCACCTTCTTCCTGTGCTGGAAAATGTCCGCGATGCTGGCGGCGGTCCGATCCTGATCCATGTGGTCACGGAAAAAGGCAAAGGCTATACCCATGCTGAAAATTCACCAGATAAATATCACGGTGTTTCCACGTTTGATGTGGGTACCGGCGCTCAGGATAAATCCACGCCAAAGGCACCAAGCTATACAAACGTGTTTGCCCAGGCGCTGATCAATGAAGCGAAACTGGACGACAAAGTTGTTGCGATCAACGCGGCGATGCCATCTGGTACCGGTCTTGATAAATTTGCCAAGGAATTTCCCGATCGCTGCTTTGATGTGGGAATTGCGGAACAGCATGCCGTGACTTTTGCAGCGGGGCTTGCATGCGAGGGATACCGTCCTTTTGCCACCATTTATTCAACATTTCTGCAGCGTGCTTACGATCAGGTGGTCCACGATGTGGCGGTACAGAACCTGCCGGTTCGATTTGCCATTGACCGCGCTGGTCTTGTGGGTGCAGACGGCCCAACCCATGCGGGATCATTTGATGTTACTTATTTGGCTTCACTACCAAACTTTGTGGTGATGGCGGCGGCTGATGAAGCGGAACTGACCCATATGGTTGCCACAGCGGCATCCATTGATAGTGGACCATCCGCCGTGCGTTATCCGCGCGGAGAAGGAACCGGTGTTGAACTGCCTGAGCATGGCAAGGTGCTTGATATTGGTAAAGGCCGCATCGTTCGTGAAGGAAAGCAGATCGCGATACTTTCTCTTGGCACGCGTCTTGAAGAAAGTCTGAAGGCGGCAGATGAATTCGCCGCCAAAGGACTTTCCTGCACTGTGGCTGACGCGCGATTTGCCAAACCGCTTGATCATGAAATGATCCGGAAACTGGCGCTTGAACATGACGTTCTGATTACCATCGAAGAAGGATCTATCGGTGGTTTTGGCAGCCACGTTCTTGATTATCTGAGCAATGAAGGACTTATGGAACAAGGGCTTAAGGTCCGTACCATGAAACTTCCCGATGTGTTTATCGATCAAGACGCACCGGCAAAAATGTATGAAACAGCGGGTCTTACTGCTGATGATATCGTCAAGACAGCCTTGCAGGCGCTGGGTCACAACGATTTAAACTCTTCCCAGATCAATGGCTAAAAAACGGGTAGACCAATTGCTCGTGGAACGAGGACTGGCGGAAAGCCGGTCCCGTGCCCAAGCCTATATCATGGCGGGAAACGTTTATAGCGGCGAACAAAAAATCCAGAAATCCGGTCAGCAGGTAAAGGAAGACATTGCACTTGAAGTACGCGGCAAGGAGCATCCCTGGGTCAGCCGCGGCGGGCTTAAGCTGGTAAAGGGTCTCGAAGAATTTGCTGTCGACGTCACCGGGCGAACGGTGATCGATGTTGGCGCTTCGACAGGTGGCTTTACGGATGTGTGTCTAACAAATGGTGCTGAGAAAGTTTATGCGGTTGACGTGGGGCATGGGCAACTGGCGTGGAAAATCAGAAATGATGACCGGGTGGTGGTCCTGGAAAAAAGCAATGCGCGTTACCTGACTGCCAAGCAGATCCCCGATGCGCCAGATCTGATCGTTTGTGATGCAAGTTTCATTGGTCTTCAGACGGTGCTGCCAGCAAGTATGGCATTGGCCGCAGATGGCTGCGTTTTGATCGCGCTGATAAAACCGCAGTTTGAGGTGGGTAAAGGTTTGGTCGGTAAAGGCGGGGTTGTACGGGATCCGGAACTGCATCAGCAGGTATGTGATAAAATTGAAAACTGGCTTAGGGACGATATGCCAGATTGGAACGTGATTGGCCTAACGCAGAGCCCGATAAAAGGCCCGGAAGGCAATATTGAATTTCTGATTGGGGCGAAATATGAACCATAAAGTCACAATCGAAGAACTCGGTGGTCGCGGTGACGGCATCGTCCGGGAAAATGGCAAGGTGATTTATGTGCCCTACAGTGCACCTGGCGATGTCGCGGATATCAAGCTTCAGGGTCAGAAAGGCCGACTTCGCCACCTTCATCAAAAATCACCGCACCGCATTGATCCTATGTGCCCACATTTTACCAAATGTGGGGGCTGTTCGCTTCAGCATGTTGAAGCGGAATTTTACAAAAACTGGAAACAGAATCTAATTAAAACGGCGCTCAGCAATCAGGGTGTGGCTGATGCAATCATCAATCCACCGGAAGTCAGCCCTATTGGCAGTCGACGCCGAACGACGCTGCAAGCAATTGGCCGTGGCGGTGGCAATATTGTTCTGGGATACGCAGAAAAAGGCACACATAACCTGATTGATGTAGCAAGCTGCCCGATTTTGGTGCCGGAAATTATGAACTTCATCGGACCCCTGCGTGATTTTCTAAAGAACACTCTTGAAGCCAAGCAGAAGATGTCAGTGCAGATCACCAGTGGTGACAATGGACTGGATGTGACGTTCAATGGTAAAGGCGAAGCGGGCCTCAACATGTTGATGGACCTTGCCAAGTTTGCTGAAGACAATGACCTCGCGCGGATCAGCTGGTATGACCGCAGCCTTAAAAATCCATACTTCGAAACCCTGGCGGAGCGGCGTAAGCCCTTTGTGACTTTTGAAGGAAACAAAGTGTATTTTCCCGCGGGAGCATTTTTGCAGGCGACAGAAGCCGGGCAAAATGCGCTCACACGCATCATGCTTGAAGGCATTGAAGGCGCCAGCCGCGTGGTTGATCTTTTTTCTGGTTGTGGGACCTTTTCAATCGCGGCTGCGCGCCATGCCAAAGTGCATGCGGTTGAAAATAATGAAGACATGCTGACGTCGCTCAAGACCAGCGCCAATCAGATGCAAGGCATAAAACAGGTTACAACGGAGCTTCGGGATCTGTTCCTGCGGCCGCTGCTACCTCACGAACTTAATGAATATGATGTAGTAATCATTGATCCACCTCGGGCGGGCGCCAAACATCAAATGCAGGAAATCCTGGATTCAGACATTCAAAGACTCGTTATGATTAGCTGCAATCCGATCACCTTTGCACGGGATGTGCAGGACCTTGAGGGTGCTGGCTTTACCATGGGTTCCGTTACTCCGGTTGACCAGTTTATCTTCTCACCACATCTGGAAATCATATCTGTCTTCCATCGCCGCTAACCATTCCAGCATCATTTCGCCACAATTTTGAATTAGATTGTGATTATGGGCGCAAAGAAAAGGCGGCATAATTTGCAAGTTGGTACGCAAAATTTGTCGAAAAATATGGTAAATAAAACGTTAAAAATCCTTTTCTTAACAATGTGTTAGTATTTGGATAAGGAAAAGCAAGGTTTTTTTGGGCATAGAGGGGCTGGCACGGTCCTTGCAATGAGATGGTCATGAAAATGATTATTTGGCAAGGAGTAATTAAATGGAAAGCGTAAGAGCCTATAATATGAATTTAAAACAACTGATCCAACCTCATCAGGAACAAGAAACGGTACAAGACCAGACTGTCATCACAAACGACAATCAGGAAATCCTGAAAATTGATAACGACGTGCTCACCCTTTTTGATAGCGCGGACGATGGTGGCGTCTATGTGGATATCTCGCCAGTCTGGAAGCGAGTTGCCCGTAAAATTGATCTCAGGAATGCGACCACTTCCGAAGTCGCGGACTTAAGCGCTACTCTTTTTAATGAAGGGGCTATCACTTTCGAAGATCATGTCAACCTGAGCTTCCAGAAGGATCCTTTTAGCACGGAAAAAACCGACATCCTCGCCTTCTGGGAAGATCAGCAGGAACGAGTGATCCAGCGCGGCGCCATGCACGAAGAACTCAACGACATTATCCGTATTCAATCAATCCTTGGATACGTGGATAGCCTAAGATAGAGATTATTTTTACACATCAAGTTCTTTTCTGGAAGTTTTTGCAAGAACTTCAATCAAATCATTGGGGATTGGTTTCTTTACCGAGAATGTAATACCGGTTTTTGTGGACTTAAGTCCATTTGAAGCAATGTCTTCCGCATGAGCCGAAATAGCACCGGGCGCCAGATATAGACCGCATTGTTTCGTAAAAGCAGCATACCCTGCGATGATTGATTTTCCGATCCGAAAACCTGGCATGTTGTAGGCAATAATTTGCTCAGCATCTGGTAATGCTTTGGCGAGTTCTGCCCTTAAATTGGCGAGCAGAGTCTGGAATTCTTCTGGCGCTGCATCAATATAAGCATCATGATCTTTAATATTTGCCATGTTTATTCTCTTCGAAATTAAAACAAAAGTGTCTTTCGATTGACATAAGTATAAGTTTGACATTATATAAGTTATTAATTATATTATTTCACACTTATACGGAGAATACAATGCAAAACTTGTTTGCCGCCGCCGAATTGGTGACCAGACGTGTTGAAATGCGAAAAATCGATAGTAAGGAAGCGTGCGCCACTATTTTGGAATCTGTCTATGATACCGATATTGCGGATATGTGGGATGCGCTGACAAATAAAGAAAGACTTCCTAGATGGTTCGCACCCGTAGAAGGAGAATTCAGATTAGGTGGCCGATATCAGATAAAAGGCAATGCTGGGGGCGAGATTACAAAATGTATTGATAAAAAACGATTTGACCTCACATGGGAATATGGCGGTGATACAAGTTGGCTTAGTGTGATGATCAGGCAGGACGGCGATAAAGTGTGGTTATGTGTGGAGCATCTCGCCTACACGGGAAGTGAACATTTTGAAACCTATGGCCCTGGAGCCACTGGTGTTGGGTGGGACCTCGCACTTTTAGGTTTTTCTGTCTATTTGAAAACAGGGATGAGTGCGAATGATGCCGATCTAATGAACTCGCCTGAGCTTAAAGAAATAATTCCTTTATGTGCGAAAGAATGGGGACAAGCTGCAATTGCAGCCGGGTATGACAAAGATAACGCAATTCTGGCGGCTACAAATACAGAGAAGTTTTACTTAGGAGGTTAACGGTTATGAATGCATTTCAAATTTTGGGAGATCCGGTAAAAAGAAAAATTCTTGAAATGCTCGCAAAATCGGAACTTAGCGCTGGTGAGGTGGTAAACGATATTCAAAATGAATTTGGTATAACTCAGGCAGCGGTGTCGCAGCATCTCAAAATTTTGCGGGAATCTGGTTTTGCGCATGTACGAGGAGAAGGCGCAAAACGAATTTATGTTCTTGACGCTTCTCCTATGCGGGAAGTGGATAATTGGATTAATCCATTCCGGTCGATGTTCGAGCAACGCCTACATGCACTTCACACTGAAATTAAAAGAGGTAAAAAGGCGACTAGGAAGCGCCCGGATTAAGGTGAGATGCCGCGTTGCAAACATTATTCTGTTTTGTTTTGCCTAGATATTTTACCCACATTGGGCTTTATGCCGAAGCATGTGATCTGCTAGCACGCAGGCCATCATGGCTTCGCCAATAGGAACAGCGCGGATGCCAACGCAGGGGTCGTGGCGACCTTTAGTGAGAATTTCGGTTTCATTGCCATTTTTATCAATGGTTTCGCGTGGTGTGAGGATGGATGACGTGGGTTTTACAGAGAACCTCACCACCACATCCTGCCCTGAGGATATCCCACCCAAAATACCGCCGGCATTGTTTGATTTAAAATGGGGCTTACCGTCCACCATACGGATTTCATCGGCATTTTCTTCTCCGGTGAGCGCTGCTGCACCCATGCCGGCACCAATTTCAACGCCCTTGACAGCATTGATGCTCATCATTGCAGCAGCAAGTTCCGCATCGAGTTTTCCGTAGATGGGCGCCCCCAATCCAACAGGGACACCGCTGGCGCGGACTTCAATCACGGCGCCGATGGAACTCCCAGCTTTACGGATGTCATCCAGATAGCTTTCCCACTGTGGGACCATGTCCGCATCAGGGCACCAGAATGGGTTTTCGGTGATTTGGGCATCGTCCCAGTTATCATAATTGATTTTTTTGGTCCCGATCTGCACCAATGCACCGGTGATTTTGATGTCATCGCCGATTATTTTACGGGCAATGCCACCAGCAGCCACGCGCATGGCGGTTTCACGGGCGGAAGACCGTCCGCCGCCGCGGTAGTCGCGGATGCCGTATTTTTCCATGTAAGTATAATCGGCATGGCCCGGGCGATATTTGTCCTTGATATCGCCATAATCTTTGGAGCGCTGGTCTTTATTTTCAATTACCAGGCTGACGGGAGTACCGGTTGTCATGCCTTCAAACACGCCGGACATGATTTTAACTTCATCCGGTTCCTTGCGTTGGGTGGTAAAGCGGTTCTGGCCCGGCTTTCTTTGATCCAAATAAGGTTGAATGTCGGCTTCGGAGAGTTCCAGCTGCGGTGGAACGCCATCGACCACGCAGCCGATGGCCGGGCCGTGCGATTCTCCCCAGGTTGTGACCCGGAAGAGCTTACCGTAGCTGTTGTCTGACATAATCTTTAATCCTTATGAAGGGTAAGGTCGGGACTGTCTTCGCGCTTCATACCCATGACATGATAGCCCGCATCCACATGGTGATTTTCACCGGTTACGCCAGAAGACAAGTCGGACAGGAAGTAAACACCTGAAGCGCCTACTTCCTCGATACTAACATTACGCCCCATGGGTGAATTTAGCTCATTCCATTTCAGGATATAACGGAAGTCACCAATACCGGAGGCTGCCAGCGTTTTAATCGGACCGGCGGAAATGCTGTTTACGCGAATATTCTTAGGACCCAAATCGCGAGCGAGATACTTCACGCTTGCTTCAAGGGCTGCCTTGGCAACACCCATCACGTTATAATGTGGGATTACTTTTTCCGCACCATAATAGCTGAGCGTGATCATGCTGCCACCGTCGGTCATCAGCTTTTCTGCACGCTGGGCCACGGCGGTAAAGGAATAGCAAGAAATACTCATGCTTTTTACGAAATTATCATGGGTCGTATCTATATAACGACCATCAAGTTCTTCTTTATCAGCATAGGCGATGGCGTGGATCAGAAAATCAAGTTTACCCCAAGTTTTCTCCAGCTCCGCGAACACAGCATCAATAGATGCTTCGTCGGTAACGTCGCAGGGAAGAACGATGTTGGAGCCAACACTTTCCGCCAAGGGACGGACGCGTTTTTCAAGTGCTTCGCCTTGATAGGTAAAGGCCAGCTCCGCGCCTTCGTCGGCCGCTTTTTTTGCAATGCCCCAAGCGATTGAACGGTTATTTGCCGCCCCCATTATGATACCGCGTTTTCCTGAAAGAAGTCCTTTTTTTTCAGTCATTTTTTGTTCCTCTGGGTAGTGTGTCCCAAATGTTTTATAATGATAATATTTCCATCACTAAAATCTACGTTTATCCTACACAATATGCGCTAAATTTCAATCACTTGGCTCGTTTTTTTCTAATTTTTCCAAGCGCTGATGATAGAGCACGGCATTCACTTCCGCACCAAGAATAAAGCCAATACTGATGAAATAGAAAAACACCAGCGAGATCATTGCCCCTGCCAGGCTGCCATAGGTTACATCATAATTACCGAAATATTTTAAATAGATCGAGAAACCATTGGCGACCGTCATCCAGAGAATTATGGCGATGATTGCTCCAGGCGCGACCGGACCTGGTATCTTCAGACTTCTGGGTCTTAACACAAAATAAGCCAGACAAAGTGCCCCAAAAATAAGGCCGAAACTGACGGATAGGCGAACCAAAGTATATAAATAACCCCAGTCCGCATCTATGGGACTGTATTTAATGATTCCCTGCCAGATTACTGGTCCAAACACCAGCGCTGTCATTCCCAAAATGATACTGCTTGCGGACAGTATCACTAAAAGTAACCCTTCAGCGCGGCGGCGAATGTAAGGACGCCTGGAAACAGTAGAATAGGCGCGCACGATGGCAAGGCGCGCAGCGTCGATGGCGGAAGAAGAGACCCAAAGGGCACCAATGATACCAAAAGTCATAATGCCGCGGCCGGATGTAGATACCATTTGTTCAATAGGCGTGCGCAATACAACGACCACATCAGGCGGCATATTTTCAAACATATATGTAAGCGCATCCGTTCCTGCGGAAGACTGTCCGAAGGTGCCCGCGAGCGCCACCAGAAAAATAATAAACGGAAACAGTGCAAGCATTCCCAAGAACGCAAGATGCCCGGCCATCACCATACCGTCATGTTTGTTAAAATTGGTTATCGCCGAAAAAAAGAATTTCCCCACTGCGACTGATTTTTGTTTCATTTAGTCTAAATGCCCACGAATAGAATTTGCATTATCGCTTTTTTTCTTAGTCGACCATTTTTTGACTGTTTTTTCAAGTTCCTTGTCGGTGTCGGTGGGCAGTTGGATCATTAGCTTCACCAATTGATCGCCGGTTTTCTTGCTTTTTGAATCCGTTGCACCCTTGCCTTTAAGGCGCATGGTTTTGCCGGAACTTGAATTTTTAGGCACTGTGAGTGCTATTTTACCACTTACTGTGGGAACTGTGATTTTGGCACCCATCACCGCTTCTTCAAGCGTGATCGGAAGATCCATATGAATATCGTTGCCTTGCTGGGTGAAGTAAGGGTGCTTTTTGATGTGCACTTCAATGAGTGCGTCGCCCGCTGGTCCACCATTCGCGCCAGGGCGACCTTGTCCTTTAAGCCGGATTTGCTGCCCTTCCTTTACATTCACCGGTGTTTTGATGTTTAGCGTTTTGCCGCTTTCAAGTTTGATCTTTTGTGTACTGCCAAGAACCGCATCAAGAAAATTGATGGATATCCTGTAAGATTTATCCTCGCCGCGCTTTTTCATCTTTGGTCGTCCGCCGCGTGCGCGACCGCCACCAAACAGGCTTGAGAAAAGATCTTCTGCATCAAAACCGGCGCCAAACGCACCACCAAAACCACCACCACCGAAGGGATTGCCGCCGGCACCGGCATGTTGGCGATAACCGGCGAAACCCTTTTCGCTGCCGTCAGGATTAATTTCACCGCGGTCATAACGCGCTTTCATTTTTTCGTCAGACAGCAGTGCATATGCCGCGGACACTTCCTTAAATTGTTCAGCGACTTTTTCATCGCCCGGATTTTGGTCCGGGTGAAGCTTCATGGCGAGCTTCCGATATGTTTTTTTTAGGTCAGCCTGGCTGGTATTTTTGTCGACGCCAAGGACCTTATATGGATCTCTCATACTTATATTCGCTACTAATTATTTCTCGTTGACTATTATATAGTTAGCTGTTCACAATTTTCCAAGAGCCATCGGGCTGACGGCAGGCCGTTCCATATGCTGTTTCCTGCTTTCCGGCGATGGTGACAGTTTGCTGATACTCGCGGCAATATTGGCCAGCGGTATCCGTGTAGGCAGGTTGGGGTGTTACACTACCGCTGTTTCCAGTATCGGGGTTATACCATTGATTAGCGTTTCCAGAGACGCCAGTTTCCAGTGAACTTTGTGTAGTTTCATACATTCTTTGCTGGTCTCTTTCATCCATTTCACGGCCGATATCACGACCGATATAGGCGCCAGCCAAAGTACCGATGGCAACGCCCACCGAACTGTCATTGGTAACCGCACTTCCCACAAGCGCACCACCAATGGCACCGAGCAAAGTGCCGCTGTCTTCTTTGGTACAAGCACTTGTACCAACAGTCATAGCGGTAACCAGTAAAATCTTGGAAAATAATTTTATGTTTTGCACAGATTTATCCTCTATCTTGCCGAATAAATTTTCTCTATTATCTATCATATAAATAATAAATAAACAAAGCGTTACAAGGTTTGAAATGATGCAGGATCCGTTTGAAAGATTTGCTGAGTGGTTTGAAGATGCGAACAAGGCCGAAGATATGGCAGAGGCAATGTCAGTTGCAACTGTTGATAGGCACGGAAGGCCGTCGTTAAGGATGGTTCTTTTAAAGGATCATGGGCCACAAGGTTTTACTTTTTATACCAACCTGGGCAGCCGCAAGGGTGAGGAAATTGCCGGAAATCCAAATATGGCTTTTTGTTTTCATTGGAAAAGCCTTTCAAGGCAAATCCGCATAGAAGGACCGGTGGAGCAGGTGAGCGACGAAGACGCTGACGCCTATTTCGCATCCCGCCCCAAAGACAGTCAAATCGGGGCTTGGGCATCAAAGCAAAGCCAGCCTATGGAAGGACGATTTGAATTTGAAGCAAGGATCCTAAAATACACGACCAAATTTGGACTGGGCGAAGTGCCGCGACCGGAATTCTGGTCGGGTTTTAGACTTATGCCACGCCGAATTGAATTTTGGCAGGACCGTAAATTCCGGCTTCATGACCGACATATTTACATTCGAAATGATGACGGGGGCTGGGATACAGAAACCCTTTATCCGTAATGAACACTGAGATAAGCAGAGAACAGGCGGAAATACTTCTCAAACGGGCGACGACAGCGTCTGTAAGTGTTGCCATTTCTTTGATCGTGCTTAAAACCTGGGGCTATATTGAAAGCGGATCAGTGGCTATTTTCGGGACGCTCCTTGACAGTGTTATGGATAGTCTTTCGTCACTTATTATTTTCGCCGCTGTGCGTTATTCCATTGTGCCGGCTGATGAAGAACATCGCTTTGGACATGGCAAGGCCGAAGCCATTGCTGGTCTTCTACAGGCATTTGTGATTGGTGCAACTTCGCTTCTACTTATCTATGAAGTGGTTGACAAAGTCATTAATCCGCAAGCCATCGTTAAACCGGAACTGGGTATCGGCGTTATTGTCGCGTCCATCGCGCTTACGGTTGCGCTGGTGATGTATCAGCAATATGTGAAACGGCAAACTGGCTCTGTCGCCATTGAGGCGGACGCCATGCATTACGCCGGGGATATTCTTCTTAACCTGGGTGTGGCATTTGCACTTGTACTCGGTGGTACATTCAACATGGTGTACGCGGACCCTTTCTTTGGTGCGGTGGCAGCGCTTTATCTTCTTTACAGTGCTTATCAGGTATTTGTTGCTAGTACCGACGTACTCATGGATAAAGAAATGAGCGATGATGACAGGACACGTATTGAGGAAATCGCTTATTCTGATGAACGCGTAAAAGATATTCACGAGCTTCGCACCAGGCGTTCCGGGCTTAATATATTCATCCAGTTTCATATGGGCCTTGAAGAAGGCATCAGCCTTTATGACGCCCACGAAATTTCTGATCAGGTTGAAGATAAAATTATGGAAGCATATCCGAATGCAGAAGTATTTATACATGCAGATCCAATAGAAAAACCTACCTCCTGATATTATTAAGAATAATTCTTAATAAGACTTGACCTATTGTAAAAACTTAATTATTTATTGCTATTAATAATCATTATTAATAAAAGAAGTAAAAATAAGTCATGTTTAATAATTTTAAGGCAGCTTTAATCTGCTCAACTTTTTTGTGTGTGCCAAGTTTTCAATCCAATGTACAAGCCCAACAAATTAATGATCAACAGCATACTGATACTGTTGTCGTTGTTTCAGCCAGAAAACGCGCGATAGAAGCAGGCAGACTTGCCGATACCATCGAACAAACTGAAGTGCTTACCAGCGATCTACTGGCCGATAGAAAAGCTGTGACGGTGTCTGAAGCACTTTCATTTTCACCAGGGATTCGCGTAAATAACGAATGTTCAATGTGTGGTGTCAAACGCATCATGCTAAACGGCCTGGCTGGACATCATACAACAATATTATTGGATGGTCTTCCTGCCCATACAATGGTTTCAGGTTTTTATGGACCAGACGCAATGTCTGTCGCCGGGGTGGAACGCATTGAAATCGCCCGTGGTGCCGGGGCATCACTCGTTGCACCTGAGGCCATTGGTGGTTCTATAAATATCGTAACCAAGGAACCAACCGAATCTGCATTGGAAATGGATTTCGCGCGCGGCATCGACGGTATGACCATTG
Source organism: Emcibacteraceae bacterium (assembly GCA_028281625.1). GTDB lineage: Bacteria > Pseudomonadota > Alphaproteobacteria > Sphingomonadales > Emcibacteraceae > Pseudemcibacter. The sequence continues at coordinate 28,585 of JANQJN010000006.1, read as the reverse complement.
CTAGCGGCACCTTATACTACGTATCCGATGATGATAAGACGCGTATCACAATTGCGGGGCAATATAATGATGATGATCAACAGGATGTTGACGAAAATGGGGTGAGCGAGAATCCTGCTTTAACCAATACCAATTTTATCGCCAGACTGTCTCAGGATGTCGGTGACGACACAACCTTTATTGTCCGTGTTGGATATATCGAGTCTGAAATTTTTGGTGGACCAGTATTGGGTGAAGTTGCGGAAACTATCGGTGACGTAATAGCCGGTTTTGATGGAGAAGATTCTGACCAGTTGTTTGCAGGCGGAAATGTAAACAACCAATTCATTGGTAAACCATGGGAAACGGCCGAATGGATCGACACTCAGCGCATCGAAATTGGTTCCAGTCTCTTCACAACTTTGAATGACAACCTCAATCTTGAAACTGCCGTTAGTTTTTCAGAACACAAACAAGACAGCTTTTATGAAGGCATTGATTATGTTGCTGACAATGACATGCTCTATGCGGATGCAAAGCTCCATTATATGGCAGGATCGGACCATTTGCTGACCTTTGGCGCAAGTCTTCGTGACGAAACGCTTGAAAGTACCAGCGAAGAAATGGAAGCACTTCCAAGTTATGTTTCTGACAGTTTTTCCTATAAGACATATAGTGGATACATTCAGGACACATGGAACAACGGTGGTTCATTTGAGATCTCTGCCGCTGTACGATTTGACAAGGTTAAAGCTGATTTTACATCACCGCTAAAACCTGGCCTTGAAATTGATAAATTCCTCGTCTCGCCAAGAGTGGACATGCGTTATTTCCACAATGATTATTTTACTAGTCGTCTTTCGGCAGGTCGCGGATATCGGGCACCGCTTTCATTCTTTGAAACGGATCACGGTATTCTTGATGCAGGTCTCGGCTTTGCTATTGAGGTAGACGAACTGGAAAAATCATTCTCGACAAGTTATGCACTTAGCTATACAGGGGATAAGCTTAATGTAACAGCTGCAATTGCGAGAACAGAGGTTGATAATCTGGCGGCACTTGGAGAAAATGATGCCGGTGTTCCAGTACTTGAACAACTAAGTGAAAAAGGAAAAGTGGTCGCACTTTCTTTGGATGCGGGCTATCAGGTTTCAGAAGATCTTCACCTTTCTGCAACAGCCGAAACATTTTTCCATGATGATGTCATGCGAAGCATGTTCGGAATTGCCCCAGTAGAAAAGCGTTTCATGGCAGGAATTTCATGGAAGCCTGGTCGCTGGAATCTCAGGATGGATGCGACATGGACTGGAAGTCGTGATTTATCCAGATATGGTTATGAAGGCTTTGATGATGCAGCTGCGACGATTATAAAGCCACTTGAGGCTCCATCATATCTCACCCTTGAGGCAAGAATTGCTTACGCCGTAACTGAGCAGGTTGATTTTTATCTGGGTGGTAAAAATATCTCCGACTATACCCAAGCTGGCAAAGTTACATCACCACTCTTTTATGATGCGGAAGGGAACTATGATGTTGGCTATATCTTTGGGCCACTTCATGGCAAAGAAATTTATATGGGCGTCAGCGCACATTTTTAATATGGAAACACCATGAAAAATAAGCTTCTTCTCTTTTCAATTTTATTCTCTTTAACGGCGAGCGTTTATGCTGACGAAGGAGTGTCGCTCTATGAGCAATCTTTGTCGAAACTAAATGGGGGAATTGATTTTGAAGAATTAAATGGAAAATCGTCAGCAATGGTGATTTTCCAGCCTGACTGTGCCTGGTGTGCGCTTCAGGTGCGTACCATCAAAAAGCTGCAAGATGAAGAAGGGCTTTCAAAAAACTACATTGCTGTAGGCATAAATGGTAGACACATGGATTTAAAAAAGGAAATGATGAAATCCGGAATTAAGTTACCTTCCTATCGTTCTACGCCAACGTTTAAAAGAATAGCAGGGCTAAAGGATGAAACGCCTGTTATCCTTATTGTTGATGGGCAAGGACAAATACTAAAAAAACTGGTTGGGTATCAGGACGAAACTGTATTAAAACAGATCGATCAAGTGTTAACCCAATTATAAATAGTGATCAGAGAATGATAAAAGTTTACGGTATTAAAAATTGCGACACCATTAAGAAAGCGCTTAAGTGGCTCGATGAGAGGGGTGTTGATTATGTCTATCATGATTACCGAAAAGATGGAATCGATAAAGATATGGTAAGTGGTTTTGTTGCTGAACTGGGACTTGACAAAGTTCTAAACACGCGGGGCACCACATGGCGGAAATTACCGGACGACGTTAAGGATAGCCTGGATGAAGCGGGTGCGATTAAACTGCTTTCTGAAAACGAAGCGATGATCAAACGGCCGATTTTTGATTTGGGAGAGCGGTTCTTTATCGGGTTTTCAAAGAAAGATCAGGAAGAGTTATCAGCGCTTCTGTGATATCTGGTAGGCGCACCTGCGTGCCCCTTCTATGATATGTTCCGAGCGCTCGACCTCGACATCTTCACCGAGCACTTCATTAAAAAGGTCAAGCTCTCGAGCACAGATGCCGGTGCATTCCTTTGCCGCATCGCAGACGGGGCAGTTATTCTCTACGAATAAATAGGCATTGGCTTCGTCGCCGGGAATAACATCGGACATATAACCTTCGCGTGTTCGGATTTTTGAAAGAGATTTCAGTTTTTCCTTAAGAGGTGACGAACTTGAAATTTCACAAGAATATTCATGGATTTGTTTTTCGAGCCGAGCGTCCAGCAGTTTTTCCATGCCTTCATCACCAAATACCTGCTTGATAGAAGTAATCAGCTCGGTAGAAAACTCGGCGTGGGCGTTGGGGAAGTGACTGTTTGCCTGTTCCGTAAGTCGCCAGAGCTTGGCGGGGCGTCCCTTTGGCCGGGCTTCAAGTCCAAAGCAGATGTCACCGATTTCTTCCAAGGCATACAGATGCTGACGCACGGCCATATCGGTGATTTCAAGCTCTGTGGCCAGCGCGACGGCCTCCATTGGGCCGTTTTCTTTTAGCAGGGTCAAGATGCGCTTACGGGATTTTTCTTTGCTCATAATTATTTTCTAAAGAAAAAACTTTGACAAGTAAAGATGATTTATTTATAAAGAAAAAACTTTATTAAATAATTGTGTTATATTCACCAAATTCTAGGAGTGGGACTAAGGATATGAGCGAGAACTGGGTCAAAGTAGAAAAAAGTGAAAAACTCGAAGAAAACGGCCAAATGGTGTTTCGTTATGACGGTAAGCAGATGCTGCTGATCAATATAAGCGGTAAACTGTTTGCGGTGAACAATCGTTGCCCTCATGAAGGGTATCCGCTAAGCGAAGGAAGCCTGTCTTCTGATTGCAAGCTTACCTGTAACTGGCACAATTGGAAATTTGATCTGGAAAGTGGTGATACCTTGGTCGGTGGTGATAAGCTTCGTCATTATCCGGTGAAGCACGATAATACAGGTCTTTGGGTGGATATCCAGGATCCGCCGAGGAAAGAAATTCAAAAGAAAGCACTGGAAAATATTCAGGACAGTTTTGACCGCTATGAATTTGATCGTATTGCCCGGGAGTTGGGTCGTTTCAAACTGGCGGGTGGTCATTATTCAGACGCTGTTGCTGACTGTATAAGACGCAATTACGATCGCTTTGAATATGGTATGGGACATGCTTTTGCTGCGGCTGCCGATTGGCTCGCCTTCGCCACTGAGCTTGAAAAAGAAGGTCGCGACGAAGAAGCGCTGACGGCGGTGCTTGAAATTATCAGCCATGTGGCATGGGATGTGCGTCGGGAAAAGCACCATACATTTACTGACAATGCTATTCCCTATGACGCTACGGCGTTTACCGATGCCATCGAAGATGAAGACGAGCAAACCGCTGTTGCCCTGATCCGCGGTGCCATCCAGGATGGCATGACATATACTGACATCGAACCGACCCTCTTCAGTGCAGCTATTGCCCATTATAATGATTTTGGCCATTCGGCGATCTATGTCTACAAGGCGGGTGAGCTTCTCAAGCTGATTGGGGAAGAGGCAACTTTACCACTGACCTTAAGTCTTGTACGGCATCTGATTTATACCAGCCGTGAAGATCTGATCCCTGAGTTTCGCCAATATGGTGTGGCGCTCATTAATTGGGACGGTAAGGAAGATGCGCCAATAGCCGCTGAAGACCTAAAAGGGCTTTCGATCAACAAAGCGATGGCCCGGATTCTCAAATCATCAAAAAATCCAAAACTTATTTTTGATGCTGTTCATGAGGTACTCGCCTGGAACATGCTTTATTTCAAGTTGGATTTTGATTTGGCGACCGACAATGTGATTAAGGACAATGTAGGATGGCTTGATTTTACCCACGGTCTTACCTTTGCCAATGCGGTGCGGGTGTTGTGTGACCGTTACCCTGAGCACTGGCCACAAGCGCTCCTTCAAATGGCCTGTTTTTCGGGTCGTAACGTTCCTTATATCAATGCAGAACAGGATCTATCAGAGTGGCATGTGGATGATGTAGACCAGTTCTTGGAAACTCACTTTGAACGTTTAATTGATCATGGTGTGCCGGAGCCAATTATATCTTGTCACCTGATGAAAGTTCTGTGTGCCGTGAAGGAAGACGTGGACGACCTGCCGGACGGCCCAGCAAAGGAAATGCTGCTTGCCAGTACCAATCGCTTCCTTAATTCGCCGGTCAAAAGAAAGCACGGACTTCGCACGGCACAGCAAGCGCTTAACTTTGTTGCGCTTGAAGGCTAGAAACACCAAAATAAATATTTACTCTTTTCTGATCTGTGTTACTGTTTATGGCGTATTAAGAATCGTTATTAAAAACGGAATATAAGATGCCAGATCAGTCAAATGAACGGAAAACCATTGTTCTCACAGGCGCAAGCCGGGGAATAGGGCACGCGACCGTCAAGCGTTTTTCAAGCGCGGGCTGGCGGGTAATCACTTGTTCGCGCCACCCCATTTCAGAGCAATGCCCATGGGAAGCCGGCCCTGAAGATCATGTTGAAATTGATTTGGGCGATCCGGAAGGACGCCGTGAAGGCATTGCGGAAATCAAGAAGCGTCTAGGTGGCGGTCCGCTCAATGCGCTTGTGAACAACGCGGGAATTTCACCAAAGCTTGAAGATGGCAGCCGGATGAACACGCAAAATACCGGTGAAGAGGATTGGAAGCGGGTTTTTGAAGTAAACTTTTTTGCGCCGATCATGTTGGCGCGCGGTCTTCATGACGAATTGGCGCTGGCAAAGGGGGCAGTTGTCAACGTGACCTCGATTGCAGGCGGTCGTGTCCATCCGTTCGCCGGTTCAGCATATGCCACTTCAAAAGCAGCGCTGGCGGCGCTTACACGCGAAATGGCGGCGGATTTTGGTCCGGACGGTATTCGTGTAAACGCCATCGCACCTGGTGAAATTGATACAGCGATCCTGTCACCGGGAACGGAAGATATGATTGAAGATATTCCCATGCGCCGTCTTGGTAAGCCCGAAGAAGTGGCAAAGACCATCTATTATCTCTGCACCGAAATGTCAGATTATGTCACCGGTGCAGAAATTCACATTAATGGCGGTCAACACGTATAAATCTACGGAACAGCTTTTGGTTCCGTGCTCTTGTGATTAAGGGGCGGATAAAATTGTGCCATCACGGTCCCGATCAGCATCAGTGCACAACCTAGCAAAGCCTCGGGCCCTAATATTTCACCAAGGAAATAAAAACCGGCTGCGGCGGCAAATACGGCTTCAGTGTTAAAGATCAGTGCTGCCTGAGTAGGCGGTGTGACTTTTTGGCCGTAAATCTGCGCCGTGTAGCCCATAGCAATGGCGACGACACCGCTGGCGATGATGAAGCTCCATTCATGAAGGGTGATGATCATGATCCGTTCGCCAACAATAATACCGGCGATGAAGCTTAAGACCGCGCAAACAAAAAACTGGCGAATGGCAAAAGCGATCGGGTGATGTCGATGGGAAATCCGATCAATAATGATCAGATGAAATGCCCAGCAAACGGCGCTGATGGTGATGAAAAAATCACCCTGCTTCATGCTTAAGCCTTCCATTCCCGAAAGGAAATAGAGCCCGGCGCAGGCAATCGTAATCGCAATCCATATGCCGTGTTTGTAGCGGTGGCCAAGGAACATGCCAATAATCGGCACAAACACAATATATAGCCCGGTGATAAAGCCGGCATTTGATACGGTTGTGTTTTTAATGCCAAATTGCTGAAAAGCAACCGCAACGAACATAATGGTTCCGGTAAGCAAGGTACTTCCCATCATATGGCGTTTATCGTCGCTATCCATAATGGCAATATTGCCTCGCCGGAGGAACCGGATTGGAAGCAAACACAGGCTCGCCAGCCCAAAACGGTAGGCGTTATAAATAAAGGGATCCATAAGATCCATGGCCATTTTCTGGATGACAAAACTACCACCCCAGACGGCGGCCACTAAAAGTATCAGTAAATTTGATTGAGCGAGAGTCATGGTCATTCTCCTCACTTTTTAAATATTCAGGATAAGTCCTTCCGGTCTAAAAAAGACGGGCCAGTTCGGGGAAACTGGATACTGAATATGTGAGCGACTATGCCAGTTTAAACTTTATAGTCAAGCCCAATATCGATGGCTGGTGCAGATTGTGTGATCCGGCCCACTGAAATAAAATCAACACCGGTTTCGGCGATCGCTTTGATGGTCTCAAGCGTGACACCGCCGGAGGCTTCGAGTTCCACTTTGCCGCTGTATTTGGAAACTGCGTTGCGCAGCATGTCGTTCGACATATTATCGAGCAGCAGACGGGTTGCGCCAGCAGCAACAGCTTCGTCGGCCTGATTGAGTGTATCGCATTCCACGGTGATGCCGATGGTGCTTTGATCAGCGCCATGCGCTTTGGCGGCTTCAACCGCTGCAGCAACGGACCCGACACTGGCGATATGATTGTCTTTGATCAGGATACCGTCATCAAGGCGCATACGGTGATTAACTGCTCCACCCATGCGTGAAGCATATTTGGCGAGCTTGCGATACATCGGGATGGTTTTGCGGGTATCCAGGAGTTTACAGCCAGTGTGGTTTATTTGCTTAACGTACCTTCGTGTGAGGGTCGCGATGCCTGATAGATGCTGCAAAACGTTAAGTGCTGACCGTTCGGCGGTCAGGATGTTTCGCGCGTTGCCCTCAAGGCGCATGATTGAGTTACCAGCGGTCACTTCCACGCCGTCCTGTACCAGAATTTCGACCGTAATCGCTGGATCGACCGCATGGATGATGAGTGACGCGATATCAATCCCGGCGACCACCATATTCTCACGTGCGTTCATTTCAGCGCTTAATGTCGCATCGGCTGGTATTGTTGCCTGCGTGGTCAGATCGCCTTTGCCCACATCCTCGTCAAGGACGGAGGAGACAAAATGGCGAAGTTCTTCTTTATAAAGCGGCACGATTAAAAGGCTCTACCAGATTTTGGCGGTGTTGGGGCCTGCAATGGTGACATTTCCAGCATTTTATTCAGTGGCGCCAATGCTTTCACGCGCGTCTCTTCATCCACATTAATTTCCGGACCAAGGGTGTTCAGGCAATTATAAAGTTTTTCAAGGGTATTCAGCGCCATATAAGGGCACTGATTGCAGTTGCAATTACCATCCGCGCCCGGTGCACCGATGAAGGTTTTGTGGGGCGCTGATTTCTGCATCTGATGAAGAATGCCGGGTTCTGTTGCCACCAGGAATTTTTCTGCCGGATTTTCCAGCACGAATTTCAGGATTGATGACGTGGACCCCACGTGATCCGCATGACGCAGGATATGTTCCGGACATTCCGGGTGTGCTGTGATCGGTGCTTCCGGATGTTGGGCTTTAAGCTTGATCAGTTCTTTTTCCGAAAAGCGCTCGTGAACAATACAGCTACCGGGCCAGAAGACCATTTCGCGACCTGTTTTCTTGCTGAGGTAAGCGCCAAGATGCCTGTCCGGTGCCATCATTACTTTCTGGTCTGCCGGGATCTGCTCAAGGATATATTCAGCGTTGGATGACGTGACTATGATATCCGACTGCGCCTTCACGGCCGCAGAGCAGTTAATATAAGTCAGGCAAATATGATCCGGATATTTTTCACGGAATTTTCCAAAATCCTCTGGTGGGCAGCTGTCTTCCAGTGAACAACCTGCTTCCATGTCGGGAAGGACCACGGTTTTTTCCGGACTTAGGATTTTCGCCACTTCTGCCATGAAGCGTACACCGCAAAAAACAATAACATCCGCGTCTGTTGCCGCTGCCTTTCGTGACAGGTCAAGACTGTCACCAACAAAATCCGCCAGATCCTGAATTTCCGGATCCTGATAATAATGGGCAAGGATCACCGCATTCTTCTCCTTGCGGAGTCGGTCGATCTCGCTTAAAAGCTCGGTTTTCGGTAGCGTTTCCGCGGCCTTTAAAGGTATAGACATGGCAAATACTCTGTCATCATTTTGTAATAGTTCTTATGTAAGCCTTTGAAATCACTCTTTCAAGAATAATCCTGTCATTTAAATTTAGTACTTAAGTAATTGCAGTGCAGCCATGCAGTAATATTCATTTGCTTTTTAAGGGAAATCACATAACGTGATTTGAATTGTTTTTTTGAGGTGCGGTCATGACCGAACAGGACGAATATGCGGTAAAATACAGTGTTGCCAGACGCTTCATCATAAAGCTCGGCATCATTGCCCATGGCTATGGTCCCTCAGCGGCCCGGCTGGAAAGTTACCTGACCCAGGTGATTGAATCCCTGGGCTACAACGGTGTGTTTCAGTCAAACCGGGCTGAGATCACCTATGCCTTTTGGAAAGATGATCCTATGGATCAGATTATCCATATTGAGCGGGTCGAAAAAGGCAGTTTTAATATGGCCAAACTTGCCCGCGTGGGTGAAGTGGTTGAATCTGTGGTGGATGGCGACATTGATCTTCATGAAGCTTATAAGCAGCTTCTTGAAATTGATGACTTGCCGAACCCCTGGGGGCCACTGGCGAAGGCAGTGAGTTTTCTTTTCATTGGTGTTGGCTTTTCCGGGCTGATGTCGGGGAATTTGCTGGATATATATTTCGCCGGAGCGCTGGCGCTGCTTGTTTATGCCAATGTCTATATTGCCCATAAATATGAAGGACGTTTTTTTGAACTTCTGCCCTTTACCAGCGCTTTTTCAGTGGGGGTGATTACGGCGGTGCTTAAAATTTACTTTCCGGAAATTAATGTTTCCGTTGTGGTGCTCGCTGCGATTATTTCGATCATCCCCGGCTTTACCGTCAGCGCCGGGATCGTGGAAATTGTTAGTGATCATGTGGTTTCCGGAAGCGCGAACCTGATCGCGGGTGTGATTTACCTGCTCAAACAGTTTTTCGGTGCCTGGTTTGGTCTGGCAACGGTGGAAATTCTCCTGCAAACAACACCTGTGTCCGCTGTGCCATCGGAAACCTTGGGCGTGTGGCTGTTTATACCGCTGCTTTTTATTGGCCTAGGGATTGCATATCAGTCGTTGATGCGGGACTTTCCATGGGTGATGCTGTGCTGTCTTGTGTCCTATCTCGGGGTGCTGTTCGGGAACAGTTTTGAAATTCAATATTTGGGTACATTAATGGGTGCGATTACCGCCAATATTTACGGGAACATTTGGGCGCGTAAGTTTAACCGTCCTACATCAATTGTGCTTGTCCCGGCGATCACGGTGATGGTCTCCGGTTCGGTCGGTTTTCAGGGGCTTCTCATCGCAGCCACCGAAGAAACCGCCCGCGGTCTAGACCAGTTCCTGCAAATGTTCATCGTCGCCTTGGTTATCTCAGCGGGGCTTTTGATTGCAAACACCATTGTCAGACCAAAAGTCACCCTGTAAGCTGACTCGCAAAGAATCAGTATCACATAAAAACGGGAGAGACATTATGGGGATTAAATCCGCATTGCTGACTTATTGTTTGAGCGGGGCACTTGGTGCAGCGCTTATGGCGACGCCGGCGAACGCTGTTGATGGCATTGTAATTGAAGATAATCTGAAAGGCATTGAATACCGCGAAGTGGGACCATTTCGTGGTGGCCGCGTGACCACAGTGACCGGTGTGGTTGGCGACAATCAGACTTATTATATGGGTGCGACCGGTGGTGTGTTTAAAACCACCAATGCAGGCCACACGTGGGAGCCGGTGGACGATGGTACATTCGGTACTGCTTCCGTGGGATCCGTGACCGTATCCAAAACAGACCCTAATGTTGTTGTGGTCGGCATGGGTGAAAGCCCGTACCGTCATGTGGCTTCCAGTTATGGTGACGGGGTATATATGTCCACCGATGCGGGTAAGAGCTGGAAACATATCGGCCTTAAGGACGCGCGGCAGATTTCAGAAGTGATCGTGATGCCGGGGGATCCGAACACGATCTTGGTATCCGTGCAGGGTAGCCCTTGGGAGCCAACCGAAATGCGCGGTATTTATAAAACCACCGACGCTGGTGAAACATGGGAAAGAAAGCTCTTTACCAATGAAACATCCGGTGGTGTGGATATGAAAATGGACCCTAATAATCCGCGGATCATTTATGCGTCCATGTGGGATCAGAACCGTAACCCATGGGGCATGCGCAGTGGTGGCCCGGGTAGCGGGCTTTATAAATCCGTTGATGCCGGGGAAACATGGGAGCCGATCAATAACGGCCTTCCGGATTATCTTGGCAAAATGGGTATTGCCCCGTCCGGTGCGCAGGATGGACTGCTTTATGCGCTTGTGGAAGCGGGTGATGATGAGCGGACCGGTGAGGATAGCGGACTTTATAAATCCGTTGACGGTGGTGAAAACTGGACCCATGTTACCAGCAACCGCCAGCTGATTTCCCGTTCCTGGTATTATATGCATATTTATGCGGATCCCAATGATGCGGATACGCTTTATACCCTGAATGCGCCGATGTATCGCTCCACTGACGGCGGTAAGACCTTTGATAGGATCCGGACGCCACATGGTGACCATCATGGTCACTGGATCAATCCGGATGACAGCAACAATATGATCAACGCCAACGATGGTGGCGGTACGGTGACGTTTGATGGCGGTGAAACATGGTCCTCAATCCATAATCAGCCAACGGCACAGTTTTACCGTGTGAATACCGATAACAGCTTCCCGTTCAGAATGTTCAGCGGGCAGCAGGATAATTCATCGGTCGGTATTGCCAGTAAGGGTGTTTCCGGTGATATGGGTGAGGATGCCTATATCGCAGTGGCAGGCTGCGAAAATGCCCATGTTGCCATGGATAAGGATAACCCAAGGTATATGTATGGCGGATGTTACCTTGGTCAGCTTAATGAATTTGACAGTGACACAGGCGTTCGCAGAAATGTTGAGCCATACCGTGAGCTTGGTTTTGGGGTTAACCCGAACGAGCGGCGTTACCGCTGGAAATGGAATGCGCCAGTGCTGGTCTCCGCCCATGATCCGAGTGTGATTTATCACGCCAGTAACGTGCTTCACCGCTCGAATGATCGCGGTGTGACCTGGACGGATGTTAGCCCGGACCTGACCAAAAACCAGACTGAATATCAGCAAACCCACCCCGATACCATCACGCGGGAGGTAACCGACAGTTACAACGCGCTGCTGGCGGTGACCGAAAGTCCTTATGATCCCAATGTGATCTGGGCCGGTTCTGATGACGGTATGCTTTCAAAAACAGAAGATGGTGGTGCCACATGGGAAGAAGTGACACCAAGGGACAATGAAGATAAAATGGTCAATTCCATTGAAATCTCACCCCATGATCCAAACACAGTTTATATCGCGACACCGCGCTATAAATATGATGATCATAACCCGTATATCTATAAAACAACCAACAATGGTCGCAGTTGGGAAATGATCGCTGACGGCATTCCGGAAGGATCGTTCGTACGCGTGGTTCGTGAAGATCCGGTGCGCCCGGGCCTTCTATACGCGGGCACGGAGACAGGAATGTATATTTCCGTGGACGGCGGCGATAATTGGCAGAAATTCCAGCGGAACCTACCAACCGTTCCTATCACCGACCTTCAGGTAAATGGTGTGGACCTTGCGATTTCAACACAAGGCCGTGCCTTCTGGATACTGGATGACCTTAGCCCACTTCGTCAGGGGGCAGAGGACCGCGATGAGGATAAAGCCTATCTTTATGCGCCAGCCACAGCATATGATGCCCGTGTGGGTAATATGACCCTGCAAGCGGTTATTTATTATACACTCGGTGAGGAATATGATTTATCCGAAACACCGCTGAAGATGGAAATCATCAACAGCGCGGGTGAAGTTGTCCGTACGCTCGAAGCTGATGCAAACAATCGTGATGGTGGCGGTTCAGAAAGTGCCTACAAGCTTCCGGCCAATAAAGGCCTTAACAAAGCAACCTGGGATTACCGCGGTGAAAACTACTCGGAAATCAAGGATCTTTACGTCCTATCCGGTGGTGGTGATAACATCACAGGCGGCCCGAAGCAACGTCCGGGGAACTATACCGTGCGTCTGACATTCGATGGTGAGGTAATGGAACAGCCGCTAACAGTTCAATATGATCCACGTGTAGAAGTCACCAACGCGCAACTGATGGAAAAATATGAGCTTACCGATCAGATTGATGCGTCGCTTCGGGATCTTACTGACAGCCTTAAAACGGTCCGTGATGCAAGGAACCAGGCCCAAGCGCAAAAGGGCGATGCTGCAAATGATGAGGAGCTTAAAGAGCTCGCTCAAGCCATCATTGATGCGGTGGATGCCTGGGAAGCGAAAGTTGTATCCGTAGACCGGACTTACTTCCAGGATACGCTCAACTGGCCGGATATGGTGTTTGCGGATATGCAGGATATTTACCGCATCGTCGATAATATCGTGCCGCCGATGAACCAGCGTATGCGGGACCGCTACGGTCATATCAATGATCGCTGGCTGGCGCTTAAGCCAGAATATGAGGCCATACTTTCCGGACCGGTGGCCGCCTTTAATGAGGCTTACTTTAATAAGCGAAGCAAAGTGATCCTCGCGAGCGATTAAAAGTTTAGAGAGAGCGCCCAAGTGGCGCTCTTTTTTTATCAGGAGAGAAAATATGGAGTGGGTATCGGTAATTTTGGCGGCATCAATTCCGCTGGTGCTGTTCATTGGTTATCTTAATCGTAAGGGGACCACAAACAAAGATACGAAAGGGATTGGCTGGCAGTTTATTCGCTATAATGTGCTTTGCATTTCTCTGCCGCTGGTGGGGCTTCTGGCGATCAATGGCGTGCTCACTGGGGAAGTATCCACTGTGATTGCGGGCATCGTCGGTTTTGCCTTTGGAAAAACAGGTGATTAACCCTTAATTAACCACGACGGGTAACAAGTTGTTTACTAACTGCTGTTAATCTGATTGTCCTTGTTAATAGTTTAGGACAATTACGATGATAGACATAAAGCGGCTTCGTAAAATTATGGAAGAAAAGGGCACTGACCCTGATGTAACAATGCACGATCTTGTGCGTGAAGTGTTAAAGCGTGATTATGACAAGGAAGACTACAGCCTTGAAAATATCTCGGAACCTGTTGAGGAAGACGAAGACGATTCAACGGAGGCCAGAGCAAAACAGGGTTCAATCGTTCACAGGAACTTCCAGCAGGTCGAAGTCAATTTCCGTGATTTTAATGTGGAAGTACGCAAAGGCGTAAAACTTGATGCTTACGATAAAGAAGCGCAGCTTTTTGAGACTATCGAAAGTCTACGTACGAGCAAAAACAAAGCCTGGACTCACGCCCTTAAAGCCAACCCGTCCAACGAAAATCATAAATTATAATCTGATATTTTAGTGTATCAGCATAAGCTTAGAGGGTTTATAGCAATATAAACCCTTCTCATTGCCGGTGCTTTATGTATGATTGTGCGAAACCAAAATAAAAGTTGCACAATCAATGAATACCCATACAAGTGACATGCCCATTATTGGCCAATTTCCAGGCATTGTCTGGCCGCCGGTTTCCGGAGTTAGCAGAACTCTTCTCGATATTTTGGAAGAGCAAATCAAAGCCATGGAATGGGTTAGCGGCGACGAGATCCTGTTGCTGCAGCGTAAACAACTGGCGCGGCTATGTCATCACGCACGTGAGAGTACACCATTTTATAAAGAGAGGTTGTCGGGTTTAAATATCGATTTCAACAAAGGCATTGACTTAACGGAGTTTCAAAAACTGCCTCTCCTCAAGCGAGAAGATCTACAAAACCAGTTTGAAGATTTGCAGAGTGCAGATCTTTCCCTTGAGCGCGGCCCGACCATGGAAAATATATCTTCTGGTTCGACAGGGGAGCCTGTAAAAACCACTATGTCGTTTTACTTAAATGATCTGAATTGTGTGCTGCAAAAACGCTGGTATGACTGGAACAAGATGGATGGCAATAAGGCCATGTCTTATTTTACATCCAAATTTTTTAAGCCCGGCGACCCAGCCAACAAACACACCAAAGGCTGGTATTATGAGTATCCAAATGGCGATTATTTTATCAATAATGTGGGCACGTCAATGATTGATAAAATAAAGTGGCTCGAAGAAAACAGACCGTCCTATCTGGTTACTTATCCATCCTATACGGATGAACTACTTCGCTACGCCATCGAGCATGGTTCTGATCTGTCATTCATTGAGCTTATCCTGAATTATGCTGAGCCAATCATGCCAAACAACCAGATCATGGCGGACCGGGTTTGCGGTGCAAAGATAGTCAATAAATATGCAAGCCGTGAAACAGGATGTATTGCGCTTGAGTGCCCGGAAAGCGGCATGCTCCATGTTCAAAGTGAAAATGTGTTTCTGGAAATCATCAAAGAAGATGGCACTCTCGCAAAACCCGGTGAAGCCGGTAAAGTGGTTGTTACCAGCCTTACGAACACTGCCATGCCGCTGATCCGTTACGAGCTTGGCGATATGGCTGAGATGGGTGGCGAGTGTTCCTGCGGCCGAAAACACATGACCATTGCCAATATTCTTGGTCGGTCCCGTCACCTGTTCCGGGTGCGGGGTGGGGACAGGCTCCGTCCGATCACAAACTTGAGAGACCGCGAAGCGTTCAGTTATGTCCGCAAGCTCCAATATGTTCAGTATTCCTATGACGATATTGCCCTTAGGTATGTATCCGATGAACCGCTTCCCGAAGATATTGAAAAGCGAATGATCATCGCAGGAGAGGAAATGGTCCCGGGTTATGATTTTAACATCATTCTGGAACGTGTGGATGACCTGCCGCGTAATGCCGGCGGTAAGTTTGATGATATTCTTTGTGAGATCAGTGACGAAGAGTGATCGCGTCCTGTCCGCGGCCGCAGCGACAGTTTTTTAGAAGTTCGAAAGCCAGTCCTGTATTCACCCGCACCAGCGGCATGGCAAAATTATGCAGCGATGTAATCAGCGTCTGGTTCCTTACTTTTTCCACGAGCACAGATTCCGACTGGATGTGAAGTGTGCCTTCTTCCGGACAGGTGGCTGCGATCATACCGAGGCCCGGTATGATAATCACCGCAATTGCAGATATGCCTTTTTTCCGAGCGATGGTACAGAGATCCAGTTCTGCCTTTCTGGTGACATTGACCATCAGGCCTTTAAGGTTAGGTAGCGCACCCGAGTCAAAAGCGCTTAATACGTTTGGAAGAGTGTTTGCATCAAAGCGTAAATAGATATCGCCTTCAATACCCGTGAGCCAATTGGGTAAAATTGCTGAAGCAGAATCATAATTTCCAGCGAAATGAGGGCCGCTGGTGGTGGCAAATCCCCAACCCGCTCTGATTTCTTTATGTTGACCTGGGTTTCCGGGGCCAAGGTCGATGAGCGTCGCCTGTTGATCCCAGCCATGATCCTGCGCCTGCCTAGCAAACCAGCTCGATTGAATAGCCATCCAGAAGTCACTGGTTAATATGGGCATGGGTGCCATACCTGGCAGGACCATCGCTGACCTTTTTGCATTTCCATGTTCAACAGGAATGTTTTTTGCTGCCATGGCCTGTCCAGCTTGGGCGATGATGTTTGGTTCAAGTGATGGAATTTGTTTCCAAACGTCGGAAAAATCTCGCACACCTTGCATGTTGATTTGCGAAAGCAGGTGCTGATAAAATGGGGAGTGGGTTCGCGCGTGGGTAAGTAGCATCTCCACCTGTTGTATTTGGCCTGCTTTTATTTTCTTCGATGATTTCCACTGGCTTTCAAGGCATTTATCAAGCATGTCTTGAATGATTAACTGCTTTGTACCAGGCACCTTCGGCCAGGCGTAATAATCATTAAAACTTAAATATTCTTGCGGCACTTGTTCCATTAGAACTTTATTTCCTGAATTGTTTTAATCATTTAACACTTGGTCGGCCAAAATTACCATATATTTTTCTGCGAATTATTGTCCGCAGTCCGGTAAAAAAGACTTTCTGCTTGAACTCATGCTTATTTCAATTAGGCTAGTGCTAAAAATGGGGAGAGGAAAATGGAAAGTTACGGCATGCTGTCCGTCTTGCCGCCGGTACTTAGCATCATTTTGGCGGTCTATACTCGCAATATTATTATTGCGCTGACTATTGGTGGGCTGAGCGGTGCGCTGATTCTGAATTCTTATAATCCTTTTTTTGCCACCATCAGCCTCATGAAGGATCACATCTTTGTTCAGGTTTCAAGCCCTTCTAACACTCAAGTTATTCTTATTACTCTTATCATTGGTGGATTTGTAAAACTTTTGGAGGATTCAGGTGGCGCACGTGCTTTTTCGGCCTCGATGGTGAAGCTCGTTTCAAGCAAACGAAAAGGTCAGATTGCAACCTGGCTTTCTGGTATCAGCGTCTTCTTTAGTGATACAGCCAATTCGCTGATTGTCGGTCCCCTATTTAGACCAGTGTTCAGAGAGCTAAAAATATGCCGTGAAAAACTGGCTTATATTATTGATACAACGGCTGCACCGGTGGTGATCCTGATCCCGCTTGCCAGCTGGGGCGTTTATATTACCAGCCTTATTAGTAATTCCTATACGGATATGGGTATTGATGCTGAACCATACTCTGTACTTTTTGATGTCTGGCCTTATCAATTTTATGCCATGTTAGCACTTCTTGCGGTGCCGATGATTATTTCGACTGGCAAGGATTTTGGCCCTATGGCACGGGCTCAGGAAAATTACCTGTCATCAGAAGAGAACGTGGAGCAAAGCGAAGAACAATCGCACGAAACTCATCTTTCGATGTTTGTCATTCCAATTGCGTCGATGCTTGCGACACTGGGCCTTGTGCTTGGATATTACTACTTTTTTGCAGGGGGAATTGGTGGATATGTGAATACGGCACTCGTTCTTTCTTATGTGTTCGCGTCGCTGGGATGCGCCTATGTGATGAAAAAATTTCAAGCTATGAGTTTTACTGAAAGTATGAACCGTTTTTTTGAAGGGGTTGGTCGGCTTATTACGGTTGCAGCCATTCTCGCGCTTGCCTGGGCGCTCAGCTCCATCTGCCGGGAACTTGAAACCGGCCAGTATTTGGCGGCATTAATTGGGGACGCGTTAGATCCACGCTTTTTCCCAATCGCTGTCTTTATCATCGGTGCGGCCATGTCTTTCGCGACAGGATCATCATTTGGAACTTTTGCAATCCTGATGGCGACTACTTTGCCTGCTGCGAACATATTGGGCGCGGATTTGGTCCTAACCATTGCCGCTATACTAAGTGGTGGTTTGTTTGGCGATCATACATCACCCATATCGGATACAACCGTGCTCGCCAGTATGGGAGCAGATTGTCCCCATATTGATCATGTGACTACACAAATTCCTTATGCACTGATTACTGGTTTTATGACACTCTGCGCATTTACGTTACTAGCGATTTATCAAACGGCATCAGTGGTTTTAATCATGATGGTGCTGCAATATATCGTGATCCGGCTGCTTATGTATAAATACGGACGTTAAAAAAGGAAATTATAAATGGAAGACTATGGCGCCTTTGCTGTTATCCCACCGTTACTCAGTATTGTTCTTGCGGTGTATACCCGGAACATCATTTTTTCGATTGCTGTTGGAGCTTACAGTGGTGCGCTCATCATTTCCGGTTTTAATCCCTTTTACGCGTTTGCAGAACTTCTGGAAAATCATGCCTTCGTTCAGGTATCCAGCGGATCAAATACGCAGGTACTCGTGGTTACGCTCGCCATCGGTGGCTTCATTCATATGCTGGATAAATCAGGAGGCGCAAAAGCTTTCGCGGGCCTAATGGTCAAATTCATCGGTAACCCCGTAAAGGCGCAGCTTGCTGCGTGGACGACGGGTCTCGGGATATTCTTCACCGATAGTGGTAACGCGCTGATTGTTGGTCCGCTGTTTCGGCCGGTGTTTCGTCAGCTAAAAATATGCCGTGAAAAACTCGCTTATATTATCGATACCACGGCCTCGCCGATTTGCATATTGATCCCTTTTGTTGGCTGGGCTGTTTATATCATGAACCAGATTGAGGTTGCATACGCGAGTGTAGGACTTGAGGATGATAGTTTTCAGGTGCTGCTCAGTGTCTGGCCTTATCAGTTTTATGCCATGCTGGCGCTTCTTTCTATTCCAATGATCCTGACCACAGGGAAAGATTTTGGCCCCATGGCAAGGGCGCAAAGCCGATTTAATAAGGCGCTAAAGGATGGTACGCTTACAGATGAAGAGCCAGAAACAGACAGCGAGGAAACGCCGAAGCTGCGAACCGTTGTTCTTCCGCTTTCCGTGATGCTTGGAACCATGGTGATTTATATCGGATATTTCGCCGTCACAGACGGTGTAAAAAGCCTACATGTACGGGCCGGTATCTGTCTTGCCTACATTTTTGCCTCAATCGCCTGTGCGTATCTGATGAAGCAGGATAAGGGTGTTTCTTATAACGATAGTCTGCAGCTCTTTATCAGGGGGATGCAGAAACTGGTCTTCATTTGTTTTGTGCTGGTACTTGCTTGGACGCTTAGTTCAATCTGTAATGAAATGAAGACAGGGGCTTATCTGGCGAGCTTGATTGGTGATACTATAAACCCGAATTTCCTGCCGCTAATTATTTTCTTCCTTGGGGCGATGATGTCCTTTGCCACAGGGTCATCTTACGGCACTTTTGCCATCTTGATGATTATCGTCGTACCCATGGCTTATGAACTGGATGCACCCATGATCCTATGTATCGCTGCTGTCCTATGTGGTGGTCTGTTTGGGGACCATACTTCGCCGATTTCGGACACTACCGTGCTTGCGTCCATGGGTGCGGGCTGTGCACACATTGATCATGTTACAACCCAGTTTGCCTATGCGGCACTCAATGGCATGATGACTGCACTCGCGTTTATTGTGGCCGGGTTCTACCAGACACCTTACATCATCTTTTTCATTGTTGTGGTTCAGTTTATTTCCATTCGCCTAGCGATGAAGTTCTATGGCCATGACAGTAGAGGGGAAGAGCGAAATCTGGTATAGTGACCAGAATTTCAGCGTTTAGGGAGTACCATGGAAGATTTCGGGTTTTTATCGATTGTACCGCCGGGTTTAAGTATTTTCCTCGCTCTTTATACCCGTAACATTATCTTTTCCCTAGCCATTGGCGTATTCAGCGGCTCTATGATTATGACGGGCTATAATCCGTTTCTTGCTCTTTCTGATTTGATGGAGAAGCGTCTTTTTGTTCAGGTTTCTAATGAGCTCAATATCCAGGTGATTATTGTAACATTCGCCATCGGCGGCTTTATTCATTTGCTGGATAAGTCTGGCGGCGCGCGTTCCTTCTCCACTGTGATTACACGGGTTATTTCAAACCCTTTTCGTGCGCAGATCGGTACATGGTTTGCAGGGCTTAGCGTGTTTTTTACCGATACGGGAAATGCGTTGATTGTGGGACCGCTGTTTAAACCGGTCTATAGGCGTCTTAAAATTTCCCGGGAAAAATTCGCCTATATTTTGGATAGTACTGCGGCACCGGTTAGCATCCTTGTCCCCTTTGTAGGTTGGGGAGTTTATATTATGAGTCTGATTGAAAATTCTTATGCTGATGCGGGAATTAATGAAGACGCGTTTCAGGTGCTACTGAGCATTTGGCCCTATCAGTTTTATGCGCTTCTGGCGCTGTGTCTGGTCCCGATGGTGTTGATGACGGGTCGTGATTTTGGCTCCATGGCAACCGCACAAGAAAATTACATAAAAGCGATCAATGAGGGAACACTGGATGAAGAAGAAGCTGAACCAGAAGTAGCAGATGAGAAACCAAGAATGATTGTAGTGCTGCTACCGCTGAGTGTCATGCTTGTCTTCATGCTTAGCTATATAATTTATTATGCCTATGCGGAAGGTATGAGCAGCACTCATGTTCGTGCGGGTATTGCGCTATCTTATCTGCTGGCATCCATTGCATGTGCTTATCTAATGAAAAAATACATGGATAAAACGTATACCGAATCCATGAATATATTTGTACGCGGTATGGAAAAACTGGTGCTTGTGTGCCTGATACTGGCTCTTGCGTGGTCGTTAAGTTCCATTTGTCGCGATCTGGAGACCGGTGCTTATCTCGCTTCTCTTATCGGTGATACCATCAATCCCAACTTCCTGCCGCTATTTGTTTTTGTCCTGGGTGCGATCATGTCATTTGCGACGGGTACCTCATACGGTACATTCGCAATATTGATCACTATCGTGGTGCCACTCGCGGTGGCTATGGACGCGCCGCTTGTTCTTACCCTTGCCGGTGTGCTTAGCGGTGGTTTGTTCGGGGATCATACGTCACCTATATCTGATACAACGGTGTTGGCTTCAATGGGGGCTGGATGTCCCCATATTGATCATGTGTCCACCCAGCTTTCCTATGCGCTTGTGGCGGGCGGAATGGCGGTGGTGGCTTTCATTGTTGCAGGTTTTTACCAGACACCTGAGATTATCATTGGCGTGCTTCTTATACAGTTTGTAGTGATCAATTTGATCATGCGGATATATGGCAAAAAAACTTCGTATTGATCCCGACAAGAAAAGCAACGCCCAGGATTACTGTTCCCGGGCGCTGCTGTTTTAAGTGATTTTTAGAATGCGAGCTGCCACCCCGCATGAAGGCGGTAATCGTTTTCCATCTGATTGCCTGTTGTGTCCTGATGAATAGGTTTGCCAAATTCGATTGCAAACCGGTTTCCTTTTAGGGCCCCTTCGGGAATGATAAAGTTAACACCACCCAATAAGTCCACTCGCTCCCCACCAAAAAGGTTCATTGCACTGGTGCCATTCAGAGTTGTGTCGCCCCATTTTTGCCCTTCAAGACGTGCGGAGACACTCACGAAATCAGCTAGGTTATAAGCTACCCAGCCACTGACTAGGCCGCGATCTCCCTGCTTGTATCCATTATCATTGGTGCCGGTACGCAAAACAGTGCCGGCCTGTAATCCCCATGCCAAGCTATCCACGCGGTCAGTATAGGTGAGCTTCGCAATAACATCCCAGGTGCCTGAGCCCGGTTGCATATTGGGTGAAAGCAGCTGAGCTGCCATCATTGGGGTGTCATCACGCTGGTTGATACTGCCGGTTGGGATGCTGAGAGCTAGGTTGAGCAGTATATTGGTTGTGTCATTTTTTATCAGACTGTAAAGGCCGCCAATCTTAACGTCACCAATCCCGTCCGCCTCGGTCATGAAATCTGCTACCATGGCGCGTTCCATAGTCATTTTGGTTTTGACCAATGGTACTGATCCTACAACTGTTAAGGTATCGGTAACGCCATACATCAATCCGGCCATATGCATTTCTTTCTTCATTTTCTTCGGCGCCATCATAGCCCCATTAAGAATATCACCGCTATCAAGCAATGAATTCTCCATGCTCATATTCATGTATCGGTACGCGACCATCCATTCACCGGTCAGATGATTATGGTCCCCCATAACACCGATCGGTGCATGGTCAGTTGGCAAGGAGCCGGCGAAAGTTGTTTGTGCAGCCGACATGGCGCACATTGCGAAAAGTGTAATTTCTTTTTTCATAATGTTTATTTCTTTTACTTTAATAATTTTTGTGCACGAACGTCTTTGCGCCAGTGAACGAACCGACGCGAAAAAGTCCGCATTCTTGATTGATAACTAAAGTAAAAAAGGAGGGGCCCGAAGGACGGGTAAAGCAAATCGCGACTTTAATTTCTGAACGTTTTGCAGAACGTTAAATTTAGCCGCAGCAATTACGATTTCAATTTCATATATTGCTTTTGCTGTGAACTGGAAGAGAGGATTGTCATCTGTACTGATCTGACACAGCGCGCAATGAGATTGGTCATCAGGTAAACCATGACCCGAATTGTTGTGAAAGTCATCGTAGCTAATGTATTTAAATCCGGTGGGCGTACAAATTATAATTTTCGAACCCAACAAGCTTTCAAGCGATGCTTCTTCAGATGGAAATAGCTGATCCGCAACTGCGGAAAGCGGTGCTGCGGCATTTAAAAATACAGCCGTCACCAACAAGAGTTGGACATAAAACCGATTATTTTTTAGTCGTTTTATCATCTCGTTTCGATTTATAGCCAGTTTGGGTTTTCAGTACAATGAATATCGTTTTACTCATAAAAAAAAGCAAATATTTCAACAATCTCCAGCATATCCCCACGATAATTTCATGCGCCGCTCAAGCATCCACATCTTCATATGGGTAGATTGAGAGCATCGAAAATGATGAAAGACCACACTTTAAAACGGATAAAGGCAATGACAACACCAAAATACTTGATCCACTGTCGGGACGGCGTTGAAAACCTGGAAGGGGCAACAGTTTCCTTTTTATTTGCTACAACAGCCGCAAAAAGATGCGAAACTGTGGTACTATTAGCGACGAACGCGTCTGACTTCTGCACAAAGGGAGGTGCGGAGGGCCTTGCGGTTGACGGCACGGAGCCACTTTCTGATCTTATTAATCAGTTTGTTGGTGATGGTGGCACGCTTTGGCTTTGCCCGGTTGGTGCAAAAGTGAGGGGAATCACTGAGGATAATTTAATTGAAAATGCCGAATTTGGTGGCGCGACAAAAGCGATGGCCTTTCTTGAAAGCGGTGCAAAAGTTCTGGCCTAGTAGAGGAAATAATTATGGGTAAAATTTACAATAATATCGTTGAAACTATTGGCAATACGCCAGTAGTCAAATTGAGTAATATCGCTCCAAACAATGTCAATATATACGGAAAACTGGAATATTTTAATCCACTTGGATCCGTAAAGGACCGTCTGGCACTTGGTGTTATTACGGACGCCGAAAAGCGGGGTGAGCTTAGGCCCGGCCAAACAATTGTCGAAGCCACCAGTGGCAATACGGGAATCGCGCTTGCCATGGTATGTGCGCAGCGCGGCTATCCCCTGGTAATTACCATGGCAGAAAGCTTTAGTGTCGAGCGCCGAAAGCTGATGCGTTTTCTTGGTGCTAAAGTTGTGTTGACCCCAGCGTCCCTTAAAGGATCAGGCATGGTCGCAAAAGCGGACGAACTCGCCGCCAAACACGGCTGGTGGCAGTCCAAGCAGTTTGAAAATCCAGCCAACGCGGAAATCCATGAAAAAACTACTGCAGTTGAAATTCTTGATGATTTTTCGGAAATAGGTCTTGATTACTGGGTCACGGGCTTTGGTTCTGGCGGCACGGTCAATGGTGTTTCCCGGGTTCTTAAGAAAGAAAGTCCAAATACGAAGATTATCGTTGCCGAACCGGACAATGCTCAGCTTTTGGGCAGTGGTATTCCACAAGCCAGAAATGCAGACGGAACAAACAAAGAAAGCCACCCTAATTTTAGACCGCATCTAATGCAAGGCTGGTCACCAGATTTTATTCCGCGCCTTACTGAGCAGGCGGTACACAATGGCACCATTGATGACGTGATCCCTGTGGATGGTAATTTTGCGCTGGAATGTTCAAAAAATCTGGCGCAAAAAGAAGGCGTATTTGTTGGTGTGACCGCCGGTGCCACGCTAGCCGCCGCGCTAGAAGTAGCCAAAACCGCACCGGATGGTTCCAACATCCTTGCGATGCTTCCAGATACCGGAGAACGGTATTTAAGCACACCTTTGTTTGAGTGGGTGGTCTCGGAAATGACTGATGAGGAAAAGGAAATTTCGAGATCAACACCAAATTACCGCTTTGATGTAAGTGCTCCACCCCCACCCGCTGTTGAAGAGAAGAAGGAAGAAATTCTTGATGAACATGCGGTTCAGGAAGTGGCGACGATGGTCAGCGACAAAAACAATCCAGTTGTTATGTTTGCCCTTGAGTGGTGCGAATTCTGCTGGTCGGTAAAGAAAATGTGTGCGGCTTACGGCATTGAATATAAGTCGGTTGATATTGATGCAGTTGAGTATCAGGCAAACAATCGCGGTGGCAAAATTCGTGCGGCATTGCGCAACAAAACCACCTGGGATACTTTCCCGCAGATTTTTATTGGCGGTGAATTTGTTGGTGGCTGCACTGATATATTTGATGATTGCAAGGACGGTAGTTTACAAAAAAGACTTGCGGAACTGAATATTGCCTACGATGATAAAGCAAACAAAGATCCTTATAGCTTCCTTCCGGGGTGGCTGCATCCGAGGTAGTTAAGTGAGAATAAACACAGCCAGAATACATGAACGCCTTGCGGTGCTCGCTGAAATTGGAAAAACCTCCGATGGTGGCTCGTGCCGTATTGCGTTGACCGAAGATGATGTTGCCGGTCGCGATTTGCTGATTTCCTGGATGAAGGAAACGGGACTTGAGGTCGAGATCGATAAAATCGGCAATATTTTTGGTTTCCTGCGTGGCGAACAAACAGGATCGCCGGTGATGATGGGCTCCCACATCGATACGGTGGGCAACGGCGGTCATCTGGATGGCTGCTATGGTGTGATCAGTGCGCTGGAAGTGCTTGCGGCATATGCTGAGGCGAGTGAAACACCCAAACATGATCTGTGCGTTGCGATATTCACCAATGAAGAAGGGGTGCGCTTTCAGCCGGATATGCTTGGCTCCCTTGTTTATGCTGGCGGGATGAGCATTGATGAGGCTCACGACATAAAGGACACGGATGGCGTAAGCCTAATCGAAGCGCTCATCAGTACCAATTACCTTGGTACTATGGACTGCGGATCTGTGGTGCCCCATGCCTTTCTGGAGCTTCATATAGAGCAGGGGCCTGTTCTAGAAAATGAGAATATTTTCCTCGGTGTTGTCGAAGGGGTTCAGGGGATTTCCTGGACAAGGGTTAATATTGAAGGTCAGTCCAACCACGCCGGTACCACACCCATGAGTTTGCGAAAAGACGCCGGGGTAGCGGCGGCGCGGCTGACGGTAGCTGTCCGGGAAATTACCCAAGCACTTGGTGAAGGGCAGGTCGGCACAGTTGGCGAAATTTCGCCAAAACCAAACCTTGTAAATGTGGTGCCAGGTGAAGTCTCCATGACTGTGGATCTTCGCAATATTGATGAGGAGAAACTGAAAACCGCAGAATTATTACTTTCCGAAGTTATTGATTACATACGTGATGAAGAAAATGTGAAAATTACCACGGAACAACTGGTACGATTTGAGCCGGTGCTGTTTGACCACAGGGTGGCCGATGTGATCGCCGAAGTAGCGCAAGAAAAAGTGACCTTTTTTAAGCGCATGAACAGTGGTGCCGGACACGATGCGCAAATGATGGCACGGATTTGCCCGGCTGCGATGATATTTGTTCCTTCCAAAGGTGGTATAAGCCATAACCCTAAGGAGTACACCTCTTCAAAACAGTTAAATTCAGGTGCTGAAGTTTTGTTTGAGGTGGTCAGAAGACTTGATGTGAGAGAGCTTTAAGGATAGCACTCAAAATCAATGTCATTTAGTGGTACACAATATTCCGGGAACTGATACTCATTCCAATAGTCCAGAAGTCCAATTTCAATGACATATTGCTTAAATTCAGCCTGCTTAAAAAGCGGCCTTGCATTTTCATAATAAATACGGCGGAAGTTGAACACCTTATTGACAGTAGTTGCGTCAAAATAGTCCGACATTTTATTGCCGTTCTGAAGCAATATCGCCCCAAAGAAAGATGCTTCTCCAGTTTCTGCTTGTAGAGCATTTAAAGCATCATCCCGCTTGGTTTCGTCAAAATAAGCTTCAATATAGAGGACCAATCGGTCCTTGGTGTCCTGATCACTTCGTTCAAAAAACTTCAAAATCTCAGTTTTCGCTTCTTCGGAAGCGCCATTTTCAATTGCGAGTAGCGCTTTATCTATATGCCCTAATCGAAAGCCCATTTCATCAACCGCTTTTGCCTGCAATTCCAAAGCACGGTGTCTATTCCCACTTGCCTGCATAACAGTCCCAAGAACGTTATGTACAATGGCTGACGAAGGTTCAATATCCAGAGCTCTCTCAACAGCCATTTGGGCTTTGTTATGTAGTCCAACCGCTGAATAATGGAGGTTTAGCCATAGCCAGCTTGTTTCATTGTTTGGATTTAGTGTTGTCGCCCGTGTTAGCGCGTCTTCGGCTGCAATAAAGTTAAAGCTGTTGGAATAAATAAATCCCCTTATGGCCCAGCCCTGGCCAAGATCAGGTTTAAGCGCGATGGCTTTATCAGCTGCCTCAGTGGCGCGTATAACGGTTTCTTCGTAGGAAAATTCATCGGTAAAATAGACAGGTAATACCACATAAACCATGGCAAGATCTGCCCAGGCCTCAGCGTAATTGGGATCAAGCGCTACGGCTTCTTCAAGCAAAAGCGCAGCCGTTTTAAGGTTCGCTATGCTTGTAGGTAAATCACCAGTGCCGCGATTTAAAAAATATTGATGACCCTGTAGATAAAGCGCGTAAGCATCCATATTGTTTGTTGGATCATCTTCACCTAATACATTTCCGATTAGTTCGACCCTGAGCGCATCCGTAATCGCAATGCTGATTTCGTCCTGTACGGCAAAGATATCAGTCAGTTCACGGTCATAGTTTGCCGTCCAGAGGTGCACATCGTTTACAGCATCAATAAGCTGCGCTGTGACACGAATGCGATTACCAGCGCTTCTAACTGAGCCCTCCACAATATAATTAACACTTAATCGGTTCGCGATCTCGGGTACTGACAAATTTTCGTTTTGTAGCGAAAAAGCAGTTGTGCGAGACGTTACGTCAAGACCATCAACTGCGGTCAGAACGTTTAATATTTCCTCAGATATGCCGAAACCGAAATATTGCTGATTGCCTTCAGCGCTAAGATCCACAAATGGCATGACTGCGATTGTTCGGGCCAGGTCTGTCTGTTTGGGCTGAGGTATATTTGGTACAACTTTCTTATCCTGGTTTAAAAACAGAACCGCGATTATCAAAAGCAAGGCTGCAATGGAACCAAGTTTTATCATCATGCCATGGTTTGAAGGTTCATTTTTGGTATCAGTGCCTTTAACGTCAGATCTGTAAGAAGAGTTAGGTCTTGTCGATCTCGCAGCCGCTATAAATTGAAGGCCTCGTCCCCGAATGGTTTTAATATACTTTTGGTGCTCACCGCTGTCGCCTAGCGCCTTACGGGCAGATTTTATGCAGCTGGATATGGTAGCATCGGCGACAATGCGGCCACCCCAAAGTTCTTCTATGATTTCATCTTTGCTAATAATACGATCAGGGTTTTTTGCTAAAAACAGGATAAGATCGAACACCAGCGGTTCCACGTGCTGAATTTCACCGTCCCGGCGAAGTTCGAACTTCGTATCGTCGATTTCTATATTATCGAATTTAAGCAACATGATACCCTTTGCTCTTTAAAGGGTATTATATGTGATCACTTTGGTTGCGTCTAGTTGCTGATAAAATTATGGATCGCACTGAAAATCATTCTCATCAAGCGCTCGGCAAAAGTATGGAAATTCGTGGTTTTTCCAATAATCCAGCAGTCCTATTTCAATCAAATAATCTCTAAAAATCTGATTTTGGAACATTGGACGTGCGATTGGGTTATATATTCGAGAGATTAGAAAACCCTTATTTGCAAAGGTGGTATTATAATCTTCTACAAATATTTCACCATCCCCGATCATATAGAGTCCAAACGAAGTATCCCTGCCGGCAGCATGGTCTTGTTGCAGTTGTTCTCTTGCGGCAGCAACGTTTGACTTATCTTCGTTGACTTCGATGTAAATGGATATCGCTGTTTCCAGCTCCTCTTCAGTGAGCTGGTTGTAGCTTCTGTAAAAACGAAGCATATGTTCCCGCGCGAGGTCTAGATTATCATTCCACGCAGCAATTAACGCTCTGTCAATCCGTCCTGCTTCGAACCCCAGTTCATCAATCGCGTGATCCATGGAGGGGATCGCACTTTGTGCGTCGCCTTTTGCATGGTAGAACATACCGCGGGCACTATGATTGATCGGAACGGCTGGTGCCAGATCAAGCGCAATTTCGATGGCTTCTATTGCTTTATCCTGATTGCCGACAGCGGCGAAATGAAGTCCCTGCCACAACCAGGCAGTGGCATTATTTTCGTTTAACGCGGTTGCACGTAAAATGGCCTGCTCAGATGCTTCAAAATCAAAGAGACTTAAATATACCAAACTCTTTACGGCCCAGGCCTGCGAAAGTTCCGGATTTATTTCAATTGC
>JANQJN010000200.1 GCA_028281625.1 Emcibacteraceae bacterium | reverse complement strand
GCGGTAGCAGTACCGAAAGTTCGGCGAATGTCAGCGCACCGCAAAGGACAATGATTCCGCAGAGCGCCCAGAAAAAATAAACCTGCCAGGTGGCTTCAGCGACCGCAGCCAACTCTCCAGGAGTAAAGAAAAGCCCGGCCCCGATGATATTACCAGCAACCACCGAAAATATTGTAATGGCACCTAGTTTTCTTTTAAGGCTCATTTAATTTCCCTATACCACATGAAGCGGCATGGTCATACAGTGAGCACCGCCGTTACCTTTGAACAGTGTCTCTGATGGGAAGGTGGCGACTTTCCAGCCCAGACTTTCCATTTCAGTGGAAAGGCGTCGGGCGCTTTCAAAACCAATGACTTTTTTGTTTTCCTGCGTGACCACAAGGTTAAGATGCCCGCCGCGCATTTCTTTTTCGTTGATTTCTATGGTACTGATCCCTTGGCTTTCCAGATATTCACCAAACATGACGTGGGTGTGCTCAGATTTGCCGGCTTCGAAAAGGCGGCAGGGAAGAATATTGAGTGCTGGATTATAAGCAACTGCAAGATTGCTGCTGAGCGTCATATAAAGACCGTCAATATGGATGTGGCCTGGCGGTAGTGGCACTTCAAGGAAATATTTGGTGTTTTCCCCAAGCACAAGATTTCTTAGATCCCGCGTTCCCGATTGATTAGCACGGTCACAAATGGAGGCGACAACAGTATCCTCACCGATCATGGTAACTCCACCCCCTTCGAGGAAAGAGGGACAGTCAATGGACCCAAGAATAGGGACACCAAGTCTTTTGAGGGCCCGTCCAACAATATCCTGGTCTCCCCAGCGCCCCAGCAGATGAGGTCCCATGAGTACGGCACCGGTTTTAAAGACCGCCGCCAAATCCCGCGTATAGGTCATATTTGGTCGATGTTTGATATAATTCAGACTGTCTTCATCATTTTTAAGAACGTCAGTAAGAAACACCGGCTCGACGCCATGGTATTTAAATTGGGATACCATAACATCATATTCTGACTGAAATACTTCCCGATCAACAGGTTCATCAAAGTTGAAAACTTTCCTGTTTTCCTTTGTGACCACATCGATTTCTTCACCCGGACGGTGCATCAGAACGGATTTTAATGTGCCATGTGCGCTCTTTACCCCCCAAGACGAATGGGTCATTTGAATCTCCCTACTTTTAATGTGAGGTTACGCCCAACTAACGAGAACTGTCAATCTTTAGGTGATCACAAATTGGATTGTTTCATTTGTTACAAAATTAATTTGGTAATTTGTTACCGTTGCTGTTAAGTTCGCGCCATAACTTCTAATCACGAAATGCTAGGGGATTCGATGAGCAAAGTAATTGATGTTCATACGCACATGTATACAGCCGGATGGCTTGATCTATTGAAACGAAAGGGAGGGCCAGACCTAACCGTCGAAGCCGGCGTCGATAGTCCGGAAACGGTGTGCTACAAAGGTGCAAGCTTTTGTGTACTGGAGCCACCCCATTTTGATTTTGAACTTCGTGTAAAAAACATGGAAAAAGCGGGCGTTGATATGGCTGTTGTTTCCATGCCGCCACCAGGCGTGATCTGGGGCAAAGGGGAAGTCTGCCTGGAAGCCGCACAAATGACTAATAATGAATTTGCCCAGGCTCAGAAGGATCATCCAGAACACATAAGATGGATGGCGGTACTCCCATGGGAAACGCCGAAATTTGCAGTGGAGGAGATTAAACGTGCCTGTGATTTAGGCGCGGTAGCCGCGATCGTCCACGGCAGTATCAATGGACGTCATTTGACGGATCCAGATTTTGCGCCCGTTTGGCAGGAACTGGATGACCGAGCGCTTCCGGTTCTTGTTCATCCGACTTATCCGATTGGTACAGAACTGATGGAGCTTGACCGCTATGCGCTGATTGCCTCCACTGGTTTTATGATCGATACCACGCTTGCCATTTCAAAAATGATTTTTGATGGTTTTTTTGAGCGCTACCCGAACCTTAAAATCATCGCGTCACACGCCGGGGCGACGCTGCCCTATCTCGCTGGTCGGTTCGACCGCGTGTTTGATACTACCGAACGGGCAAAAAAACGGATAAGCAAGAGACCGAGCGAGTATCTACGGCATATTTACTACGACAGTGTGACATATGCCCAACAAGCGTTGGAGCTGTGTGTCGATGTTGCCACAGCTGACCATGTGCTCTATGGCTCTGATTATCCCTTCAATTTGGGGGACATGGAAGGCTGCCTTGCCCGGGTTAATGCGCTTCCAGAAGACGTTAAACACAAAGTACGCGGCGACAATGCCGAACGTATCTTTAAACTCTAAGGAGTATTTGAAATGACGGTGATTGATGTCCACACCCATATCTATACCCGTGAATGGTACGAGATTTTACGTGAGCAGGGCGGCGAATATAACATTCAGGTGCGTCCCGATGGTAAGGAAGAAATTTTCCGCAAAGATACGCCGGTAGCGTTTCCGCAACCGGGTCATTTTGATTATGACATTCGCATCAAACAAATGAACGATACCGGTATTGATGTTTCTATCGTGTCGTTAACCTGTCCTAATGTTTATTGGGGCGGGGAAGAAATAAGCTGCGCTGCGGCGGTTGCATCAAATAATAATATGGCGGAAGCGCAAGGAAATTATCCGGATCGCATTCGCTGGTTCACATCCTTGCCATGGGAATACCCCGAAAAGGCGGTGGCGGAGCTTGAACGCACTGTGGCTCTTGGTGCAAGTGGGGTAATGGTGCTTGCCAATATTGCCGGTCGTAGTCTTACAGATCCTTTGTTCGCGCCCATCTGGCAAGCGATTGATGATAAAAAGCTTCCTGTCCTTCTCCATCCGACTGACCCGCCCGGTGCTCTAGATATGGATATGGGGTCTTATGATCTTAGCTGGTCCGTGGGTTTTATGTTTGATACCACGCTGGCGGTTACACGTATGATCTTTGATGGCTTCTTTGACAAATATCCAGACTTGAAGCTCATCGCCTCCCACGGCGGTGGAGCGCTTCCATATCTGGTGGGGCGTTTTGAAAAGGGTGATGAAGTAGAACTTCCTGAACGCAGAATGATGAAACGCTCACCCACCGATTACCTTCGTCATATCTATTATGACTGCATCAATTATGATGCCC
Source organism: Emcibacteraceae bacterium (assembly GCA_028281625.1). GTDB lineage: Bacteria > Pseudomonadota > Alphaproteobacteria > Sphingomonadales > Emcibacteraceae > Pseudemcibacter. The sequence continues at coordinate 5,158 of JANQJN010000200.1, read as the reverse complement.
GGGCGATGGAATATCTCATATCAATTGTCGGATATGAGCATGTGATGTTTGGCACCGACTGGCCTCATCAGGTGTTTGATACTAAAGGGGCCATGGCTCATACAGAGGAACTGCCAGGTGATCAGATGAAAGCGATAAGGTCTGAGAACGCCATAAAGGTCTTCAATCTTTAACTTTCGCTGATTTTATATATGCCGATATCCGGTGTTTCAAATATGACAGACCATTTTTCGCTTTCATGGAAAACGTGTTTGTTTGTTGGGTCATTATAAAAAACCCAAATCGGCCTTTTGTTTTCGTTATAGGTTTTCTGGATTTTTTCGATCACCTTTCGAAAAACTTCTTCATAAAATGGATTATAGAAATAACATATTAACGGTGTCTGAGGTGGGTTAAAATCGCAAACATCTATGCATTCGGATCGAATGTTAAAGCATTTTTGATCCGGGTTTTTGTAGATCCTAATGTTTTCAGCGGCGATGTCGTGTAACATGTGGGATATTTCGACACCAATAATTTCTTTAAATGCCCAGTTTGAAGCAAATAATAAAACGCGCCCTTTACCTGATCCAAAATCGATAAAAGTATAGTCTTCAATTGGTAGATCAATCCGCTCGAAAAATTCGTCAAGTACTCCATTTCCTGTGGGCTGGTAGCGAACTCCAGTCCGAATTTTTTCTTCAGGTACATCAAGATTAGCGAATTCTACCGAGCCGCTTGTATGGGTTCCAAAACGAGCGTCAAACTTTTTATCACGTCTGCGTGCTCTAATATTTGATGGAGTATAATATTTGAGTAAGTAACTCAAATTGGTCCAAAAAAGCGCTATTATATCTCCAATTGAACGCCCCACCAGCTTTCGCTTTATAGTACTAATCATTAAATGGCTACCTCTACATAATATTTGGAAAATAGAATATATATGCAGTTGGGTTCTATAAAAAGCTATTTTATCTTTCATCGTTTGCTGTTAGGGTTACGAATAATGTAATCTTTAAGGGGGGAGCTTTCAGCACATGGTTGCGCATATTGGAACGGTAGCATTCATTGGAATTGAAGCGCGACTTGTTGATGTACAGGTACATGTGGCTTCCGGGCTTCCCAGTTTTACCATTGTGGGTCTTCCTGATAAGGCAGTTGCGGAAAGTAAGGAACGGGTCCGGGCGGCACTTGGTGCCATTGGTCTTGCCCTTCCGCCTAAGCGGATTACAGTTAATCTTGCGCCCGCAGATCTTCCAAAAGAAGGATCCCATTTCGACCTGCCTATCGCGCTAGGAATATTGGTGGCGATGGAAGCGCTCCCCAGTGATGCGCTTGAGGGTTATCTGGTGCTTGGGGAACTCGGTCTTGATGGCCGCATACAGGCGGTTCCGGGCGTATTGCCTGCGGCTCTGACAGCAAGCGGTGAAGAGCTCGGCCTTATCTGTCCCGCTGCAACGGGTGGGGAGGCGGCCTGGGCTCAGAATATTGATATCCTCGCGCCGGATAATCTGCTCTCGCTTCTTAGCCATTTGAAAGGACAGCAACAATTAAACTCTCCGGAACCGGTGATGGATGATACACCGGAGAGATATCTTGATCTCAAGGACATTAAAGGACAGGAAAGCGCCAAGCGGGCGCTGGAGGTTGCTGCGGCTGGTGGTCATAACCTACTGATGGTGGGGCCACCGGGATCCGGCAAAAGCATGCTCGCGGCGCGGATGCCCGGAATCCTGCCGCCCATGAACCCGGCGGAGGTCCTCGAAAGCAGCATGATCGACAGTATTGCCGGGAACCTGACGGACCATAATATTTCCCGCACGCGACCCTATCGCAATCCCCATCATTCGGCATCCATGGCGGCGCTCACTGGTGGCGGGATCAAGGCGCGGCCCGGCGAAGTATCACTGGCTCATCATGGGGTTTTGTTTTTAGACGAACTCCCCGAATTTCAGCGCCCAGCGCTGGATAGCCTCCGGCAACCGCTGGAAACCGGTGAAGTTGTGGTCGCTCGTGCGAACAAGCATGTGACATACCCCGCACGTTTTCAATTGGTGGCGGCTATGAATCCTTGCCGCTGCGGTCATCTTGATGATCCTGCACTCGCTTGCAGTCGGGTACCCAAATGCGCGATCGATTACCAGTCAAAGGTCTCTGGTCCCATGATGGACCGGATCGATATTCATATTGACGTACCGGCGGTGGCGGCAACGGATCTCGCTCTCCCGCAGGCTGGCGAGGGAAGCGCTGAAGTGGCCGCACGTGTGGCCACGGCACGCACAATTCAGCAGGAGCGATACGTAGACTTGGAAGATGTTACTTGTAACGCAGAAGTAGACGGCGAAGCACTTGAAGAGGTTTGCAAACTTGATAACGAAAGCCGGGATATCCTCATGCGAGCGGTGGAAATGATGAAGCTCACCGCCCGTGGCTATCACCGCGTGCTCCGCGTCGCCCGCACCATTGCTGACTTGGATGGCGCGAAGAACATCAACAAAGTTCATATTTCAGAGGCGGTTGGTTTTAGACAAAAACGACAAATGCGATAGACGCATATTCGGTGCATCTTGATATAGACAACAAAGTTCTTTCGCCTTAAAATTATGATTGATCTTCAATTTTTCAGGGAGTCAGAGTCATTCTAAAACGAGAACTGCCAATTCTTTTGCTTGTTTGGGCGATTGCAAGCAGTTTTCAAACAATCTACTTCTATTTTTATTTTCAGCAACCCCTTACCAATTCAGTACGTTGGAGTATGGTGGATTGGTTTGTATGGGTATCGCTATTGGTTGTCCTGGTTAAAACGGTACCGTCTCGAAAGCTCATATGGAATAGAGGTAATTTGTTGTTTTTAGTCGGCCTGACCTTTGTAATGGGGGGATTACATATTGCTGTATCCAATTTGGCAAACGGTATATTCTCGCCGCCAAGTAGGCCGTTTCTGGAGGATTTTCTGCACCTTTATCAAAAAAGATGGTTTCAGAATATTTTGATTTTTGCAGTTTTTAGCAAATTAATTGAACAAGTACTTATTTACAAACCTGCCAATTTTTTGAAAAATTGCAATTTGGATGCGGATAAATTCCGTGTTTTGGATGGCAAGAACACACATTGGGTTAATTATTCCGATATTCGCTACGTAGAAGTTGGCGGAAATTATTTGATAGTTCATGTGGGCGATAAGAGACTTATTACGCGTCAAACATTGAAAAATGCCGAAGAAGAAATGTTTTTACGGGGGTTTTTGAAAGTTAACCGTTCTTGTCTTATCAACCCCAAATACATTAAGCACAGTGCGCGCGTCAGTCGAAGTTGCGTAGAACTGCACATGGGAGGCGGCGGAATAGTTACCATTAGCCGTAAATATTGGCCGACTGTAAAAACGCTGCTTAAATAGCAACACATCTTATCACATATATTGAACCTTTTACCCCTTTGCGCTCGCATTTGCGCTCTTAGTTTTTCATCCTTGAATTGAAATTATTCGATAAAAAATACCAGGAGAGCAAAATTGAAACGCAGAACCTTCATAAAATCCGCCATCGCCACTGCCGTTGCGTCAAGTTATCTTTCTGCTGATGCACAGGAAAATCGCAAAAATATTCTTGTACTTGGCGGAACTGGTTTCTTCGGTCCAATTTTGGTTGAAGAATTTCTTAAACGCGGTCATCGGGTAACTCTTTTTAATCGTGGAATCACAAATCCGGAATTGTTTCCTGCTTTGACACGCATAAAAGGCGACCGGGAAACTGAGGATCAGTCGGGGTTGAAAAAACTAGTAAATTCAAAAATTGATTGGGACATAGTTATTGACACTTGGCAGGGATCTTCAAAATGCGTCGCAGACACTGCGCACATACTTAGAGATCGGACCAAACAATATCAATATGTTTCGACATTTTCGGTATATGACAGGTGGGATGATGAAGGTATCGATGAGAAAGCAGTTTTAAACCCTGTTCCCGAAGCGCAAAACAGTGTTGTTTCAGAGCACCGTTATGCCATACGCAAAACCTTGTCTGAAATGGCGGTTAATGATGTATTTGGTCCCCGGTCAGGATTGTTTCGCTCGCACGGAATGCGGGGGTATAGAATAGGGTATAGCGGTAACGAAGGATGTTGGCCGGTTAGGATTGCGCGTGGTGGTGATGTAGTTGTTCCTGACGAGGCAACCGTCTGCCAAATGACGGATATGGTCAGCCTCGCACGCTTTATGGTCCATTGCGGTGAGAATAACATCAATGGCGCATATAACGTTGCTTATCCGGCTATGGATTTTAGACAGTATATTACAAACATAATGGATGTAACTGGAAATAAAGCGACGCTTCACTGGCTGCCTACTGAGTTTCTTGCTGATCATGATGTGCTTCCATATCGTGATATGCCAATGTGGCGTGACCGTCCTTATGGTGCTTACCGGTTTAGCATTGAAAAAGCTTTGAATAATGGCCTTGTAAATCGCAATCACAAAGAACTCGTTAGGGATCAGATAGAAGGCTACAGAAGTCGTTATCCAAATGATGGTTTTGTCTTTGGACAACCAGGGCAAGGAACCATTTCAATGGAAAAAGAAAGAGAAATTTTGGCTGCCTGGTATGGTTAAATCTGGGCTCAGCTTTCAATTGCCGATACGATTTTCTGTATTAATGTGGTCTGGAAGCTTTCGCCGTCAATTTCCCGTCGGTTATCGTTACCTTGGCGCACGACCACTAGATCCATGCTCGGGATCACATAGCTGTGGTTTTGATTATGCCCGCGCGACATAAAGAGGTCGGTAGGTACGCCGGGCAAATTATCCATAACCCAGAAGGTATAGCCGTATCCATTTGGTGTCGTGCCGTCGTCGCGAACAAAGCGGCTGGTGGCGAGCTTCATCCAGGCTTCCGGGATCAGTTGCGCACTCTTCCAGCGGCCATAGTTAAGCCAAAGGTAGGCAAGGCGTGCAAAATCCCTCGCCGTGCAGCGGAAGGTGCTACCGGCGATGGAATTGATTCCGTAAGGGCTTTCACTGCCATCGGCGCCGTAAGCATCACAGCCGGTGCTGCCACCAACACCCCAGCCTGCGGTTTCAGCGAAATTAAGTTCACGGTTATCCGAATACGGCATATCGCGGTATTGATTATCACGCAGGTTAATGTCCATGCCGATTGGACCCAAAACTTTGTCATAGGTATAT
>JANQJN010000198.1 GCA_028281625.1 Emcibacteraceae bacterium | reverse complement strand
CTTCACCCACACTAAGCGCCTTGGCGTAGGCATCATCGGGACTAAGCGCACTCATGATCGGCTGAATATCCGGAAAAGCTTCAAGCTGCCGTGAAGGATACCACTCTTGTCTTTCACCTTTTCCAAAATAATTCAGGGTGTTGCGCGCACCCGGACGATCATCGGTCAGAGTGATGAACTCAGGTGGGTTCACGGTATCTGTTGTTATGTCATGGATGGGTGGATAGCTTACGTTTTCCCCAAACATGGAAGACACCATCGGCCACAAGATCGCAAGCCCAATAACAAGGGAAATACCCGCCTTTTTCTTTCCTGCAAGGTGTTTTTTGGTAATCAGATAAACCAGTGCAACGAGCGATAAGGCACAAACCGTGTAGCCCACTCTCTCATACCATGTTCGATAATATCTGAACCCATCAATTGGTTCCCAAAGTCCCATGCTGGCCCCAAACAGCATTACCAGAATAGCGATCCCCGCAATCACCGCAATGGCGAGCACGATATTTGCTAAAGTCGACGGTTTCTTTTTCCCAATAATCATCCGAAGCCTCTTATACATTTTGCACATTTATTATTTTTATGGTGCGTAGTGTATACCCATATGGCTTTAAAGGCAAATTCCTATTTATGAAGGATTATTTGCCAAAAACGGGTGGGACAATGGCAATGGACTCGATGCCGTCCCGGGTGATGAAAAAGGATGTTTGCGCGCTAAGCTCGTCTGTCGCGGCAAGAATGTCCATGGCCTCGCTCACAGATGCAATGCTGTAGCCATTGATTTGGGTAATGATGTCACCAGTTCGAAGACCCAATGTTTCCGACATTGATCCGGTGCGAATGGCGGTGATGATCACACCGAGCGCGTCAGCCTCATTCAGGCTCAAACCAAAATCGACGCGGTGATCCACGGATTTAGAAAAAAAGTAGCTTTCAAAATTTCGCGGCACAAGCACCACACCCGGTGTGTCGTAATAATAATCCTGGTAATCATAGCTGCTTTGATTGCTATTGCCGCTGCCGCTGGTGATGATTTTATCAATGTCGACACCACTGAGCGGCGGTGCAGCAGCAAATCCCATCAGCAGGGGGGACGGTGTTGCCCGCGTCATATTGACCCATTCATCCACTTCACCATAAATCACGTGGGTTGCGCCCACTTTCATGGCCTGATTGGCGGCATGGCCGAAGGAAAAACCAGTATCGACAAACCTGGATGAGCCCAGGATCACATAGCCCCGGGACCTCAGGTTTCTGATATCGCTTTCAAGCGAATTGCTCATGTAATAGGCCGGGGTCTGCCATTTTTTGAGTTTGGTATAGTCGCCCGCCGGGGAAAGGGGTGCCGCCGCAACATAATTTTTGCCAATTTCACCTGTGCCGACGCTGCAGCTGGCAAGGCATAAAAATACCGCGATAAGTGAAAGAAATTTCATGACCCCAATCCTGATTTAATCAATACAATTGGGGCATTATAGCGCAGCATGGCCATTTTTGCCATCTGATTGTCTTATTGGCTTCTCTCTCTAGCGCTTATAGGGGTAGACGATTTCACCGTCTGGTGCTTCCACGACAATATTTTCGCCCGGGCAATCAACCTCGGTTAAGATATGGCGGATCACATTAAGACGGGCAACTTTCTTCACGTCCGCATTCACAATGTGCCAGGGGGTCACCGGATTATCGGTGCGGCGGAACATCTCATCCCGGGCGCGCGAATAATCATCAAACTTCTCAAGCGCCACTTCATCAATCGGGCTGATTTTCCATTGCTTCAGCGGATCCTCCCTGCGGGCATCAAGCCGTTCCTTTTGCTCTTCCCGTGAAATATCCAGATAAAATTTGATGATCTGAATGCCGGATTTAACCAGCATTTGCTCAAACGTAACGACGCTTTCCATGAACTGCTCATACTCATGATCGTTACAAAACCCCATCACCCGTTCCACACCGGCGCGGTTATACCAGCTTCTGTTCATCAGCACGATTTCCTCCGCTGACGGCAGATGCGCCACATAGCGCTGAAAATACCAGCTGTTCTTATCCTTTTCCGACGGTTTGCCCAGCGCCATCACTCGGGTTTCACGGGGGCTTAAATGTTCGATGATCCGTTTTATGGTGCCGTCCTTGCCTGCGGCGTCGCGCCCTTCGAAGATGATCAGCACCTTGTGCTTATGGGAAATGATGTGCCGCTGCAGTTTTACCAGTTCAATCTGCAGCTTTAGGAGCTCTGCTTTATAGTCTTCTTTTGTGATGCTCATGATGTTGTCCCTGGGATCCACTTTCCTTTTTCCAAACTCAAATACAAGCCTCTCCCCGGGTCCCAAAGATTGCAAGACTTATTTTTATTTTTTTATAAAATTTTTTTATATATTCACATTCACTATTCACTTTCACTTTCAGCATTGCCACGGCATAGCGTGTTTTTTTTTGTTTTCAATGACTTAAGGGAAAAGAAAAGCAACAGTTGTTGCTCTATAGTGGGTGAATAGTCTGAGACTAGTGGGAGAACTGTTGCTCTATAGTTCCTCTTCTTTTGCGCTAAGTTATTGATCTTCGGCGTAAGTCATTGAATTTTGGTGAATGTGGGTTTTTGTGCTAAGTTAAGGATTATTTAGCGAAACTGTTGGGGACAAAATTGAAGGCAGTATTAACAACCAAACCTAAATCTGCATATGATGATCGACTGGATCACCGTTACCATTTTCCACGAACTTATCTAAATCAAATTGAAAGATCAGTTGGCGATTGGATTATTTACTATGAGCCAAGTTCCTTATCAGAAAACCGTTCAATCAGAGACGGGCGAAAATCCTATTTTGCGGTGGCAAGAATAAATCGCCTTGAACGGGATCCAAATCACCCCGATTTGTTTTACGCATATATGGAAGATTATCTTGAATTTCATCGTCCAGTTCCTTTCAGTGAAGGTAGCCACTATTACGAAAGCAAACTTCAAAAGGAAGATGGCAGCCCCAATCGTGGAGCATTTGGTAGATCGGTGCGAAACATTCCTGATCATGAATATGATGCCATCTTAAAATCAGGATTTCATATACCTATTGTTGGTGAAGACCGTTACTACAAAGAAAAGCTAGCGCAAATTTCCGCACCTAAAGATAAATTGCCTCAGCATGGATTCAGCGATGTCGAACAAACCCCTTTCGAACGCCCGGTTATAGAGCAATTGACCAAACGCCCTTTTAGAGATAGTGCCTTTCGCCAAGCAGTTATAAGCGCTTATGCCGACACTTGCGCAATGACCGGATTGAAGATTATTAACGGTGGTGGCAGACCCGAAGTTCAAGCGGCTCACATAAAATCGGTGGCTGATAATGGACCGGATTCAATTCAGAACGGTTTGGCATTGTCAGGAACCGTTCACTGGATGTTTGATCGTGGACTCATTTCAATTGATGATGATTACACAATTCTAACCGCTAATAATAATTTACCCGATCAAGTAAAGGGAATGTTCAATGAGACTGGTAAATTGACACTTCCTAAACGTAATGAACTTAAGCCTCATCCTGAGTTCCTTAAATTTCATCGTCAAAAATTTAAGGGATAAACGAAGGATTTGAGGTCATTTTTATCTATTAATATTTCGTAAGCAATTATGGTAAAAATGCTTATTTTTCATTGGCTTATTGGGTATTTTGTGATAAATTGTAAGTAGAATATTAATAAAGGGCTGAATTGAGATGACAATATCCGCGGTTGATTTGTTTTGCGGCGCTGGTGGATTAACCCACGGGTTAATTGACGCTAATATCAAAGTAGTAGCAGGCTTCGATATTGATAAATCTTGCTGTTACGCTTATGAAGAAAATAATAAAGGTGCTGAATTTTTCCATAAAGATGTTGCTTCATTAACAGCTGAAGATTTGCTTAAGCTCTATCCAGAAAATTCTATTAAATTACTAGCTGGCTGCGCTCCATGTCAGCCATTTTCGACATATTCGCAGGGTCGTGAAGCAAAGAGCGACAAAAAGTGGCCTCTGCTTTATGAGTTTTCAAGGTTGATTAAAGAGGTCGCGCCTGAGCTAGTAACAATGGAAAATGTTCCTGATGTAACTAAACACGAGGTCTACCACGACTTTGTAAGAGACTTGAAAGAACTAGGCTATAACATATGGGCGGACAGAGTTTATTGTCCTGATTATGGAATGCCACAAGTTCGTAAACGTCATGTTTTGTTGGCTTCAAAAATCGGTAAAATTGAATTGATTCAACCTACTCATGACAGTGAATCATACAAAACCGTGCGGGATACAATCGGTAAGTTACCGGCAATATCTGCTGGTGAGCAACATCCCGATGATCCGCTTCATATTTCGGCTGGTCTTTCTGAACTTAATTTACGAAGGATTCGAAAATCAAAGCAGGGCGGAACTTGGCATGATTGGCCAGAGGGTCTTCGAGCTGCTTGTCACACAAAGGATAGCGGCAAAACATATAGTGGCGTTTATGCTAGAATGCGGTGGGATAAGCCGTCGCCAACTATGACAACTCAGTGCTTTGGGTATGGTAACGGTAGGTTCGGTCATCCAGTTCAAGATCGTGCTATTTCACTGCGTGAAGCGGCGTTGCTTCAAACTTTTCCAAAAAAATATAAGTTCATTAGTACGAAAAGCAAAGTACAACTGTCTCCAATTGGGAAAATGATTGGCAATGCTGTACCAGTAAAGTTGGGGAAAGTTATTGGTGAAAGCTTACAAAAGCACTTAGCTATTGAAGGTTAGTTATTTGACATTTGCAATTCTGTTTATCTCTTCTAAAACTTCTTCTTTGCTTTTGGATGTGTAACCTAAGTGAGTGCAAATTTTAATTATTTTGCCGGCTATTTTGTCAGCTTCCAGCGCTTCAATATTAATGACTTCATCATCTTTATCCAAGCTAGCCCATTCCGCTGACACATTTAAAGGTGCCTTAGGTGTAAATTTGTTTATATTAATTATATCATGATCTTGCTGAGTTATCCATCCAGCGCCAACCTCCGAAACGGCCCCCCAGCTTTTTGACATATCTTCGCTGGTCACATAAATCACATGAATTTTTTGGGTCGAATAGCTTTCAACAAAGAAACTTCGTAAATAATCAAAAATGTCAGTAGCAGGAATCGTTTCTGGAATGCGCGATTCTTCGTTGTCACAATTCGTGTAAATTATGTGCGACGCGGGGACGTTATTATGGAGCAACAAATGGTGAATGAAATCACAAGCCGGTTTGTCAGCTTTCGTGTGGCTTAAAAGAATTTTCCTCTTAGTTTCATCTATTTTACTTTTGATTCCCAGATCTGGTAGGCTGGTGTTTATTGCTTGTAGGACTGCTTCCTGAATTTTAGCGGGATCGATATTATTTTCAATTTGATCACTAGTTAGCCTTTTTGCGGCTGAACTGGAGGCCTTATTTTTGAATGTTTCAATGTTTTGCCTTAGTTTAGCCTCTCTTTCCAGCGCCTTCTTGTTTTTATCTTTGTCCCTTTGCTCTTTGTTAAGTGCAGCATATTTTACTCTTAATGCAATTGCTTTCGGAAGTAAGTCGTCTCGCACATAATCAATCACGGCTTGGTACCGTTCATCGTCAGTTTTATACCCTTGTCTATTGCTTAAGGCGATGTCAGGCAAAGTCGTTTCTTCAAATAAATCAACGTGCAATTGACCCACAATGTATACTTCATTCAATGCATTTTTACCAACGGCTTCTAGTATATTAAATTCACCTAGTTTTTTGTTTGAGAGCAAAGAAAGAAAATTGTCAGGAAAGTCGCTTTTGTCCACTTTCCTGCCTCTTGTAGACCGATAACCGCCAATCCATCCAACGATTTCAAGATCAAACGGTTCAACTTCTCCGGCACGAGTTTTTAGTGTTAGCGGAATTTGATGCGCTTTATTAATTTTTAGTAATTGATCTTGCAATTCGTCCCCGTTCTTAAGCTGGCTATTAAAGTGCTTAGCCAAATATTCAAACTCATTTCCCAATATAATAAGACCACCTAAGTCCTTTATTATCTCTTTTTCGAATGAATCAATGGTGCGTGATTTTGCACCTCTTTTAATGTGAATTCGAAAGTCTCTATCAACAAGTGGGAAAATTTTTAGTAAATTGTTCGATATTGCTTCTAGCGTTTTGTGGAGCTTGTATTGCGGTGACCGCATTATTATTGATGTGCCGTTGTCTTTGATATTGGTAAACGAAATTTGATCTTCGGGTATCGCTTTTAATAATTTATCTTCATTCACGTGACGAGATAGCACAAAACCAGACTTTTCTCCGTGCTTTATAGTGTGGATTTCAACATTCTCTGAAATAGACAGTGCCGCTAACTTGCCGACACCTTTGCGGCCCATTTTCCTTCTTTTTTTTATCGCTACCTTCTACAAAAGACTGATCAGCTTTTACTCTAGTCTCATGTGCAACATTTAGGTATTTTTTAATATCCCCGTCGTCATAAGACATGCCATTTCCGTCATCCTCGACTATAATGCAATCATCTTCTTGAATGATATACACATTATGTGCGTTGGCATCGTAGGCATTGGCTATAAGTTCAGCCAAGATGTAATATATGTTTGTATATAAACTTGGCCCCAATAGTTCCAATATTCTTGGGTCAATGTTTATTTCATACAGCTTTTTTGCGGCCAAGAGACTTCCCCAACGCTACGTTAATCAACAGAAAATGTTACACTTTTCGTAACTAAGTTGTCAAATTCACATTGAAGCTAAAATCTCAAAAATTTTCCCCCTCCCAACATTTTTGCTTTTGTGGTAGAGTCGACTCCATCACTTAAATAATCAGATCAACAGCCTTGAGCGCGGTCCATGGGATGTGTAACATACCGGGACCAATTTAAAAAAGAGTGGGAGCCTGCCGATGTATGTAAAAAATATTCTCGCCAGAAAAGGAAGCGAAGTTGTCAGAATAGCGCCGAACAATACGTTGCTGGAAACGGCACGGGTGCTTCGTGAAAATAAAATCGGTGCAATCCTCGCCTGCGACAGTGACGGCAAAATGTGCGGTGTGATTTCTGAGCGTGATATTGTCATCGCCATTGCCCGCTCCGGTCCGGCTGTTCTGAATAATGCGGTTTCCACCTGCATGACCACCGGGGTTTATACCTGCAAACCCGATGATACCATCAAGCAAGTGATGGAAGTCATGACGTCCCGCCGTATCCGCCACCTTCCTGTGGTTGGCGACGAAGGCGCCATTGTTGGCATGATCTCCATTGGGGATGTGGTCAAGGAACGGATCTCTGAAACTGAGGCGGAAGCTGAGGCGCTGAAAGCTTATATAGCTTCTTAATTAAATGGCCTCAGACGCCGGCGGCTCCGCCTTAGGCTTACCCGGCACAGGACCAACTTACCAGAGTGATAGTCATCACCGACTTACTGATGGCATAGTTGTCGCACTATCCAGGCATGCGCCTTGGTTGGATCTTAATTACAAACGTTTATGAGTTCTCCGCTCTAATTCTACTTAGGGGGGTGCGCGCGAGCGCGGGGGGAACTCATGTAGCGAGGGTCACGAGCGGTAGTTCCCCCCTCTATCAAAAATGTAAGCGCCGCCGTTTGAGGCCAATCAAAAATCACGAGTCGGATTTGAATCGCGGAAAGCTCTTTTTTAAAGTTATCAAGAGACTCCAATTATTGTTCCGGCAACCCCTTGAAATATAAGGCTTTAAGCCCATCTATAAAGAAGCGCTCCGGCGCAAGTTGAAACAGGGCATTTATTTATGCTACTATAGTTGCCCTTTTGGCAGTGAAACTCTGCCAATTTTTTTGGCATTTTTTTGGATTAAAAATCGCAGTTTTCTGCCTTTTTCAAAAAAAAATGCATCCAGGGTCAAAATAAGGGTTTACAAGTGTCTTAGACCCCCTTATAACCCGCCTTCACCGACACGGCATCACAGGGCCGAACGGTTGGTTTAGCACATTAGTTGGATTAACCGGTAAGCGACTGTGAGTTTTGTGTTGGTTTTTTTGTTCTTTGAGATTGTTTATTTTTGGAAGAGAAATGTAGGCAGCGGGTGCTTGTTAGCATTATGTTTGCTTATGTTTTTTTTTGAGGGCTCAATTGG
>JANQJN010000184.1 GCA_028281625.1 Emcibacteraceae bacterium | reverse complement strand
CAAGATGGGTACATTATTGGATCCACCGTAAGAAATGGCGTTCCAGCCCTGCTCATGGATCCAGCTGGCAATCGCCAAAGTCACGATATGCGCGCGACCATATTGCTTGACCACTTCGGCGGCCGATGGCACCTCAGGTGCGGTTTTTAAATTTTCAAAATCCATCGCGACGCCGATGGTCACAACATTTTCGTATGGCACTTTAAAAGTATCAATGACCCATTCCGGGCGCATTTTTGTAATGCCCACGGCCACCGCGCCGCTCTCTATTCCAACCTGTTTTACCAGGTCGCTCCATTCGTGAGCAGGTTTTTCCATCTTTATGGGCGATTTATCAGGCACTGACCGCGCACGAATGGCGTCGGTTTCCATTTGAATGTTGTATAGAAGTTCGTCCCTCGGCGCGTGATCGACGAAAAACTGCATCAATGGACCAAAGGGGGTAAGGTCCGGTGTCTGCCAGTATATAGGGGTAGGGGGACGAACTTCGGTTTCGCCAAGGCCATTGATGTCATTGCCGGAGACATCAGGCCATAGAGCCATTTGTTCCGCGCTTGGTTTGAAGTTTTCATCAATTTTTCTGGCCACTCTTAAAGCACCTCACTATTTGCAAAGTGACTATAGCAAAGGGCCCGTTGAATGTCTAACCTGCCAAATAAATCAGGCAGTTACGTCCTCTAATATCACCTGACCATCTTCCACGTCGCCACGGCTATACTTAAGCGATTTACGTGTCATTACCGTATAATCTTTGCTTTCAACGGTGGAAAGCATATGCCAGCTGGTAATTGTTGCTTCTTCCGTGATGTTCAGGGTCATATATCCCCGTTCGTGAATGTTGGCAAACGCCATATGAGGCAGAAAATCGTAATACGCCTGCACCACTTCATCGACTTTTCCGATCCGGTCCCCGCGCCCTGGTGACGTGATCCCCTGAACGCCAAATTCTGCGCCATAGTGCTTACCGCCCATTTTATCAGTCAGCGACATACCCCAAGCGCAATGAGTATCACCCGTAAGCACAATTGGATTGCCTGCGTGTTTTTCAAACATATCCAGTACCCGGCGACGAGCAGGCTGGTATCCGTCCCAGGCGTCCGGATTATAAAATCTACCGTGGTTTTCGGCCACATACATGCTGCGCTGCTCGCCCGCGCTTAACTGGGCACGTTCTTCTTCGCTAAACACTGAGGATAACGGCGGTTCAGGTCGGTAGCTCATGATGATCTGCTGACCCAATATTTGCCATGGGATACCTTCCGCTGCGGAAGAGCTCAATGTCTGGTCAAGCCAGGCTTCCTGTTCGGCACCAAGTAGGGAGCGTTCTTCCGTTTCAAGACGTCTGTGAAATGCATCATAATCATCGTCCACCACATCGCGGCCATATTCAAGCGGACGTTCGCGGCCGACAACACGCGTATCCAGCATGGCAAGGGTCGCCAGTTTTCCAAAATTAAAGGACCGCACCGTTGGAAGATCTGTCAGCGGTACACGTACAGGCATCCATTCCATATAGGCCTTGGTCGCAGCGCGACGTCTCTCTGTCCAGTCGCCTTCATCATCGCTGTGATTTTCAGCCCCAGTCGCATATGCGTTATTGGCAAATTCATGATCATCCCACGCGCAGATGAATGGATATTTTCGGTGCACTGCCTGAAGGTCTTCGTCCGCTCGGTATAGCGCGTAGCGCCGTCTGTAATCATCAAGTTTGGTGATTTCATGAGGTGGGTCCACAAGTCTGCCCAAAGCTTCTGCGTTAGGTGATTGATAAGTGCCGATGGGATATTCGTAAATATAATCGCCCAGATGCAGAACAGCATCAAAGGGACCTGTTTCCGCCATATGGCGATAGCCATTGAAAAAGCCCCAAGGGTAATTTGAACAGGAGGCAACGGCAATGTTGATCGGCTCAATGCCATTTACCGCAAGCGTTTTGGTTTCGCCGATTTGCGACGTCACTTCGCCCACCATAAAACGGTAATAATACTTCTGACCGTCCCCCAGGCCGGTCGCATCCACTTTCACCGTGTAGTCGCGATCAGCATCAGTGCTGAATATGCCGCTGCTAACGATCTCGGCAAAATCATCGCTTTCTGATACATCCCACTTACCACCAATTGCGCCAGTGTGATTTGGGTCAACTGGCGCCGCTCTCGTCCAGATGATCACCCGGTCCTGCAGGGGGTCTCCACTGGCAACACCATGTGAAAAAGTTACTGGTATAATTTGTTCAGGTTGTTCACCGGCGTCACATCCTACGAGTGCAAGTGCTGCGCCAGCTGGCACTGATTTTAATATATTCCGTCGACTAAACTTATTACTGCTTCCCATTTTGCTTTCTCCTCTCACCCGAATGACAATAAATTATATTTACCACCTCTTCATTACAAAAATGCGTCATAAAAACATCTTTACTTTTTAATAATCATTATTAGTATTAATCTGATTCTAATAATTATTCTTAATATTAATATTAAAGTTCAAGCGTATGAGTATTCACAAGCTTCTATATTGGCCTCACCTGATCTGCGGTGTTCTCGCAGGCATCCTGATTTTTATTATGTCTATTACCGGCGTCCTTCTGACCTATGAGCGGCAAATTATCGCCTGGGCCGATAGGGAATATGATTCAACAGTTCCAGCGAGCGGATCAGCACTTGCCGTAGACGAAATACTGGCAATGAATGAAGGGGCATTTGGCGATGCTAAGTTACGTACAATTAAAATAGAGAACCGGCCCGAGTCACCGGTTATCGTGCGCAGCGGCGATTACTACTATATTGACCAATATACCGGTGAAATCGTTGGAAATGGTGCAAAGGACGTAAAGGGCTTCATGAGCAGCCTTCGCGGCCTTCATCGATGGCTTGCTATGGAGGGTGAGAATCGCGCGACTGCACGCATTTTCACAGGCGCTGCGAACCTAATGTTCCTGTTTATTGTCGTCTCCGGTATTTACTTATGGTTCCCAAAAGTGGTGAATTGGAACAACGTCAAAAAAGTTCTGTTTTTTAGAAAAACCAAATCTTCAAGAGCGCGCGACTTCAACTGGCATAATGTCATGGGCATCTGGTCGGCTATACCTTTGATTGTCGTCGTCGCCACTGCCACAGTGTTCTACTACTCCTGGGCCAACAATCTGGTTTATACTCTTGCAGGCGAAGAGCCACCTGTCCGTGGCAGCACATCCGTTGCGGAAGACGCACCTACTTTTGATCAAATGGTCCCTTTTCAAAGCATGTTTGACAAAGCGAAGCTACAGCGCGAAAACTGGACCAGCATCACCATGACTTACCCAAAAGAAACAGATGAAAACGTCCGCTTTAATGTGGATACCGGTAATGGTGGCGAGCCAACAAAGAGGGGCGACCTTTACCTTAGTCGCGCAACAGGTGAAACTGCTGAGTGGGTAGGGTTTTCAGATAACACTCCTGGACGTCAGGCGAGGATCTACATCCGTTTTCTCCATACAGGTGAAGCTCTTGGCATCATCGGTCAGACGATCGCCGGGCTCGTGTCACTATTTGCTGTTGTGATGGTCTGGACGGGCCTTGCGCTGGCATGGCGAAAATACATCAAGCCGCTTTCAAAAAACAAGCGCAATACCGCCTCACAGTCCCAGTAATAGCTGCTATTAATCTATAAAATTAATTCCTTTCTTTAAGAGAGGATTAATACTCCTGTGCTTAAATGATTTTTGAGTGTTGTAACAGAGCGTTACCGGCTGGAAAAATCGAAACGAAATTGCAGTTGGTCGCTAAAGAGATCGGAGAATAAAAATCGTTTCGTCAGTTGAGAGTAGTACTGCTTCTGTAATCGTACCAGCCATTGAGAATGGTGGGCTAAATTTAAGAAAAAACGGGGTTAAAGTTGAACCCATAAAGCAGCAATCGGAAGTACAGGTAAAGCAAGCAAATTTGAAGAAGACATTGGGTAAGCCGCTTCCCGGCAAACCGGCCCTTTCTTCTGTTAATCTTTTGGCCTTGCAGCAACAACAAGACGGCAACCTAAAATTAAACAATCTGCCGTCCCCGGAAACAAAAAATATCAAACCGGAAATTGAACCTCCTCCGATAAAAATCTCAGCAACGACCAAATCGATTAATCTAAAAATTTAAACCGTCGACGGACTATGAGACAGAAAAATGCCGAGTGAGTTAACATCAATTGACCTTTTAATCGCTGATCTGGCGACGTCTTTCTTTGGTCCAAGCATTAGGCTAAATCCAACTTACATAGTCGCCTTTATCCTTCTTGGTTTCGCACTTTTCCTTCTTCGAAGACCTAAGGAAAATAACTTTTTCAAATGGTTGTTTCCCGCAGGTATTTACAAGCATCCATCCCACATGACCGACATTAAGCTTTTCATCATTAATCGGCTGATTTCATTTTTTGGGCTCTTTAAGGGGTTTGCTGCTACGGTTACGATTGCCGCTTTTGTTTTCGCTACTCTGACTAGCATGTTTGGTGAAAGTACAGCGCCTGCGCAAGATGGGTTTATACCGCTTCTGGTCGTAACATTGCTCATTACATTGGTGAGTGATTTCTCCGTTTACTGGCTCCACCGATTAAGTCACGAAGTTCGTTTTTTATGGCCCTTTCACCGTGTTCATCATACGGCAGAAGTGCTGACCCCTATCACTACATACCGTAAGCACCCGGTTTATAACCTTGTTGGAATTCTGATTACAAGCGTGATCAGCGGTACTGCACAGGGCTTGATCATTTACTTTCTGTTTCATGAGATCAGCGTTCTGATCCTTGGTTCCATAAATGGTGCATACTTTCTGTTTCACATTCTTGGCTCAAACTATCGACATACACATATTACGATTAGTTATGGCCGCTTTTTTGAGCATATTTTTATATCCCCCGCACAACATCAAATTCATCACAGTATTGATCCAAAACATTACAACAAAAACTATGGTGAAATATTTGCCCTATGGGACTGGGCCTTTGGTACATTGTATATTTCAAGTTCTGATCAAAAACTCGAATACGGAATGGCTGACCAATATGGCAACAAAATCCCCCAAATGCATAATGGCGCCTGGCAGTCCCTTAGCGAGCCTTTTGGCGCATCAGGCCGAAGGTTAATTACACGCCGGAAACCGGATGTGGAGTTTAAGTCATGACGCCTTATTTTTCATATTATCTGAACCTGGTCAGGTTCCTTGCGGCGATAATAGTATTGCTTTCCCACTATGCTTATCCTCATTTTACGGATGGTGACTACTTGATCATCCGCGAGCTTAACCTGGGCAGTGATGCGGTCGTTCTATTCTTTGTACTTTCCGGGCTTGTTATCGCTTACAGCGCAGAACAAAAAGACAAAAATATTAATACCTATTTTTTCAACCGCTTCACCAGATTATATTCTGTCGCGGTACCCGCTGTAATACTTACGTATATTCTTGACCAAATTGGCTCGAGTTTTGACCCGGATGCCTATTACGGCTTCTGGTATAATCCACTATCCTTTGGCGAGATGCTCTTTACAGGACTAACATTCTCGGGAGAATGGGGTATCGCCGCTGAGCGCCTTGGCACCAACGGTCCTTACTGGTCACTGTCTTATGAATTTATGTATTACTTAATGTTCGGGTTCTTTGTTTTTACAAAAGGCGCGATGAGAATTTTTGCTCTTATTCTTGCTGTATTTTTAGCGGGTCCGCGCGTTTTACTACTTATGCCAATTTGGGTTATGGGTTGCTGGGTCTATAGCAAGATAAGGTCAGGTATTGATCTTGATCGTAAAACCCGGTCCTTGCTGATTTTTGGTCCGCTGGTTGTATATGCGTTATCACTGGCGTACGGTGTACCTGAAAAGCTGATCACGATAACCCACAATCTGCTAGGTCAATCATTCACAAACGTTGTCCTTCGTTTCTCCAATGAATTCTTATGGAACAATTTTATTGGAATTCTAATAGCCTTACATTTCGTTGGCATGGCATCCATTAAAAAAGAAGTTCCATCATGGAAAGATACTGTTACTTGGCTTTCCGGAGCAACATTCTCCATCTATCTTGTTCATTATCCTGTTCTACAGCTCGTTGACGAACTAATAAATGATACGCCGCCATCAATCTACCGGGACGTGTTCCTGTTGTTCTCCTCATTGGCCGTATGTTTTATATTCGCCCAACTATTTGAACGGCCATTAGGTCGTTTTAGAAGGATGTTAAAAAACATAAGGATGCAACCACTTAAGCAAGACCATCGTAAATCAGTTTTAGACCAATAAGCAGAATAGACCCCAGAATGATACGGTAAAACCAGATATGGTTTACCCGGCTGTTCAGCCAGTATCCAAGATATACTCCAACAGGCACAAGAGGCACGAACAATAGCGCCTGATAAAAAACCACCATATTAAGCTGACCTGTTGCAATAAACGCCGGAAGCTTGATCAGGTTCACCGCTGCAAAAAACCACGCCGCCGTCGCGGCGAACGCCTGTTTGGGAAGCTGCTTTGGGATGATATAAACATGATACGGGGTAGAGCCAGCATGGGCAATATAGCTGGTAAAACCAGCGAACGATCCCCAGAAGAAACCTGTGCGCCGATTGGCGCGCGTATCAGCATCAGTTTTTGATTTTGGCCAATAATAATAGATAAAGAAGCTCACCGATATGACACCAACAATAAGCCTGATCAGATCTTCGCTGACGTATTTTGCTGACGCCGCGCCCACACCAATGCCAAGTATGGCGCCTGGTATGAGCGCCCAGAAATGGTTCCATGCAGCGTCTCGTCGCCAAATATAGACACTGAAGGCATCCATTATCAGAAGCAGTGGTAGTGTGATCGCGGCCGCCAATATCGGAGAAACCACCAACGACATCAGCGGCACCGAAAGCATCGCGATACCGCCAAAGCCACCTTTGGCAACAGAAGTGATAAGTACCGCAATACCAGTCACGACATAAAATACAGGATCGCTTGAAAGTTCATACATGGCTGGGCATTATCCGGTTGCGTTCTTAATAATACAATTATTTTTTGCACAATTTATGCCAGCGGGTAAAATGAACACATGCGCGTATTTAGAATTCTCATCCCCATATTGATTTTGCTGATCCCGCCAGCACAGGCCTGGAGCGAGGATGAACTGGTTCGGTCGCAACTCAAGGCCGCTAAAGGTGATCTCGTCAGTTCACGGGTTGTGGAAGTTATTGATGGTGACACGCTCCTGCTTGAAAATGGCCGCCAGGTAAGACTTGTTGGGTTGCAGGCACCCAAGATAGCTCTGGGTAGGGAAAGTTTCAAAGAATGGCCCCTGGGTTATGAAGCCAAAGATACACTCACAGATATCACCCTGAATAAAAATGTTTCTCTTTACTTCGGAGGACGCGACATGGACAGGTATGGCAGATCCCTCGCTCATCTGTTCCTTGACGATGGAACTTGGGTACAGGGCGAAATGCTCCGGCGCGGCATGGCGCGGGTCTATAGTTTTGCTGATAACCGCAGCGTGGTAAGCGAAATGCTGGCGGCTGAAAGTGAGGCATTTGTCGCGGATCGCGGCATATGGAACCTTGAATACTATAAAATCAGGTCACAGGAGATCAGTGGCCGCTTTACCAACAGCTTTCAACTAATATCCGGTAAGGTAAAGGAAGTTGCAACGGTGCGTAACAATACTTACTTAAACTTTGGAGATGATTACCGTGAAGATTTCACCATCGTCGTCCCCAGCCGAGTGAAACGAATGTTTGACCAAATGGACATAAATCTGTCCGATTTGGAGAATAAGAATATAATTGTTCGCGGTTGGCTTAAATATTATAATGGACCGTCTATTGACCTGACCCATCCGGAACAACTGGTCATTGACGAACGGGAGAGTTGAATATGTGGCAAAAGAAAATAAAAAAAATAATCGCAAGCACGTTAATGGTAATCCTGCCTCTTACGCTACAGGGGTGTACCACCGTTAATCCGGCCACAGGCCAACGGGACTTCACTCCATTTATGTCGCCAGAAAAGGAGTTACAAATTGGTGCACAACAACACCCGGTTATTTTAGAACAGATGGGCGGCACATATGATAACCCGGAAATCACCCAATATGTAAACAACATGGGTCAGCGCCTTGTCGCCAATTCGGAAATGAGCAATAGCAAGTTTACCTTCACGGTGCTGGATACGCCCATGGTAAATGCCTTTGCACTGCCCGGTGGGTATGTGTATGTGACACGCGGCATCATGGCGATGATCAATAGCGAAGCGGCGCTTGCGTCGGTTGTTGGTCATGAAATTGGTCATGTGACCGCCCGCCATTCAGCCAGACGATATAACAATCAGATGTTTGCAGGCATAGGTACCGTGCTTGCTGGCGTGGTTACCGGCGACAGTGAGCTCACTAAAAGCCTTGGTCAAGGAGCACAAACTTTCCTACTCAGCTATTCGCGAAATCAGGAATACCAGTCTGACGAACTGGGTGTACGTTATTCAAGCCGCTCGGGCTACGATCCTTATGCGGCAGCAGAAATGCTCCAATCGCTGGATGCCGAACATAAACTTCAACTAATTCTCGCGGACCGGGCAGGCGAGCCGCAAAAAACAGACTTTTTCTCCACCCACCCCAATACGCAGGATCGCGTAACCCGCGCCCATGCAGCCGCCGCAGCAACACAGATCCCGGAAAATTCACGTGACAGAAATCAAAATGCCTACTTTAATATTATTGATGGAATGCGCTATGGCGATGATCCAAAGGAAGGAATCATCAATGGTCGCAATTTCGTTCACCCGGTCATGAAATTCAAATTCAGCGCACCGGAAAACTACCTGCTACAAAATTCTTCCAGTGCAGTCATGATCCGGGGTAAAGGCAGCGCTGAAGGAAGCGCCGTTATGTTCTCAGGCGCCTCTATGGAAAATATGACCATCAATCAATATGGCCAAAAAGTATGGGAAGCATTCGAAATTGAAAATCCAATGCAGGATGTACAAGCACTCAGTATCAATGGCATGGAGGCCATGACTGGCTATACCGCAATGGCAGTCGGGAATGTGCAGCATAATGTACGGCTTGTGGCGATCAACTACGGTGATGGCACAGCGTTTCATTTTCTAATGCTCACGCCCGAAAGTAAGCTTTCTGCGCTTGCCGATGGCCTTCGCAGGATGTCATTCAGCTTTGATAAAATTAGTGACGCCGAAGCCGCTGAGATCAAAGGGCGCAACATCCGCATTGTCACGGTGCAAAACGGCGATACCATCGAAAGCATCGCCCGTTATATGGCTTTTGATGATTATAAAGTGGAACGATTTGTTGCCTTAAATGGTTTAACTCAAGGCCAGGCGCTTCGATCTGGCCAACGCTTAAAGTTGGTTGTCTGGGATGATTAAATCATTCCGAAGCGACTGCCTGCTTATTCTTTGACCAAATAAACTCATTGCCTGGCTCAGGAACCCGCGGGATGAGGTTTGACGCAATCAGCGAAAGAAATGCGAAACCTGCGCCCGCATAGAAGACCAATGCCGGGCTATACATCCACACCATACCGAAGGTCACCGGAATGATCACCGAAGCAATATGGTCAATGGTAAAGCTGACACTTGCAGTCGCAGCCATATCTTCGCTGTCTGCAATTTTCTGGAAATAGGTTTTTATGGCGATCGCCATGGCAAAAAACAGATGGTCCAAGATATAAAGCGCTGCGGCGATCATAGCATTATCCACCAGTGCATAGCCGACAAAGACCGCAATAAGGCCCACATATTCGATGCTCAGCGCGCGACGTTCACCAATTTTTTCGATGATTTTACCGATCAGTGGCGCAATAACGATGTTGGCAGCCTTGTTCACCAGGAACAGTATTGTTATCTCTGAAAGCGTGTAGTCAAATTTTTCCACGAGCAGAAATGCCGCAAAAACCATGAAGATCTGACGT
The DNA here is from genome assembly GCA_028281625.1 of Emcibacteraceae bacterium. Taxonomy (GTDB): domain Bacteria; phylum Pseudomonadota; class Alphaproteobacteria; order Sphingomonadales; family Emcibacteraceae; genus Pseudemcibacter. The sequence continues at coordinate 20,100 of JANQJN010000184.1, read as the reverse complement.
CGCGCACCTTTTAGGAAGGTCAGCACGTAATAAACCGAATAGCGCTTCTTTAGAAACAGATTCTTGCGCTGCGGCACCAGCGATTCAAACTGCGGAAAAAGCATCCAAAGATGAATAACCATAGCAATGCCAATGACACCAATGATGCTGTAAATAATAACATAATCTAGCTGCATCACCGTCGAAAGCAGCCACACCGCCCCGTAAGCCAAAAGCCCTACAAAGGAGCTATATCCAAGTACCTTGCCCAGAAACGCTGGCGCTTCCGCTTTGGGCAGCCATTGTAACGTCAAGCTGCTGTTAATAGTTTCAAAATAATGAAAACCGATGGACATCACCAGGGTTGTGGCGATAAGTCCGTATTTACTTGGGAAAAAACCCGTTGCAAGTACACCAACGGAAAGCAGGAACAAGGAAAATACGGCAAGCGTTTGTTCTCGCATCATCAGAAGGACAAACACGGCCGTAAACGCCAGGAATCCCGGAAGTTCCCGGAAGGATTGAAGATCGCCCATGTCTGAACCAGTAAAGGCGGCGCGCTCAACCGCAAAATTGTTGAGCATCACATTCCATACCGAAAAGACCAGTGCCATGATCACGGCCATATAGATCAACGCGAGCTTGGCTTTTTTGGCGTTTACTTCATCCATAATAAGTACCCTGTATATATGTTTTTCGGACACTAACAGGTATTGAAGGAAATTGCGCGAAAAAAAAGAGAGGGCAGGCCCCAAGCCCCGCCCCCTCGCTGAGTGGCTATTTGATTAAGCGCTACCCAAGTTGCGCCCGTGACATCATCCGCTGGTATAAATAGCCAATACCAATCATTGTCCCGCCAAGTCCCATGAAGGAAAGGGCACGGGCAATGCCCTCAAGGTGATCCATATCAAACAAAAATACTTTCAGGATCACGAAAGCAAGTAGACCAAGGCCTACTTTACGGATGATGAGACTGCCAAAGCGCATCCCGCCTAACAAAATGACCAAAGTGTAGACGAGCCACGCGGCAGAATAGGAATACCATTCCCAATCGCTCACAGGTGTACTGGAGCCATAAGGATGGAAGGCGTGGAAAACTTCTGCGGTAATCCAGTACCATGTCAGCAGAAAGGCGATCCCGCCGTAGGTATATTTGCTGTCACGGCCAAGCGTGTTAGCGAGATAAGCTTTATATCCATAGAGCACTGCCGGTACAAAATACTGCAGAAGTTGAAGGTTAAAAATGACATAAGGACCCACATTCACATTGGTGGTAAAAATATTGGCTAAGAAACCACCACCGAGGATCATGCCGGCAACCGTGAGCGCCATTAGAAATTTTCGCACAATAGCTAGAATTGTGTATTGGTTTTTACTTTCGAACCAATAAAGAATTGTTGAGGCAATAGCCCAGTTTGCCGTTTGCGCCGCCATCTCAAAGGCTGTGACATCGGTCAGAACATCACCGGCCTTTGCAAAAAGGACGTGAATTTCAAGGGTTGTAAAAGCGACCGCCAGTAGCACGGAACCAATATGGAGCAGTTCCACCAGATGATCCTTGTAGGCATCTGATTTAAAAACGCGCGCTGCATACGCAAACAGGATTGCGGTCAGGCCATAGCCATAGAAAAGCCAGTTGAAAACTGGCATTTCATGAAGTGGCTGGTAACCAAAGATTTCAGGATTAAACAGAAGTCTTACAATCACAACCGCTGCCAAGATAAAGGCGAAAATGCGAAGTTCCTTAACTTCAAGCTTTTTCCAAATCAGCGCGAGCGCAACTATTTCAAGTGCGAATGAAAGCGTAAGCCATGCATCCTGCAGTGTAAAAGCCAGCGAAAGCGAAAGCGCCATGGTTGCTGCCGATGAATAGGCGGCCAGAATAACTTTTCCGTAATATTCCTTGTTGTTCATCACCACCAACGTTGCCAAGGCAAAGAAGGTAGCAAAAACGAGCGCCGCACCAGCGAGCACAAGATGAGGCTCACCAGCACTTTGAGTGGCATAGACGAACGTAACGCTCAGGATCGGGTAAGCGACGCCAACCAATGCCCAAAGTTCTTTGCGCAGCAGTTTATGAAGGTTAATAAAGATGCTCACCGATATGATCACAGAGGATACCAGCGCCATAACCGTGACATCATTGTTGATCAGTTCGCTGGCTATAAAGCTACCTTCCGTAGATCCAGACAACTGCCAGATGACAAAGGTTGCCATTGTGGTACCAACCGCGGCGAGCGTACCAATGTCATATTCAGCAAACCGAATTAGTCCGATTACATAGCAAGCGGCTGCTACACCAAGAAAAGTAAGGCTGAGCATGCTGTAATCATCGAGCTGCACAAAAGTAACGAGCAATCCAAAGCTGGACAATGTTACCAAGTCAGAAATCATCGTCACTGCATGTGTCGGGATGAGCCCCTCAAGGGTACAATCTTCGGATCGCGCCGGGCTGGCACCGCGCAAGAATATGTTATTAAGAGCCCCGATGGTCAACACAAAGAGCCCAATGGGAAGCAGATCATAGGTATAAGTATTTCCAACGATCCAAAGCACAGTCCAAATCAGTGAAAGCCCAAGGGAAGAGGCCGCAATATCCGTCCAGTCCTTTTTTCGAGACACCCAGAGGCTGGAGGCAGTTACCATTAACAGATAGGGAAATAGTCCCCACTCTTCAGCAACACCAGTTGAGACCAGTGCCGGAATAAGCATACCGCCAACCAGGCCAAGATAGGCAAAGAAACGGCCTTGAAACAACGCCAGATACGACGCGCCAAAGGCTATGATTGCCAAACTTGTATAGGCCATCTGACTTGAGATTAAATCATAAAGCGCATAAGCCGAAAAGACGGAAGCAAAAAGAATAAACAGCCCGGACGCTGAAATCGCACTGGGCAGATAATCGGGTTTTTCCTTCCACCAATCAAGCCCCTTTCGAACCCGACGGATCTTTTCACCGCCGATGGCAAGCACAAACCCAAAAAGCGCCCCTGAGCCCACCCGGAAAATAGGCGGTAGGATGTTGGATTCAATTGAATATTTAACCAGGAAAATACCCCCGAAAGCCATGGTGATGGCACCAAGCCACAAGAGCCATTTGCTGGAGATACTATCCTCAAACTCTGTATAGGTCTTGTTATTTTCATTCGTACTCATCTTATTTCTCCTTCATCAATAATGTGAGTAACTTGATTAATTGAACAATGTTCATTTATTTATTATTGCAAAACTGAACGATGTTCAATATAAAAATGAAAATAATTTAATTTCTTTGGAGGAATAGAATGGGCAGACGCTCAGATCACACCCGCGAACAGCTGTTGGAAATGGCAATTTCCAGTGCCTATAAAATCATAAAAAATGAAGGTCACGCTGGGCTTACAGCCAGAAAAGTAGCCGCAGACATTGGCTATGCTGTTGGCACCATTTACACCCTTTTTGAAAACCTGGATGAACTTAGCCTAAAGGTTAAAGTTTTGATCCTTGAGGAGCTTTACTCGGAAATATCCGATATTAAAATCGGCAATGATCCCGAATCAGCGCTGCTCAAGCTCGTGGAAATATATTTCGCCCACACGGCGAAAAATGAACTGCTTTGGAAGTCCATTTTTGAACGGCACGATTCAGCTGATGGTGATCTGCCAGATTGGTATCTCACATCTGTCGCAAAGCCTTTTTCAGTGGTGGAGCAGGCCATGAAACCCCTTTTCCCTGACAGTGATGAAGACGCAAAGAAAGCAGCCCGGGTGCTCTGGAGCGGTATTCATGGTATCGCGTCCCTTGCAATGGGTGGTCATTTGGATGTGGTTTCCGGTGAAAGTCCCGAGCGCATGGCCCGGGACATGGTGGTCCGGTATGTTACAGGGATCAAAGCTGCTTAGTGTGGCACCTGTTCCTCTGCAAGCTTTTGGGCGCCAACATAGTCCGTTTTTCCAGTCCCTAGAACCGGAACTTCATCGACGGTAAGTATCACTTTTGGTGCCAAAAGTTCTGAATGACCTTCAGCTTTTACACCATCACGCACGGTGTCTTTGGTTGCTTCTTTTGATGTGGTAATCAGAACCAGCTGCTCCCCTTTCTTGGGATCAGGAAGGGAGACCACAGCATGAGCATCTTCTGGCCAAAGGGCGCTGACGATTCCTTCTACAGCGGTGAGTGAGACCATTTCACCAGCAATCTTCGCAAATCTCTTGGCGCGACCCGCGATTTTAATATAGCCTTCGTCGTCAATCTCAACAATGTCACCGGTATCGTACCAACCCCCTTCCGGTTCTTCAAGTACGCCTGGATTTTCAGCACGCAAGTATCCCTTCATTACGTTGGGACCTTTAACCACCAGCTTACCGCCAACATCAATGCCCGGTACATCTTCTAGCTTATATTCAATGCCTGGCATCAGACGCCCAACCGTTCCGCTACGCGATTGCATTGCTGTGTTGGTGGAAAGCACGGGTGATGTCTCTGTGGCACCATAGCCTTCAAGGATCCGCACGCCATACTTATCAGCCCACAGGTTTCTGGTTTCTGGCTTTAATTTTTCCGCACCAGCAAACACATACCGCATGGAATAAAAGTCATAAGCATGGGCAAAGCGTGCATAACCACTTAAGAAGGTATCGGTACCGAACATAATAGTCGCATTGGTGTCATACACCAGCTCCGGCACAATCCGGTAATGGAGTGGCGACGGATAAAGGAATATCCGAAGCCCGGAAAGAATAGGCAGCAGCAGTCCGCCTGTAAGCCCGAAGGAATGGAATATAGGAAGCGCATTAAAGACGGTGTCACTGGGCGTAAAGTCCACACGGGCACTCAGCTGATATCGGTTCGACTGAATGTTTAGGTGACTAAGCACCACACCTTTTGGTGTTCCCTCAGAACCGGATGTGAAGAGCACCACAGCTTCGTCTGTTGGCTGTGGCTTATTTGCCACCCAGTCATGAACAAAATGAGGAAACCGAACCGCAATGAGGCCATAAAGTTTATCGAACAGGCCGATTTGCTCACGGATATCTTCTAAGTAAATCAGCGCTGCATGTTCTGACAGCGCTTTTTCTGCTTCTTCGAGACCACCAAGTTCAATAAAGCGCCGGGAAGTAAGAATGGTTTTAATTTCGGCTGCCTGACAGGCGGCAATCATATTGCCGGGACCAGTAGAAAAGTTTAGCATCGCGGGTACCCGGCCATATGCCTGTAGCGAGAAGAAGGTCACAACACCTCCAACCGAGTTGGGAAGGAGCACGCCAACACGTTCCTTATTTTCAGTGATCGCAGCGATTTTCCGGCCCATTACGAAGCTTCCGAGAATAAGCCGTTTGTAATTCAGCGGTGCCCGCTCGACATCCTCTAGTACAATGGTTTTTGGTCCATGCATTTTCTTTGCATCCACCAGCGCATGAAACAGCGTTCGTTCCCTGTTGCTGGTCTTAAAAATCACATTGGACATCACGTCATAAAGCTCGCGTCCGATCCAGGCACGGCGCGCACGGGCGCTCATACCGTCCGGAACATCGAAAGATACCGGCTCCTGAATATTCAGAGTAATTTTTGGAAACCAGCGCTGTGTAACCACACCTTTGAGGCGCGAAAAAAATGTTCTGTCCGCACCGTCAATACGGATCGGCAGTAGCGGCGCATCCGCAAGGAAGGAAATTGTACCCGGTCCTTCATAGACTTTCATCAGAGCCCCGGTTCTGGTGATCCGGCCTTCCGGGAAAATAACCACGCGCCGACCTTTCTGTACAGTCTGCACCATGGTTTTGGTCGCCATTGGGTTTGTCGGATCAATGGGGAGTAAGTCAAAGAAGGCAAACGCGGGTTTGACCCACCATTTTTCAGCGATGTGAGTATTGATGGCAAAATTCAGTCGGTCCGGCAAGAATGCGCCGAGCAACAACCCATCAAGAAATGATGTATGGTTGGCAATAATCACCGTGCTTTTTCCTGCTTTACGGTAATTTTCTAGGCCCGTGATTTCCACACGGTAAAACATTCGCAAAATCGCCCGAATAATGGATTGGATAAAGTCCTGTGGAAGCAGCTGACAGATATAAAGCGCCACAAAACCATTGAGGATCGCTATGGTGAGGAAAATTTCTGGAATGCTAAAGCCATTTGCCAGAAGCAGCATTGATCCCAGCGCTGAAACAACCATAAACATGGAATTCATGATGTTACAGGCGGCAATAATCCGTGATCTTTCGTGCTGATCACTTTCCGACTGCATGATGGCGTATAGGGGCACGATATAAATACCACCGGAAACAGCGATACCCAATAAGTCAACGAGCACCCGCCAGTTGGCAGGCTGTGCCAAAAACTCTTCCACACCAATCAACGTGCCTGTGGCACCCGCGAAACTTTCAGCAACACCGGAACTTGTAAAATAAAGGTCCACACTGAAAATGGTCATAAACACAGCAGCCAACGGTACAAACCGCGCTGTGACCATGCCTTTGACCAGCTTGTTACAGATCATTGAACCCAGCCCGATGCCGATCGAAAAACTGCAGAGCATCAGGATCACAACGGTTTCATCTGCGTGCAGCACAATGCTGCCAAAGGTGGAGAATTGCGCGAGGTAGGTTGCGCCATAAAGCCAGAACCAGGATATACCTAAGATCGCCAGAAACACGCGCTTCTTGGCTTTGGCCTTGCCAAGGATATTGAGTGATTCACCAACAAAATTATAATTTATCTCAAGATCTGGCGATGCACCAGGTGCTTGCGGAATATTGCGACACGCAAGATATCCACATAGGGAAATGGTAAGCACCATGGCAGAAATTACCGTGATACCGCTATCGGCCAAGATCAAACTACCTCCTAAAATGGTGCCAAGCAAAATAGCGAGGAAGGTACCCATTTCAATAAGCCCATTACCGCCAATAAGTTCATCTTCACGCAAATGATCGGGCAGGATGCCGTACTTGATCGGTCCAAAGAATGTCGATTGAGTGCCCATCAAGAACAACACTGTCATCAGTAAGTAGAGATTGCCCATAAAATAGCCAAGGGAACCGAGGGCCATCAGAAAGATTTCAATCAGCTTGATGCGTCTTATCAAACCCGATTTTTCAAGCTTGTCCGCATATTGCCCCGCCATCGCTGAAAAGAGAAAGAACGGCAAAATAAATATACCCGCCGCCACATTAACCAGTTGGGTTACTTCCCATCCCGCGCGGATCCCCACATCATAGGTGACCAGCATCACCAGCGCAGTCTTAAAGACATTGTCATTAAACGCACCCAAAAACTGCGTGATGAACAGCGGCAAAAAGCGCTTGGTTTTAAGAAGATGGAATTGATTTTCCTGCATCAAAGCCCCCAAATACTATTAAATTTTGTAAACATCGAAATATCTTTCAAAAAATAAGCCTTAAGTGCAAGTAAATAGTAGTTTGGCTCAAGACGCCTTGTGACAAGGAAGCACCCGTGATAGACACAAGGAAAAGTATTTCGGGGAGAAACCAAGAATGCCAAAGTATTTTTACGGCTGGAATATTGTGGGGCATCAACGCTCTGTTTTTCAGCCAGCCCCGGTCAATTTGCGGCCGGTGCTTTGGGGCTATTTACGATTTCCCTAGAAATGGAGTTTGGCTGGAGCAGAACCGAAATAGCCTTTGCCACAAGCCTTTTTACCTTAACTCAGGCCCTTCTAAACCCAGCCTTGGGCAAGATGATTGATAACCGCGGTGCAAAACAGGTACTCATCCCCACTTACTTTATATTTGGGTTGCTTCTTGCGGCATTGCCGCTGCTTGTCGCAGAACTTTGGCACTTGTACGTGATCTTCATAGCTATTGGTGTTGTTGCAGGGGGATGTTCCGCTATCCCCTACCTTAGATTTGCGAGCGCCTGGTTTAATAAACGCCGTGGTCTCGCCCTTGGCATAACCATGGCGGGGGGCGGGCTTGGCTATACCTATGTGGCACCGCTGACACGCTATATGATCGATAATCATGGTTGGCGATCGGGATATTTCGCACTCGCGGCAATCGTAATCCTTATCGCCATACCGATAATCTGGCTTGTTATAAAAAACCAACCCGCTGATATGGGCTTGCTGCCAGATAATAGTCCACAAAAAATTGATGAGCCTTCTGAAGATAAAACAGAGGCGCAAATCCCGCTTGCCGAAGTGATTAAAAATACAACCCTTTGGAAACTCTATGTTGTTTTCGCGCTTATGACATTCTGCCTTTATGGATTGATGTTTCAGTTTGTTCCAATGCTCGAAGGTCGCGGAATGGACTCAACAGCGGCCGCCTTCGCCTTTTCTTCCATTGGCACCACTATGGTCTTCGCGCGAATTGGAATAGGCTACCTGCTAGATAAAATTTATGCGCCCAGGCTTGCGACAATTTGTATTCTAATCTCTGCCGCTGGTGTCGCAATCCTCGCCATGGGTGCGACCGGCCCTCTAGTGTATCTTGCCGCATTATTGCTTGGCTTTAGCATTGGCGCTGAACTTGATTTACTAGCGTACCTGATCACAAAATATTTTGGTCTTGGTTCCTTCGGCATGATCTACGGATTTTTATTCAGCGCCTTTCTCATTGGTGTAACAACTGGCGGCCCGTTATTTGCTGCGTCCTACGATATGTTTGGCTCCTATATAAATATACTCATGATCGCCACAGGATTATTGCTGGTTTCGGCGTTCCTGATGATAAGGCTACCTCGTTATGAAATGTAAAAAAGGGCCCGAAAAGGGCCCTTTAACGACAATTATTCCGCAGTGATTTGATCGGGCGGCGTCCCTTTAAAGACGCCGAGAATATTTTTCCTGAAGTCATTAAAGTAAAGATAAACAATAGGCACCAGGAACAAGGTCGCCATCGTAGAGTAAAGAACTCCAAAGGCGAGAGAAACCACCGTTGGGATAAGGAACTGCGCCTGTAGACTTTTTTCCGTCATCATCGGCAGAAGGCCGATGAAAGTTGTAAAAGATGTAAGGAAAATAGGGCGGAACCTTTCTTCAGCGGCAATTTCAACCGCGCGTAACGCGCTTTCGCCGTTCCTGCGCAGGCGATTGATATAATCCAGCAACACCAGATTATCATTTACCACCACGCCAGCCGCAGCAACAATGCCCATCACCGAATAAAGGCTTAAATTCATTCCCATGATAAAGTGCCCGACAACCGCACCCATGTAAGCAAAAGGAAGCGCGGTTAAAATGATAAACGGCTGGCTATAAGAATTAAAAGCAACCGCGAGCAGGATATAAATTGCCACGAGTGCCAACGCAAAACCCGACGCCAGTGAGGTCACAAACTCATCCTGGTTTCTCTGCTGACCTTCAAAGCTTACTTCAACTTCCGGATATTTCGCTTTCCACTGATCAACATATTTTTCCTGTATGTCGGAGACAACTTCACCAGTATTTGCCACTTCTTTATTGACGTTGGCTCTGACTGAAATGGTTCGCTGCCGGTCGGTACGTTGAATGGACGTATAAGCACGCTGATAGTCAACTTCCGCCACCGATTCAAACGGTACTTCGCCACCAGATCTCGTCCGGATACGCATATCATCCAATGTATCAAAGGATTTTCTATCTGCTTCAGGTAAGCGGACCATAACTTTAACAGTATCTTTACCGCGCGCGATGCGTTGCACTTCTTGACCATAGAAAGCCTGACGCACCTGGCTCGCGAGATCCGTAAGCGTAAGCCCCATATTTTCCGCGCTCGGCATAATCGAAAGTACGGCCTCGGTACGGGCGGTATCGGCAGAATCAGTGATACTGTAAAGTCCTGCGTAGCTTGCATAAACTTCTTTAAGTTCCTGCGCCATTTCGTCAAGGGCATCACTATTAGGAGAGCTTAACATGATGTTTATACGTTCACCTGAGCCACCCGCCGTAGAAAAATCAAATGAAATTTCACGGGCGTCCGGAATGACAGGCATAATATCACGCCATCTGGCCGCATATTTTTCCACATCGAAGTTTACTTCTTCAATATTTTGGAACACAAGAAACGCAAAAGCCATCGAACCGTTACCGTCTGACATCACCAGCAGGTCTTTAAACAGTTCATGTTCAGGATACTCAGCGCGGATTTCAGCTTCGATCTCACGCGCCTTTTCTTCCAGGATTAGTGATGCTTCATCCACAATGTCATAAGGTGCACCGGCCGGGAATTGCACCTGTGCCTGAATGAAGTTCATCGGCACTTCAGGGTTAAAGACGGTTTTTATCCATCCAGCAGCATGGAATGACGTAACAACCATGCTTACAGAGATAATCACGATCAGCGACAACCCTTTATGACGAAGCGCCTTGTCCAGGAAAGGTCGGTAATGGACACGGATCACGTGGCTTAAAAACCCCTTTGCTTTTCCTTGTGCTTTTTTGACCATATTTGCGATGCCATTGATCACAAAATTGGGTACAAACCAGAGGAAGATGCGCGCAAAATCATTGGTTTTCTTATCGCTTAGGTGTCGTAAATGCGCCGGGAGGATAAAGAGCGATTCCAAAATAGAAAAGACCAGACACAGGATCACCACCACAGGAATTCCGAGTACGAATTGCCCGATAATGCCGTCAATCGCCAGCATTGGTGAGAAGAAGATCATTGTTGTCAGTGCCGAGAAAATAACAGGCCGCGCCACTTTGGCAGCACCATCAATGGCGCCCTGATCGCCGAGATTGCCTTTTTGATTTTCTAAGTGAATGCTTTCACCAATAATAATGGCGTCATCCACCACGATCCCCAGGATCAACAAGAATGCAAACAGACTAATCATATTGAGCGCCACGCCAGTGGTCGGCAGCAGCGCAAAACAACCCAGGAAGGATATGGCAATACCCGCCGTCACCCAGCCCGCCAGAGCAGGCGATAGGAAGATCATCAAGCCAAAGAATACCAACACCAAACCGGTGAAAGCGTTCCACGTAAGCATATCAAGCCGGCTTTTAAAAAGCTCCGAAGTGTCAAACCAGTTTGTGATTTCAATGCCTTCGGGAAGGGATGGTCTGATTTCTTCATCAAGCACCCGGTTTATTTCTTTGCTAAGCTTCACCACATCGGGAGTGGTTTCCGATTGAATAAATAGGAATAGCCCCGGCTTACCATTCATACGAAGGATGAAATGATCATCGGTAAAACCATCAACCACATTGGCAACATCCTTAAGCAACACGCGCGTACCATCAGCGTTTTGCAGCACGACAATTTCTTCGAAATCCTGCTTCACATAGGCCTGACCACGGGTCACAATCTGGATCTGACCGGCGATACTGTCCACTTTACCGGCCGGCAGGTTGGTCGATGATCTGGAAATAGCATTGGCAACCTGATCAAAAGTCAGGTTAAATTTCTGAAGCTGGAGTTCCGAAATTTCGATCGAGACTTCATATTGGCGGTCACCATTCAGTTCCGTTTTGGCGGCCCCTGGTATGGCGGCAAGTCTGTCACGCACCTGGCGTCCAAGCTCTTTAAGCTCATATTCAGTTGCATCCCCGTAGATGGCCATATTCATGATTTCCATCTGCGCAAAGGCACGGGAGACAATGGGACGTTCGGAAAGGCTCGGGAAGGTATTGATCGCATCCACGCGGGCTTTCACCTGGTTAAGAATGCTTTCCACATCCTCCCCTTCTTCAATTTCAATGGTAACTGATCCTACACCTTCACGGGCGCGGCCCGTCAGCCGTTTGATGCCGCGAATATCAAATACCGCCTCTTCCAGCCGGATCACGATCCTTTCTTCCACTTCTTTGGGGCCGACGCCAAGATAAGGCACACTTACGTTAATGATATCCATCGCCGCAGACGGCATGGCGGTTTTACCTACATTAATATAACCAATGACGCCAAGGCCAAGGATCACAAGCATGATCAGATTGGCCGCAACCGGGTTTTTTACAAACCATTCAATGGGCTTAATCATCGTTGGTCTCCCGCTCTGGCTGGTCCTCTGGACCACTTCTTCTCGCAGTTACCAGATCAGGAAGCGCTGGTTGGGTCTGTGTCTCAACAAGCAGACCATCAACACCCAAGCCAAGCTGCGAAAGATTAACCACATCACCATCTTCCACACCGGATGAGATAACCACATATTCTTCATTGGTTTCCAAAACATCCACCATACGAGTGCGTAGTTTATTGTCCTGATCAACAATTAAGACCTGATTGCCTTGACGCAGACTTTCGCGGGGCAGGCGCACCACATTTTCAAACGAACGACCTTCGATTTCGGCGGTGACAAACTGACCAATGGTTATCGGTGTCCCATCAGCAGGCGAGAAAAGCTCTTCGCCCTTGAGTTCTGCCACCACATAAAGGATACGACTGTTGACATCAATCACCCCTTCTGTACGGACCACACGGGCGTTCCAACTATTTTCTTTGTTGGCGAACTGGCCAGTCAGACGTACATCATATTCGCGCTCACCTGTTTGAAGTCCCGCCAGGTCAAACTGAGCGATGTCACGATTGGTAAGCGGCAACCGCACTTCCAGTGTTTCGGTGGAATAGTAAGTACCAACCTTGTTGCCGCGATTAAGGAACTGGCCAAGGTCAACTGATTTTTCAGTAAGGATTCCGTCAAATGGCGCCCTAAGCTCCGTACGTTCCAGATCAAGCTGGGCGCGTTGAAGGCTTGCTTCAGCGGATCTTAGTGCGGCTAATGCGCCTTCACGCTGCGGTTTTCTTAGGGTCAGATCACTGGCCTCACCCTGACCCAGTTCTTCCCATTCGGCAGCAGCAAGTGCAGCTTCCGCCTCCTCCTGCATTACGCGTTGACGACGTTCTGCTATGGCAGCTTCGGCGGTAATAACGGCAAGTTCATAATCACGCGGATCAATGCGGGCGATCACTTCACCTTTTTCAAACCGGCCACCAGACACGAATTTAGGCGATACATAAACAATCTCACCGCCTACTTGCGGTACAATATCAATCACTTGTTTCGCAGCAACCGTGCCCTGGCTCTCCACATAGAGCTTCATATCGCTGGTTTTAGCTTCAATGGATCGGATGGTGCGCGCCAGTATTTCAGTCGGCGCACTTTCGGGCTCCGGACCAAAAAATATAATCGTGCTAGCAATACCGATGCCGATGCCCAAAACGATTAGGCCTGGTAAAATTCTTTTTAATACACTCATGATGTGATCTCCTCGTTACCAGAGGATCTTTCTTCACCTGGCTGATACTCGTCTTCAATTATATTTGCATTTTCTAATATATCTACAGAATTACCCATACTGAAATCTCCCCCAAGCGACAGATAAAGTGATATTCGATTGTTAATGCGTTGCTTCTTCACGCTCAGCAGCTGACTTTGTTGTGTCAAACTGCTGCGCTGCGACTGCAACAGCGTTGAAATGCGGATCAGTCCCTGCGAATACTGTTCAAGCGCCACAGCTTCGGCCGCAATCGCATTTTCAGCGGCGCGCGATGTATATTCAACTCGTGCGGCGAGAGAACGGTCCTTATCAAGCGCGTCTTCCACTTCTTTAAAGGCACGAAGTAGGGTCTGAGCATAATTCTGTTTTTGCGCCTCAAAATTAAGCTGTTCCGCCTTCGCTGTGTAACGAAGTTGGCCACCCTGGAAAATGGGTTGCGTGATGCCACCTACAAGGTTCCAGAACACGTTATCAAACTTCAGAAGCTCGCCAAATTCATCACTGGTATTGCTGCCACGGGCAGTAATTGAAATGCTGGGAAGCAGAGCTTTTTCAGCGGCCTGTGCACGGTACCCGGATGCAAGCAGCCGTGATTTCGCAGATTGAAGGTCCGGGCGACGTTCGATAAGATCAAGGGGCACTCCCGCTGGAATATTGGCAAGTTCATCAGGAATTCCGCCACTTACTTCGAGCGCCGCCGCTGGATAACGACCCGCAAAAAGTTCAAGGCGCCTGAGTGCCGTGCGATACCCTTCTTCACGCTGGGCTTCTGTTGATCTTGCGGCTTCAAGGCTTGTAATGGAAAGACGAAGGTCAAGACCACTGGAAAGACCACGTTCAAATCTGTTTCGAATAATGTCTGTCGCCCGCTCATAGTTAAGAACGGTACTGGAAGCAAGATCCCATTGCTGTTTTGCTTCAATCACGTCAAACCAGCCCTGCGCGACTTGCGCTGCAAGCGATAGCCGGGCGCCATAATAATCAAAGGCTGCAACCTCATAATTTGATCTGGCGGCCGCCGCATTTGCCGACAAACGTCCCCAGACATCCGCTTCCCAACTGGCATCAAGACCAATTGAAAAACTGTTTGATGTATTAGGCACAGGAGTTTCAACACCAGTTCGGGACGCACTAGCCGAGGCCCCAACACGTGGGAGCAAACGCCCTTGTGTCGCATCAGCATTATATCCTGCCGCCTGCATCCTGAGCGCCACTTCATTATAATTGGGATTATTTTCCATGACCTCTAGCACGAAGGCACTTAGCGCAGCCATGTCTAGTTCGTCAAGCCAACCATTTTCCACTGCTGCGGATTGACCATCTGCCGCCGCTACAAATTCGTTGCTTACATCGACAGCCCCCACCATTTCACTATCGCTAACAGGAAGAGATGCACAGGCCGACACAATCAGCGTCATTGCTGAAGTTGCCCACAATTTAGACGTATTCATTTAAAATACTCTTATTCTTCACAAATTCGTGTCACCCGTTCTATATTTTATTGTGACCGAATTTTATATTTTTATTGAAATATCTTCCTGAGACTAAAATACCCGACCTTTAGCTTAATCACCAGTACCAAAAGACTATTTTATCTCAATTTAGTGTAATTTTGTCTCAAAACTATGTCAATTTCATGAAGTTTTGGTGCTGTTGGCAACTATTTCATCATGTTTTACCCCGTCCGGCGTAAAACACACTGCGTGCAACGTGCCACCACGACCGCAGCCACCATCGATTGTCGCAATATAGGACTTGTCCAGCGCTACACCTTTATTGGCATGATCATATCCGCGGATCACTTTCATGAATTCAGAGAATTTGTGATCAATTTCATCAAATTTGCCATTGTCCCACCAAAACTGATCTTTCTGCATGGTGAGCGGTCGCGTCGGATCAACACACGCGTGAACAAAAAGCAGGTTTCCATCATCAGTAAGGCAAGCCCGCTTTAAGCTATTGGTCAGCTCAATATGTCCTGGGCACGCCTGAATCTGCCGCCGGATTCCATTAGTCCATTTGGTTAACGCCATTGTGCCCTGACGAACAATAGCACGGGCTGTTTCATCATTTTCACCATATGCCGCTATAGTCGTGCCCATGCCATGATCAAGCAACCACTCCATCACTTCGACAGGGTTTGGTGCAAAATGCAGTTGCAATAACTTAAAAAACATCTCTTCCCGTGCCCCTCGCAAGTACACAAAATCTTCAGGCATAAACACTTCAGGAAGTGACATGATCGCGCGCCTCGTCAGCAGGATCTCATCATAAGTTTCTTTGTTCTGTGCACTGTCGCCAAAATAATTTCCAAGATAGACAAGCTTGTCACCTCTTCTGAATTTGGAAATTAGCGATTTATGAAGTTTTTTGAGAGCACCAAGCTCCCCATGAACTGAACCCACCGCCCAAACACGCTTGGCGTTTTTAAGTACGCCGTACCTGTTGTCATCAAGGCTAGAGAGAACATTTGCGTCCATTAGGGGTTCCTGAATTTTTTATCGCTAGAAGAAGTAGCAATTTTAATTTCATTATGAAACAAAAAAAGCCCGCTTAATAGCGGGCTTTTACATTTTATCCTATAAGCAGGACTAAGCAGCAATTTCAGGTGACAATACGTTCTCAAGCTTTATCAGCGCTTCTTTTTCACAAATATCTTCAACGGCTGCTACTTCTCTGGCCAGACGACTGATCGCAGCTTCAAAAATTTGTCTTTCGCTATAAGACTGCTCTGACTGGTCGCCACTTCTATAAAGATCACGTACAACCTCAGCAAGAAAGATCACACTACCGGAATTGATTTTTGTTTCATATTCCTGTGCACGGCGGCTCCACATTGTCCGCTTGATTTTCGCTTTACCTTTTAATGTCTCAAACGCTTTTTCCATTGTTTCTTTATCAGAAATGCATCGCATCCCAACACTTACTGCTTTGTCAGTTGGGACTCTAAGTGTCATTCTTTCACGTTCAAAACGAATGACATAAAGTTCGATGGACATGCCAGCAATTTCCTGAACTTGGATGTCGATAATATTGCCAACGCCATGCTTCGGGTACACAATATTCTGATCAATGGCAAATTCCAATTTTTCAGATTTAGTCATAAATAAACTCTCCGTCTTGGCCTTGAGTGTACCGTTAATATCCGGGTACATTTGCTCCCAAGGCACTATCCTTCACAAATAAACATATCCCGCGATTTTTGATGAATAGCTATGTCGCACTAGAAAAATAATGGTCAAAAATAAAAAAATTCGCAAAAACCCTACCAAAGCCATAGAATCGCTTCAGTAAAAAATTTCGATATTTTTAAATTATTGGTGCAGAATCAGTTAGTTATTCGTATCCCTGTCAAATAATCGAGTTCTAATAGGATACATTGTAACATATTTTTAACAAAAAATACACCCTTTTATCTCACATGTAACATAACCTACATTTCGCGATTAAAAGTGTGTACTTACTGATTTTCCCGGAAATTAAGATCCTTCGCCAGGATTTTCACTGAAATATTTGTTGAATTTATCAGCTTCGGAAACCACGTCGTCAGCGCCAGGCATTGGATCTTTCTGCTCTGTAATATTTGGCCAGTCGTCTGCGTATTTTTCGGCAAGCTCAACCCAGCGGTCCATACCATCCTCTGTATCAGGCAAAATTGCTTCTGCCGGACATTCCGGTTCACAAACGCCGCAATCGATACATTCGCTTGGATTAATCAGCAGCATGTTTTCACCTTCGTAAAAACAATCCACAGGGCAGACCTCAACACAGTCTGTATATTTGCAATTGATACATGCTTCTGTCACGACATATGTCATCGTGTTCTCCTAAATTACAATCGTCTAAAACATAATTTTATGGTTTCTACGTTGCATATAACACTTTTATGAATGAGGTCAAATTGAAAGTTACAATTATTCCACGAGAATTTTTATGCTTTTCATTACCATTTGTTAGTCATCAAGCGCTTCAAAATGTTCCACGATAGGAAACGGGTCATAAAAGTGGTGTAGCAGATTTTTCCATTCCTGATACTGCGCCAACTTTCTAAAACCGATTTCATGGTCTTCAATCGTTCGCCAGTTAACAAGTAATATATACTTGCTTCTACTCTCTACGCAGCGCTTAAGCTCATGAGAAATGTACCCCGCCATTGAGCTGATGATAATTTCCGCTTTGCGAAAGGTACGTTCAAACTCCCTTTCTTTGCCCGGCTTTATATTAAGTATGGCGACTTCGAGAACCAACACTCTTTCCAATTCTAATGCAGATTATGTTCTCGCATTACTTTCTTTCGTATTTCACCGCTTTCCTTGTCAGAAATATAAAGCAAACCGGCAATGCGTCTCATTAAATTGCTTTCGTAATCGTCTTCTTCCCCATCTGCAAATACCACGGACCAGAGCATTTCCATGATGTGGGAGCGTCCCTCGGCATCAAAGTGATTTTTAATCTCTTTGGTAAAGGAAAGAATTTGAATAGACTGGCTTTGCTTATCTTCAGCCTGAGCGAGCAATTCCCTTGCGTCTTCCAATGATAAATTTAATTTATTGGTTAGAATTTTTTCAATTGCTTCACGTTCGGTTTTTTCAAACTCACCATCCTGCACTGCCACTTCAACCATCAAGGCCGCAGCAGCGAGTTTTTCTGCATCAATATTACCGGTTTTTGGAGATGTTGTATCGGCACTATCACCAAAGATACTGCCAATTTTAGCGAAAATGGACACCTGAGTTCACCTTATTTATTAGTCAAACAATGCCCTTGTATAAAGCGATATGACTTCTGAAACAACTGCTCTCTTATCCTCATCGCTTGGAATATCGTCATTGTGAACATCATTGAGCAGCAAGTTCGCAAGGCCATGTACAAGTGACCAGCACGCAAGGCGAACAATTTCAGGGGGATGTTCTGGTGCGCCCGGTAATTTCATACATTCACCGACCACAAACTGTACCAGTTCATAACCTTTCTGTTCAATTTCCACCAGCGAAGTATATTTCTCTTTACATTCCAGGCTACCACCGAACATCAGACGAAAATGCGCCGGATGAGCTTCTGCAAAATTATAATAAGAAACACCCAGTTGGATCAGGCGCTCCACAGGATCATCGATACCTTCGATCGCTTCAAGCATCTCTTCCTGGAGAATGTAGGAGCCTTCCTGAATGAGGACAACAATCAGTGCCTCCTTATCCTCAAAATGCCGGTAAGGGGCAGTTTGTGAAACACCTGCTTTTCGCGCTAGTGCACGCAAGCTTAAATCCTGCAAAGTTCCTTCTTTGAGAATTTCCAGCGCGGAGGAAATAAGCACTTCTCGCAAATTTCCATGATGATATGTTGATTTTTTTGTCTTCATATAAGCTTTTTACTGTTCCCTACCGCCATTTTAGAAATAATGTTTACAGTGTCAATATAAATATTCATTTAACTTTAGTGTTCTAAAATAAGACGTTGCTCGCTAAATTCAAATCGATCTAAACGATTAAGGAAATTCATCCCCAATAAAGAAACTGAAAGCATTCCATCCTGCGCGACCAAGGCATCCACAGCATAAAGCTCAATGGGGCCAACGCTCACACGATCAAGACGAACCGGCGCCATTCTCGTTTGTCCCCCCGCAGTATTAACAGGAACAACATAATCATTGGCAAAGAGGTTAAAGCCTAATGCCTTTGCATCATTATTACTAAGGATAACGACGCTTGCACCAGTATCAACAATGAAGTTTATCCGTGAATGATTGACACCCGCCTCTGCCCAGTAATGACCGTCCTGACGACGAGAGACTTGTACGCTGTTTGCAATATTATCAGCCGCGTTCAGTTCTTTCGGAGCCGCGTGGCGCGTCAGTTTCGCTTCATTGCCAATAAGTCGCACAATATCATCGCCGTAAAATGCAATCATCACGGACGCAAATATGCTAAAAAAAACAAATTTAATTAAGGCGCTCATAATAGGTCCAATCGCTCGAGCGATCAGTTTAACAGAACAGGTTTAATAGGATTTTAAATTTAGCTAAAAGTGTCTTTAACTTGGATTATTAATTTTTAGTCCCACGCTTGTGGCCAAGATAACCAATACCTCCAAGCGCTACAATGAACATCACCAAGGCAGGCGGTAACGGCACAGGAGCAACAGTTACTGACGCGAGCGCATAATCATCCCTACCCAAATTGTCGTTGGTACCATCCGCCGTGAAAGTGAGGAAATCTGATAGAATATTTAGTCCAGTAACAGCCAAGAAACCACTGTCACCACCTGGAGTTTCAGTAAGTAAGGCGTCAAAAAACATGGAACCACCATCATAGGTCACAACCGCTCTTTCCCGATTGTTGCCATTAGAGGAAGAAAAAAGATCCAAAAATGAGAAATCAGTAATTCGAACGGTTGTTCCAAAATCAATTCTAATCTCTTCACTGCCGATGGTGATCTCATCGTCACCAATACCAAGGCCGTCCCGAATACAATCAAGGCCAACGCAGGTACTTCCATCTTGACTTTGACCCCATGTCAGAGAACCACCGGAAGTGGTTATGGCATAAGTGGTACCGGCAACATTGCCGTTAGCGCCAATGAAGGAACTTTCCGTAAAATCAAGTGTTGCTGCTGTTGCGCCAGAAACGCTTGTACCAAGAATGGCACCACCCAGAATGCTCAGAAGTTTCGTTTTAATACTCATCTTGCCCACCAAATTCATATTGACCCAAGTTTTTCGCCTCAGGCGTTAATGCAATATTTTAAAATACTTGCTCCGCCAAAACAATAACATCAGGAAGTTAACAAATTCCTGCTTTGTGCCAAATGGTTACCAAACTAACTTCGGTTCATCAGATTGTCGATCGCCCGCCGTTCGCGTTTTGTGGGCCTTCCAGCGCCCTTTGGTCGCGGCGAAGTTCTTGAAGATACTGGTTCTTTTTCAACTTGCTCTTTTGGTGGGGCCAGCTCCGGAAGCACAACAACTCTATGAAGACCTCACC
>JANQJN010000183.1 GCA_028281625.1 Emcibacteraceae bacterium | reverse complement strand
AAAGTCCGCGGAAGTGGATATGGTGGTTGTGCCCGGTACTGAAGGCGACTTTGGTGTTCTACCGATGCATGCACCTGTGGTTTCAACCCTGCGCACCGGCATTATCGAAGTTCATAACGACAGTAACCAGGAGAAGCTTCTGGTGGTTGGTGGCTTCGCTGAAGTCAATGCAGACGGCCTGACCATTCTGGCGGAGCAGGCAACTGCGCTTGCCGATGTGGACCGCGCCGCTTATGAAACTGAGCTTAAAAATCTTAACGAAGATGTTCAGGATGCCTCAGATGACGAGACTCGTGCCCGTGCAGAAAAAGCGCGCGATCAGATCACAGCCGTCCTTGAAGTGCTGGACCGCGAAGCCGCTTAGTTCAAGCCGATAGAAATTAGAAAACCCCGCTTTGAGAAATCATCGCGGGGCTTTTTATTTGGTATTTAACTTATTTGTCCTGGAGGCAATCTTCCCCGCCACAGTGACGATAAAAAGATGCGCACTGGGAGCAAAGCGCTGACAGTGGCAGTGTTATAATCGGCGCCAGAATTAAGATATGAAGATAGGCAAATGGTGTCAAAATCTGGCCCGAATAGAAAAGATCTGTGCCAAGGGCAAGTTGATACATATAAATAATGCCAATTGTTGCGGCGATGATGGGCAGATTGGTTGCGACAAAACTAACGAGCATACGAACCGTATTTTTTTCCGTCAGTTTCCAGGATGTTATCAGTCCAATTCGCTTGCCTATTGTGCGCGCACTAATCGCCAGACTGAAGCGCAGAAACACCAAATAGGTAATAATTAGAATGACGGAGAGGATTACTGCATAGCGCATGAATTCACTGTCAGTCAGTTCAATAAAGTCAGAAATACTGTCATTAAGGCCGAAATAATTCACCAGAAAAGCGAGTGTTGCGATTGATGCAATTGCCAATAATGAACAAATACCCACCAAAAAAAGCACTTTTGACAACATGACAAAACTTCGGGTCAGAATCGGCCAGATTTTTTTTCTGAGCAAATGTTCCGGGCCGAGTAAATAAAGTCTGTGCCAGAGAATGAAACAGGGTATCGCCCAGACGTAAGTGCTTAAAATATATAGTCCAAACGAAAGATTGTAGCCCTCTGGAACCATTTCGTGGGAGGATCTGGGTAGAAAGAAGGGGTCAAAAAGCCCCAGCAGGCCGATGGACACGAACGGAATAAAGGCGATGAAAGAAATAAAGAGATGGTTCCACTTGTAATGCCATAGGCACCGATAGGCATCAATCATGCTGGTCTTAATACAGAGTGTGGTGCATTCTTTTGTCATCGTGTGTTTAACCAGTCGATTCATCAAAAGCTTCAGCAGGGACTATAAATTTACTTACTTCAATCCCTGCGCTGAGAACCGCCAAATAAGGCAGTAGAAAAATTGGAAACACCAAGAAGGTTGCAATACCGCCCGTACTCGTCATGCCGGTCAGGCCGGAAATAGCGTAAAAGATTATCAGTATCGGCATCATGGATGGAATAAAACTGAAAAGCCCGATTAGAATAAGCGCTTTACTGTTGTCACGCGTGTAATAGTAAGCATCCTTCATAGGAATCAATTTTTGGTCAACGGCCACGCTAATGAGCGTTGGCTGAAGCCTCATTATTATGAGGAGCGATACAATCAACATCGAAAAGTAAACGACCGGTGGCAAATTCACTTCATTTAAAATTTCCGAGGCAAACACATTGTTGACAATTGAAACAATGAGCATAAAGAGCAGCGATAGCGCTAGTTCGGCAATAAACAAAAGAAACATCAGACATATCAGATATAATATCATCTTTACCGCTACACTTATGATCCGGCGCGGAATGATATCTTTTAAGCTTTTAATATCCATTGCCAGCAATCGATAAAATCCGATGCTAATGATTAGCAAAAGAAACAAAAACAATCCAATATAGGCCATGCGCGCATTGAAATTTGCCTCTCCTGGAAGGTTTGCGGGATCGGGCAGAAAAATCCTTGCCACATAGGCGCAAAGTGCAATGGCGTAGGATAAAATCAAAATAGATTTAGCTTTGTCAAACAATCCCAAATAGGTTTGTTGCAAAATGTCCATGACAGGCAGGGATTTATTTTTATCCTCCAGCATTTATCGCTCCACCAAATACGAAAATTTTTGAGCAAGTGCTCTGTAGACCTCTTTTTTGAAGGGGATGATCAACGCTTCAAGATCTGACATATCCGCCCACTTCCAGGTTGAGAATTCCGGATGTTCCGTATCGATATTGATGTCGTGATCAGCACCGTGATATCGCATCACGAACCATTTCATGGTTTGGCCGCCGTAACGTCCTTTCCAGACTTTACCATATAATTCATCAGGAAGATCATAGCTAAGCCAGTCTTCATATTCAGCGATAACAGTTGCGTTTGTAATGCCTGTTTCTTCTTCAAGTTCCCGCACTGCAGCGTCTTTCGGGTCTTCACCTTTATCGATCCCACCTTGCGGCATTTGCCAGGCTTCAACCGCTGTATCAATTCTTTTGGCGACAAATACCTTATTATCTTGATTTAACAGCATAATTCCGGCGCAAGGTCGGTAAGGTAATCGTTTATCTTTCGTTATCATCATCGTATCGCTTGTCGGTTTGCAACTGCTGTTACAGGGACCAATTCTATTCCCTTTTCGGGTAGAGTTTCTGCCCAGGCAGCGATTTCACTTATGGTCAGCGGTGTCGCGCGCGCAAGGCCAAGTGCCACGCCCAGAGTATTGGCGGTGTTTTCAAGTTCACGCAGCTGACTTTGGATTTCTTCCGATGTTATGACATTGTCGATGTATCTGTCGTTGACAGCGCGCGGCATATTCATACTTCGTGCGATCCTGGCAGCCATACTGAAGCGTGAGGACCGCGCATCCACAAACATCAGTCCTCGGCCACTTAAGTCTGTCAGAACTGGTGTGAGCGCTTCTTCGGAGGCCGTAAATTTGGATCCCATATGATTAATAACGCCGACATAGCCAGTTACTTGCGACAGGATCCAATCAAGTCTCAGTAGATTGTCTCGTGGGCTAAAGTCCGTGATCAGCGTGTGAGGACCTGGATCATTAGCGGGATAATTCATTGGCTCCGTCGGGATCATCAAAAACCCTTCATGACCCTTAGCGCGGCCTTTGTTCAACCAGTCTTGTAGATTGCGGCCATATGGTGAAAACGCAAGGTCAATCTGCCCCGGCAGGTCATCAATTGCCGCGTTACTGCTTCTTGTGTTTAGACCGATGTCCGTAACCATGATTGCAATACGTGGCGCACTTTCATCACCGTTAAAAGGGCGAGCATATTCCTGCCAGGCGATCAGACCATCTGGTCCTAGAGCAGGTTTAAAGCCATTCTCTCCCCTGACCAATAAATTCTGGTTTGGCGCGGGCTTGAGCGGTAATTGCGTGCTGCTTAAAGATGAATTGGTGGTAGTGACGGTTGGCTCTGGAATGGTGGACGATGTTTCCGGACTGGTCACTGGTATTTCAGCAGCGGGCGCATTGATTTCTGGCGCGGGCCCCTCCGGAATATCGAGTGCTATGCTTGTTGACGGCTCGTTCTCTTCAGCGGGTGCTTCTGTCGATGGTGATTGCTCGATAACCGCAGCCACTTGTGGTTCGTCTGAAAAATAAAGCCACGCTATGGTAATCGCAAGCAGTGATAAAACAACGGCCCAAGCGGCGGTGAGCGGACTGATCGCACGTTGTCGGGTTGCTGTTTTTAATTCCGGTTCACCAGCCATGCTTTATGTCTCAAACAATTGTCAGATAGGCTGCCTTTTGGAGGCAGGTTACTAGTTGCTGCGTGCGATCGACATTCCACGAATAAGATTAAGCGCAAAGTTAAGTTGATAATCATCTTGCGCTGTTGTCATTCTTTGCTCCGGCTCCTCCTCAGCTTCTGGCCCTTCTTCTTCATCCTGCACAGCGGCGCTTTCATCGGTGCTTGACGCTTCAATCGCTTGGTTCAGAGCCTCTTCTTCAGCATCGGATTCATCTTCATCGGAATTTGGATTTGCTAGACTGCCGCGCAGGCTGGCTTCAGTTCTACGGTTTCCCATAGAGTCGTTTTCATCCAGACGTAGTTGCTCAACCACAACGTCTGGGACAATACCTTCGCCCTGAATTGAGTTTCCTGAAGGTGTAAAGTAGTAGGCTGTTGTCAGGCTCATGGCGCCATCTGTTGACAGTGGAATAACAGTTTGAACGGATCCTTTACCAAAGGACTGTGTGCCAACGACTACCGCTCTTTCATGATCCTGGAGTGCACCGGCAACAATTTCAGAGGCTGATGCTGAGCCGCCATTGATAAGAACAACCAGCGATTTGTTATCAATGCTGTCACCGCCGCGCGCATTATAGCGTTGAATGTTACGGTCGTTTCTTGTTCGGGTGGAAACAATTTCACCGCGGTCAAGGAACATGTCTGAAACGTCCACAGCCTGGTTGAGTAGGCCGCCAGGATTGTTGCGAAGGTCAAGCACGATACCTTGCATATTCTCGCCGAGCTCGGTTTTGATTTCATCAAGCGCTTCACGAAGGCCACCGATTGTTTTATCGGTGAATGAAGAAATTCTGATGTATCCGATTTCGTCTTCAATATGGTGGCGCACGGACTTTACTTCGATTATCGCACGAGTAAGAGTGAGTTCAATTGCATCCGGCTCGCCTTTACGAACGATAGTAACATCGATTTCAGTACCCACTTTGCCACGCATTTTCTCTACCGCTTCGTTCAGCGTTAGGCCGCTGATCTGCTCACCGTTAATGCGGGTAATGTAGTCCCCTGCTTCTACACCTGCGCGTTCAGCCGGGGTATCATCCATGGGAGCCACGACAAGAATGACGCCCTTGTCCATGGTTACTTCGATGCCAAGCCCACCAAATTCACCACTGGTTTGCACTTGCATATTTTCATATCTTTTTGAATTGAGATATGTTGAATGTGGGTCCAGTGAAGTAAGCATGCCATTGATGGCCGCTTCGATCAGCTCTTCATCGTCCACATCTTTTACGTAATTGGAACGAATGCGCTCAAAAACATCTGCAAACAGGTTCAGTTGGTTATATGTTTCAGTTTTAGCAGCAAAGCTTGGCGCTGCGACTGACACACACAACAAACCAATTACAAGTGCTGTGGATTTATATAGATGTTTCATTACTGGTTACCTTTCTGTCACTGGCCGGCGCGGTCCATGGCAATGATCCATGGCATCGGGTTAATCGGCTTTCCTTCTTGTCTTAATTCTACATATAGTTTCTGGCGAGAATTAGACCCATTTGTATTTCCTGAGCTCACGTTTTCGGACATTTGTCCAACCGGCTCTCCTTTCAAAATCCATTGTCCCACAATACCGTTAATATTTTCCATACCCGCAAGCAGCGTATGATACCCCTCACCATGGGCAATGATCAAGAGCTGACCGTAAGATCTGAAGGGTCCCGCAAATACAATCCGGCCTTCATGGGGGGCAATGACGGTGGCGCCCGGTCTGGTGTCTACCGTAATGCCGCGCGATCTTTGACCCGTGGACAGCAGCTCATTAAACGTCTGATTTATACTACCTCGGGCGGGCAGTGGCAAATTTCCTTTGGCGCTGGCAAAGCTAATGGCACCGTCAGGCATGGGTATGGATGCAATCGCAGCGCTTGTGGTTGAACTTTCTGGGCGGTCGCGTAAGCTTTCCACGGCCCTTTCGGCGGCTTCGTCCCTTAGTGCTATCTCTCGTTCAATTTGTTCGATAAGGTCTTGTAAATCCTTGGCATTTTCGGCGAAACTTCGTAGCTTCGCTCTTTCTTGTTCGGTCGAATACTCTATGTTCTTTTGCCGTTCGACGCGCTGTTTTAACAGCTCATCTATTTCTTCGTTTGCGATGACAAGTTTGGTGAGTTCCGCTCTGAGCTCGATATTTTGTTGATTTATATCTTTACGAACATTGTTGAGTTCGGAAAGATCACCCTCCAAAATGGTAGCGCGATTCTGTAAATCAGGCAGAATTACTCTTAGAAGAGACGCTGTTCGAAGTGTGTCCACAGCGTCGCCGGGTCGGAAAGCCACAGCACTGGTTCTTTGCACGCTTAAACGTTGCATGGCGCCCAATGTAGACGCCATTTCGTAATTTTTTTGTGTGAGTCTCTCTTCAAGCAGGATTTCCGAAAGCCTGAGCTCTTTCAAATTTTCCTCTTTGTCGAGTATTTCATCTTCAATAAACTGGATTTCAGACGCAGAATTTATAAGGCGTTGCTGGATTTCCGCGATTTCCTTGCGAATCGCAAGGTTCTCGGCCTCAAGTTCTTTTGTTTTTTCAGATGTTTCTTCTATTTGTTGTCTTAGTTCGTCCAAGCGCTCATTATTCTGCGCATTGTCTTCGCGGATCTGGGCCTCTGCAAACTGATTTGAGCATAGAAAAGTTATTCCGAAGGCAATCAAAACTAGCGGACGCAATAAAACGGCGGAATAATATGTTGTTAAGTGTCTAATATCTAATCCTTCTAAATATTATACGTCGATCAGGCTATTTCCCGTCATGGCTTCCGGCTGCGGCAATTTCATGAGCGAAAGTATGGTTGGTGCCACGTCACAAAGCGCTCCGGGCCTCAAGCTTACGGCCCGATCAGAGACACGGTTTTCGCCAATAAGGATGAAAGGTACCAAGTTGGTGGTGTGGGCCGTATGCGGCCCGCCGGTTTCCGGATTTTTCATCAGTTCGATATTGCCATGATCTGCGGTTACCAGCATGGAGCCGCCAACTTCATTGAGAGCCGCTTGCAGACGGCCAAGGCAGATATCAATTGTTTCAACCGCTTTAAGTGCGGCCTCAAGCACCCCGGTGTGGCCCACCATATCAGGGTTTGCATAATTGACCACAATCAGGTCAAAGGCATTGGATGTAATGGCGTCCACCAACTTATCGGTTACTTCCGGCGCGGACATTTCCGGTTTTAAATTATACGTTGCCACGTCAGGAGATGGGATCAGTATACGCTCTTCACCGTCATACATGCTTTCGGTACCACCATTAAAGAAAAAGGTGACATGGGCGAATTTTTCAGTTTCAGCGATCCGCAGCTGTTTAAGCCCGTGGCTGGACACAATTTCGCCAAGTGTGTCTTCAAGTGTTTCAGATGGGAAAAGACACGGCATATATTTTTCAAGGGCATCAGAATATTTGGTCATGCCAATTGCAGCGCTGAGATTAATGTGAGCGCGTTTTTCAAAACCATCAAAATCCGGATCAACAAATGTGGAGAGAATTTCACGGGCACGATCAGCACGGAAATTGGCCATGATAATGGTGTCACCATCCTTTAGACCTTGATAGCCGTTGACGATGGTGGGTTCGATAAACTCGTCGGTCAAGTCTGCCTGATAGGCGGCTTCAACGGCGCCTAATGCGGATGAAGTGTTTAAACCTTCGGCATGTGCGATTGCGTCATGGGCTCTCACCACCCTGTCCCAACGATTGTCGCGGTCCATGGCGTAGTACCTGCCGCTCACAGTTGCGATGGCGACATTGCTTAAGCCCTGAATATCTTTCTCAAATTTTTCAATAAATTCAGTTGCGCTTTTTGGTGGTACGTCACGACCATCGGTAAAGGCATGGACCCGAACCGGAATGCCGTGCTTATTATACTCACGGGCGAGAGCGACCATATGATCCTGATGACTGTGTACACCGCCAGGGGAAAGCAGCCCCATGATATGGGCCGCGCCACCATTCTTCATAAGCGTGTCTATGGATGATTTCAAACAACTTATATCTTTGATCTGATTTTTTTCGATCGCTTCATCAATTTTGGGTAAATCCTGCAAGACAACACGACCGCCGCCGATATTCATATGCCCAACTTCCGAGTTTCCCATTTGCCCGTCAGGAAGTCCGACAGAGAGCCCCGACGTTTGCAGTGTGGATCGCGGGCAGGCTTCTATCATCGCGTCATAATTTGGCGTGTTCGCCAGTTTGATCGCGTTATTTTCGCTCTCGTCACGTGAACCCCATCCATCGAGAATGCAAAGTACCACGGGTTTAGTATTTTTTATGTCTTCGTTAGTCATGTGTTCCACTATACAACCAATTAATTTTAAAGGAAAATATAAAGGTTTATTGTTAATGCAGTATGAACATTTCTAGTCTTTATGGTAGGGATGCCCCTGCAATATGGTAGATACCCGATAAAGCTGTTCCGCGAGCATGGCCCGAACCATCATATGTGGCCAGGTCATCTGCCCAAAAGAAATAAGCCCATTTGCCCGTTCTTTAACTCTTGGATCATAGCCATCTGCTCCACCAATTAGAAAAACTAAGGTGGCAACGCCTTGATCCTGCCAGGCTTGAATTTTATTGGCAAAGGCTGCGCTTCGCATTTCTTTCCCGCGTTCATCAAGGGCGACAGTTGTGGCGCCTTTGGGAATAGCATCAAGTATCAGATCTGCTTCGCGTGCCATACGTTCGGCACCCTTGATAGGCCGTTTTTCTTCCACTTCGGTGATTTTTACCTGCCACGGGCAGCGCTTTAGGTAGGTCTCAATCAGATCCAGTTCTGGACCTTTCTTAAGTCGGCCGACCGCTACAATTTCGATGTTCATTCTTCTTCGGCGGGGTCCGGATTGCCGTGCATCTTATCCGGAGTAAAGTCGGCGGCCCACATTTTTTCAAGATTGTAGAAATTGCGAACCTCAGGACGGAAAATATGTACGATCACCGCACCAGCATCCAACAGGACCCAGTCTGCTTTTTCCATACCTTCAACTTTACAACCATCAGCGGTAGCGTGTTTCAGTTTGCGGTACAGTTTATCAGCTACAGCACTGACATGACGTGCGGAACGGCCGGAAGCAATTACCATCGAATCGGCGATGCTAGTTTTTCCAGTCAGGTCTATTTCAATGATTTCTTCTGCTTTATCATCTTCCAATGAACTGACAATGAGTTCCTGAAGATCCGCCGCTTCTAGCGGCGCGCTAGGACTTGGAGCGTCCTTTAACTCGGTTGTGTCTTGCACTTTTTAGTATGTAACCTCTTGTTTTACTTGGTTTTACTGCGTATTTTTGTTGAAGACGAGGGATTGTTGGTTAAGTCACAAAATACCCACGCCGGTGGCTTTAATCTATACAAGGTTTTTGCCTGATCTTTATCGATCCTATAGTCTCTTAGCGCTTTTGCGGCCAAGCTGTCTAAACTGGCCTTAGAATAACTTGGCCGACTGAAAATCGCAAATGGAACTGTTTTTGCAATTTCACGCCAATCTTTCCATTTATCAAACCCGATCAAATTATCTGCACCCATGAGCCAGACGAAATGGTATCTTGGCATGGTATCCTTGATACGATTGAGTGTATCAATGGTGTATTTTGTATCGAAGTTGCGCTCTAACTCAGAAATAATAATGCGATCATCTTTTTCAAGGGCGCGTGCTGCTTGCACACGATCTTCAAAGGGGGCAAGTTCACTTACATCTTTGAGCGGATTACCCGGGGAAACAAGCCACCACACATAATCGAGTTCCAGAAACTCGAGCGCAGCCTGACTAATCTCCACATGACCTTCATGTGCCGGATCAAAAGAGCCCCCAAGCAGCCCCACTCTGGTGTTATGGTCTGACCTGTCCATTCCCTCTCACCTGATATTTATAGCTGGTCAGTTCTGCCAGACCTACAGGACCACGTGCGTGCATTTTGCCTGTTGAAATGCCGATTTCTGCACCCATACCGAACTCACCACCATCCGCATATTGCGTGGAAGCATTATGGATCACAATGGCGCTATCCACTTCGTTCAAGAATTTCTCCGCTGCTGCTGCGTCTTCAGTGATGATGCTGTCAGTATGATTTGACCCATACTCAGCTATATGGTCGATGGCTTCCTGTACTCCGTTAACAACACGTACTGATATAATAGCATCCAGATATTCCGTTCCCCAGTCTTCTTCAGTTGCTTCTTTAGCAGCAGGGAACAATTCCATAATTTTTTTGTCACCGCGAATTTCACAGCCGTTGTCCGCAAGCTTGGAAAGAATCGCTGGTGCAAATTCCCCGGAGATTTTTTCATCAACCAACAATGTTTCTGCGGATCCGCAAATGCCGGTTCTGCGCAGCTTGGCGTTATAAGTAACACTCACTGCTTTTTCAAGGTCAGCGCTCTCATCAATATAAACATGGCAAATACCATCAAGATGGGCCATGACCGGTACACGGCTATCGTTCTGAACCCGTTCGATAAGGCCCTTACCGCCGCGCGGCACGATAATATCCACATATTCCGACAATCGAAGAAGTTCACCAACCGCCGAACGGTCCTGGGTCGGTATAAGCTGGATAGATGCTTCCGGAAGGCCAGCCTCTTTTAGGCCTCTTACCAAACAAGCATGGATGGCACGGCTCGAATGGGCGCTTTCGCTGCCACACCTTAAGATTGCGGCATTTCCGGACTTCAGACAGAGCACGCCAGCATCGGCAGTCACATTGGGACGCGATTCAAAAATAACACCAATTACCCCGAGTGGCACTCGCACTTTTGAAATTTCAAGACCATTTGGTCGTTCCCTTGTTTCAAGCACGTCACCAATTGGATCTTTTAACTCCACGATATCTTCAATACTTGTCGCGATTGCTTCAATACGTGCATCATCAAGCATTAAACGATCAATCATAGCACCTTTAAGACCACGCCCTTCAGCAATGGCCATGTCTTTGTTATTCGCTGTGATGATGGCATCTTTGCCCAATCTAATTTCATTGGCAGCCGCAGTGAGTGCGGCATTTTTTTGCGTCGTTGGCGCAAGAGCGAGCTTTGCCGAAGCGGCTTTAGCCCTTTTACCGATATCCTGCATTAGTCTTTCAATGTCTACTTCACTATTCAGTCTGTTTTCCATGTTTCTCAACTCATTACCATGTCACTGCGGTGGATGATTTCCTCACGACCACCATATCCTAAAATTTGCTCAATTTCGCTACTTTTTACACCAATAATTTTCTCTGCGTCCGTGGCAGCGTAGGCGACAAGCCCCCGCGCGATTTCCTTATTATGCTTATCAACCACTTTGACCGTGTCGCCACGTGCAAAATCACCTGAAACTTCAGTTACACCAGCGGGAAGCAGGCTTTTACCACTTTCCAAAGCCCGCACGGCGCCCTCGTCGATAATTAATGTACCAACAGGTGAAAGCGTTCCGGCTATCCATTTCTTTTTGGACGCAAGCCGTGAGGTAGAAGCGTCGAACCATGTACCTTTACCGCTATTTGCGTAACTGCTGATGGGGTTATCCACTGTACCGTTGACGATGACCATATTACAGCCGCTGGTCGTTGCAATACTGGCTGCCGCGATTTTGGTTATCATACCGCCACTGCCAAAGCCGGTTGAAACTGGTTCGCCGGCCATGGCTTCAATTTCAGGTGTGATCCTCTCAACGCGATCAATAAACTTCGCGTCACCGTTTGATTTTGGATCTGCGCTATAAAGACCATCAATATCCGACAGTAAAATCAATAGATCTGCTTCACACATGGATGCCACCCGCGCCGCTAGTCGGTCATTATCACCAAAGCGGACTTCATCGGTGGCGACCGTATCATTTTCATTGATCACTGGCACTACACCAAGTTTTAGCAGCCTACTTATGGTGCCACGTGCGTTGAGATACTGGCCTCTATCTTCGGTGTTGCTGTATGTGAGAAGCACCTGAGCCACTGGAATATCATGCGTTGAGAGTTTTTCTCTGAAGGTTGCCGCTAGCTCAATCTGGCCAATGGCTGCGGCTGCCTGGTTTTCCACCAGTTTTTTACACATTTTAAGGCCTAGAATTTGCCGCCCTAGCGCAATTGATCCTGAAGATACAAGTATGACGTCTTTGCCTTTACTTTTCAGATTCCATACATCTTCAGCGATACCAGCAAGCCAGTCAGAGCGGATCTTTCCGGTTCTTTCATCCACGAGCAGGGCGGAGCCGATCTTTATGACCACCCGGGTTGCCGAATTAATAAGGTTGTTGCTGTCAAAGTCTGTCATTTAAATTGGTGACCAGGTTGGCTGATTGAGCATTGAACCCTCTTCTTCGGCTTCCTGTTCTTCCTTTTCTTTTTGTTCTTTGTCGCGGACATGCTCTACATTCCCAAGTAGAGCCCTAAGCAATTCAGTTACGCCAGCGCCTGTTACCCCTGAAATAGGCATAATGGGTGCATCTGTCACGTCCTTGAGTTCAGCGGCCAACATATCGACCAGTTCATCATCCAGGGCGTCAATTTTATTGAGCGCAATAATTTCCTTTTTATCTGCAAGCCCGGCACCATATTCTTTGAGTTCATGACGTATGGTTCTATAAGCGTCTGCAATATCTTCACCGGTTGCATCAATCACATGAAGAATCGTGGCGCATCTTTCCACATGACCAAGGAACCGATCTCCAAGACCCTGTCCTTCATGGGCGCCTTTGATCAGACCCGGAATGTCAGCAATGACAAATTCCTTGCTATCCACATAGACCACACCGAGCTGCGGTTTTAGTGTGGTAAACGGATAATTGGCAATTTTGGGCTTGGCGCGACTTGCAGCCGCCAGAAAGGTCGACTTCCCGGCATTTGGAAGTCCCACCAGACCTGTATCAGCCATCAATTTAAGTTGCATCCAGATCCACATTTCTTCGGCGGGACCGCCTTCTGTGGTTTGTCGCGGAGCCTGATTGACGGACGTTTTAAAGCTGGCGTTACCGCGTCCGCCTTTACCGCCTTCCAGCATCATTACCGACTGACCTTCCTCGGTCAGGTCCGCCAGCATTACATCATTATTTTCATCAAAGATCTGTGTGCCGACAGGAACTTGCAGGATAATGTCGTCACCTTTTGCACCAGTTCGGTTCTGGCCCATACCGTGCATTCCTCTGCCTGCTTTAAAATGCTGTTTGTAGCGATAATCAATTAAAGTATTAAGCCCCCCGATGGCTTCAATGATCACATGGCCGCCCCTGCCGCCATTGCCGCCGTCCGGACCACCAAATTCAACGCTTTTCTCACGACGAAAGCTCAGGCACCCGACTCCACCAGCGCCCGACTTTATGTATGTTTTGCATTGATCAAGAAACTTCATTTTGTTCTCAAGTGGTTAACCAAGTATTTTTAAAGACTATAGCCTATATAGTTTCATTTAGGCGTAAAAAAAGGAGAGTGACTGATCATTCTCCTTTTTCAAATCTCTTAAGCTTTAAATTTTAACTCAGGCGTCTATTCGACGGATACGTAATTACGCTTTAACTTGCCTTTGTAAAATTTGATCTTGCCTTCCGTAAGAGCGAAAAGGGTGTGATCTTTACCCATGCCAACATTGTCACCCGGGTAGAATTTTGTACCACGTTGACGAACAATGATGTTACCCGGGACCACAGCTTCACCGCCGTATTTTTTAACACCAAGGCGGCGACCTGCTGAATCACGACCGTTACGGGAACTACCACCAGCTTTCTTATGTGCCATTGTTATTTCTCCTTAGCTTTAGTTGCGGTTTTCTTTTTCGCTGCTGCCTTTTTAGGGGCTGCTTTCTTCGGCGCTGCTTTTTTTGCGGCGGCTTTCTTTGCTGCTGCCTTTTTTGGCGCTGCTTTCTTTGGGGCCGCTTTCTTCTCTTCTACTTTTGCTTCGGCCTTCTTGGCGGCTGCTTTTTTCGGCGCTGCTTTTTTCGCAGCTCCTTTACCGATATCGGTAATCCGTAGAACAGTTTGTTCCTGTCTGTGACCCGCTTTACGGCGGTAGTTGTGACGGCGCTTCTTCTTGAAAACAATAATTTTTGAGGCGCGAGCCTGCTCAAGAATTTCTGCGCTTACCACAGTACCGGAAACCGTTGGGGTTCCTACTTTTACGTCCTTGTCGTCGCCGACCATAAGAACGTGATCAAGAGCGACCGTATCACCCGCTTCACCGTCGAGTTTCTCGACTTTAATCACATCGCCAACAGCAACTTTATATTGCTTGGCGCCAGTTTTGATGACTGCAAACATAATGTTTTCCTATTTTATCTTCTGGTCATAGCCGGTAACGAACCTTGCTCGTATTTTCTGACCGGGTTATGACGAATGTCATCTTTAAGTGTGAGAATCTTTTTCTCACTTCTAAAAGTGGGCGAAATATAGCGCTAAAGCCGCTTGTGTCAAGGGTTTTCGTGAGTTTTTTACTCACCCGACGCAATTCTTTCCAGTTTGCGTAAATCAAGAATTTTCACGAACTGGTTTTCCGTGATGGATATCAGCTTATCTTTGCTCAGCTGAGTGAACTGACGACTTACAGTTTCAATGGTAAGTCCAAGATAATCAGCAATGTCTGAACGGCTCATGGGAAGATAAATTTCATGGTCAGCATTAGTTTCTGAAGCTGGAGACTTGTGCCAAATGTTAAGCAGAAATGAAACCAACTTTTCCTTTGCACGCTTACGGCCCAAAAGGAGCATTTGATCCTGCGTTTTTTGGAGTTCTGTATGAGTGATGTTAAGCACCTTCTCACCCAGTGCTGGAAGTTCGGAAAATTTTGCTATAATTTCTGAACGCGGCATACGGCAGAGTTCAGCATCTGTAATTGTTTCCGCGGTGTAGGAATAGCCATTAGAGCAGGCAAGGCCGAAAAAATCTCCTGGAAATAAAAATCCAATGATTTGTCGTCTGCCGTCAGCGAGCATTTTTGAAATTCGTATGCAGCCTTTCTTAATGTTGAACAAATGCTCTGCCGCCTCGCCTTCAGCACAAACTTGTTGTTTGGCTTTTGTTTCAATTGTTTTTGAAATATCTGCGATAGTGTGCAGTTCGGCATCCTCTAACACGCTGCACATGGAAACATGACGTGATACGCATTGTTCACATGATTGGTAGCACACTTCGTCTGTGCATAGTTGCGTCGCTGTATCTTTAACGCTATGTGACGTATCCCTAATAACCATACAAAACCTGAAATGCGATGTGCGTATTATTATTTTCGCTTAATAATATAGTATCGATTTCTATTTCGCCACTTAAATAAATGGCTGCGTTGCAAGAACAACACAGCCATTCATGATATTTGAAACGGATTAAATTAAGTGTTCATTAAAACCCATAATCAACTGTCAGCCTGAAGTTAGTTCCCATTTTAGGCAGCAAATCTTTCAGCTGAGAGGTATGATCACGTTGCTCTGAATCGGTGATATTCAGTGCTTGGAGGCGAATGCTTAAATCGCGATCATTGCCAAAAGGCTTCCAAGCTGCTGACAAGTCAATATTGACATAGTCATTGGTTGGTAGCACATCTTCTGCTGTTTCCGTTTTACTATCTACGTAGCGAACTTCACCGCCAATATCGATATACTCGCTTAAGTAATCCAGACCAACCTGAACACTTGCAGCGGGCAGCCTCGGGACGATTTCATCATTATTGAAACGAGCATGGACGAAATCACCAGCTGCGCTCAGTGCAAGGGTGTAATCTTGATCATCGACCAGCAAATAGCTGAATTCAGCTTCTGCGCCGGTAAATGTTGCATCACGCGCCGCATATTCCAGCACATGAAGCTCATCCATCTCCTCACCAGTTTCACGCTGGTAAATAAAGTTGTCATACCAAGTGTGGTAAAGGTTTACACTACCAGTGAAACGATCAACATTTCGCTTTAATGTCAGCTCAACGCTGTTCGCCGTTTCAGTGCCCAGATTTAGGTTACCTACTTCATAAGAGGCGGTCGCCAGGTGAGGACCGTTTGAATATAGCTCTTCTGGTGTCGGCGCTCTTTGGGTGCGGGCATAGCTTACACCAAAAAGATCATTTTCAGTTGCATGAAATGCCGCACCAGTTGAGAAACTGAACGTACTGAATGTTCTTTCAACATTTAGCGTCGTGCTTTTTGTCTTTTGATGATCCCAACGGCCGCCAACTTCAAAAGTCAACGACTCCATCTCAAGCTCTTCTACCACAAAAAGACCAACTTGGCGGGTTTCGTTTGGTGGTGTAAAGGCTTCTTCACCAATGGCGGAGAAGTCGCGATCTCTAATTTGAAGACCCATCGAGCCGTGAAGATTACCGGCATCCTGCTGGATAAACTCCATGCGGCCTTCCCAACCCTTGTTGGCAAAAACGGTTCCTGTTTCGTCACCTTCAAGCTCAATATGTTCATAATCAGCGTAGCCAAAGCGAATACGGCCTTCCTTGAAGATTGCAAAATTACGTTGCACACCACCAGCCAGGTCGAAGCGCTTTTGATTAAGGTCGATACGAACAGGTTCTTCACCGTGCTCTTCGTGTTCTTCTTCTTCCTCTTCCTCTCCTTCCTCATGTTCTTCATGATGGCCATGGGAATGACCTGGAACGCCATAATTGCTGTCGTTCACATTAAAGGAAGCTCCGAAGTTCCAGTCTTCGCCGACGAAACCAATACCGATAGTTCCGCCCTTATTTTCAAGATCAGAGTTTTCCACGAAGCCGAATTGCTCTTCTTCTTCATGCTCTTCGTGCTCTTCTTCTTCCTCCTCTTCCCCTTCTTCATGCTCTTCGTGCTCTTCTTCTTCTAACGCCATTTGGAAGGCGCTTTCAGCATAACCTGGGATGGTGAAGTTGTTTGTGTTTCGGTAAAAACCGTCAACATGGAGGACGACGTTGCTTGCCAGCGCAGCATCAATTGCAGCAGCGGCTGAACGATCATCAGCTGCAGTATCTCCTGAAAGGCGCGCCTTCCCGGAAACACCATTTTCCGGAACCACTGTAGGAATTCTGCTATCAATAACATTTACAACACCACCAACAGCATTGTTGCCGTAAACAAGCGTGCTTGCACCCCGTAGAATTTCAATTCTTTGCGCTGTAAGTGGTTCAGCAGCAACAGCATGGTCAGGGCTTGTGCTTGAAGCATCGATACTGCCAATACCGTTTACAAGGACGCGAATACGGTCCCCGCCAAGTCCGCGAATAATAGGGCGGCTTGCGCCAGCGCCAAATGACGTTGATGAAATGCCCGGAAGCCCGGCAAGTGTTTCACCAATTGTTGCTTCAAGATTTTCTGAAAGAGCGTTGCCCTCGAGAACACTGCTTCCTTGAAGAACATCGAATTGTGCCTTTTCATGAGGCGTGGCTGATACAATCACGGTGTCGTAGTTATATTCCTGATTGCCGCCAGGGTCCTGTGCGGCTGCATTATTTGCAATCATTGTTGCGAGAGAAACGGCAATTAAACTTGCCCCTGAGCGTAATTTTTTGGTCATTTTTCCTACCTTGTTATCGAATCTGGTGGGGAAGATATAACGTTATATTGTATCATTCAAGATATTTTGTCTTTGTGTAACAATAGTTTTGCAAGCAATATTTAATGTGCTAAACGTTGACAAGCATTTTGTTATTATATAACGTTACTTGCCAAATGGTGAGGAGTCTTATGTTTTCTA
Source organism: Emcibacteraceae bacterium (assembly GCA_028281625.1). Taxonomy (GTDB): domain Bacteria; phylum Pseudomonadota; class Alphaproteobacteria; order Sphingomonadales; family Emcibacteraceae; genus Pseudemcibacter. Next base: position 33,763 of record JANQJN010000183.1, on the reverse strand, counting down.
AAAGCATGAAACCTATAATATTGATGTTGATGTCCGTTGGCGCGTTGTTGCTGACGCAGTTTATTGCTGCCGGGCATCTTTATGTTCATCATCTATTACCTGAAGCTCACTATCACCATGACCATCATGGTCATAATGATCATCACGATCATCACCATCATGTTCACCATAACCAAGTTGACTATGATGAAAACGATGATCGCGCTCATCATTCTACAAGCGACTGTGTTGCGAGTAAGATATTTAAAATCGCAGCTGACCGGATAAGTTTGACGCATACGTCGCTTGATGTTTCAGCTAATCCCTCCACTGTATCCTTTAATGTGGAGACACCATTTATAAAAAGCAGCCGTTGGAGAACAGCTCCGTCGCGTGCGCCACCCCTAGCCTAATACATACAGAAAACAATGGAAATTTGCGAGACTGGCGAAGCGGTCGCCCAATTTCTGTTGGAATAGTTATTCAGGGATATTGCCAGATAACTTGGTTGATATTCCTAAAGTAGAACAAAAGGATGTATTATGATTAACAAAATTGGCGCGCTTGATAGTGACACTATGAATGGATCACATCATGCGCACACAAGCTCTGGAAATACACAGAGTTTAACACCAAACCAGCGCAAGGTTTATGAAGCGCTGCTTGGGCTTGGACGTTCTGCTGGGGCATATGAGCTTTTGAATATGCTTCATAAAAAGGGCATCAATGCCGCAGCAACGGTTTACCGTGCTTTGAACGAACTGGTCCATAAAGGATTGGTTCAACGTATCGTAAGTACACGCAAGTTTGTTGCTCACGAATCAAGTATCAATAACGACAACGAATCGGTATTGCTGATCTGTCAGCATTGCGGTGAAGTGTCATCACTGGAAGATCAAAGCATTATCGAAATGTTTGAGAAAAATCTGAAAGACAGTGGGTACCAGGTGAAGCAATATAATCTTGAGCTTATGATTTCCTGTGACGAATGTGTGTCTAAAAGAAAGGCCACACCATTTAACATCAGGAACTAACTAATGGCTTCGCTCTTAGCCTTTAAAATAAAATAATTGATAAGCGCATGAGCGTCTCCAGAATCCCAATCGGCCGGTCCAATCAACCGGCCGATTTCATTTCCGTCAGCCCCTATTAAAATGCTTGTTGGTAGTGCATTCGATCTTAACGATCTCGCCACCGCTCGATTGCCATCAATATAAGTGGTCAGGTTGGTAATATTATGTTCTTCAAGGAAAGCCAGTGAGCTTTCGATGCCATCCTGATTCTCAGACAATAGAACGACCTGAAAGTCATCACCACCGAGAGTTTTCTGAAGTGCGTTTAAATCCGGCATTTCTTTAATACATGGCGCACACCATGTAGCCCATAAATTGACCAGGATGACCTGACCTTCAAAGTCAGAAAAGCTAAAGTCTGTACCGTTTTGATCCTGAAACACAGCGTTCGTTGCGGGCACGACATTTTGGTGAAATTGAAAACTTTTCATGGCACCGGCGTTAAGGCCTTGCGGTATATCGCTATTTGGCGTATTCCCTAAATCATAAACAGAAAACGCAGCAAGGCCGAGGGCGATGAAGGATAAGAAATAAATCATTTTATTTTTCATGTGTGCCTCGTGCGCAATTAAAGATGTAAGCAATGACTGACAATATTCAAAAACCAAAAGCAAATAGCCTTTGGGGCGGCCGTTTCGAAGGCGGTGTATCCGATATTATGGAAAAGATCAACGCTTCAATCGATTTTGATAAAATCTTATACAGGCAAGACATCAGGGGATCAATCGAACATTGCAAAATGTTGGTGAATACAGCGATCATTAGTGCTGAAGATGGAGAGGCGATCCAAAAGGGTTTGGCGCAGATTGAAAAGGAAATTGAAGCAGGCGAATTTGAATTTTCCGCGGCGCTTGAAGATATTCACATGAATGTGGAGGCGCGGCTCACTGAAATTATTGGCCCGGCTGCCGGACGACTTCATACGGCGCGTTCCAGAAATGATCAGGTGGCAACGGACTTCAAGCTGTATGTCAGGGATGCCTGTGACCAAGCCGATGAAGCTCTCAAGGCATTGCAAATTGCGCTAATTGAGAAGGCAGAAGAAAATGCTGACGCGATTATTCCGGGCTTCACTCACTTGCAAAGTGCGCAGCCTGTTACATTTGGCCATCACATGCTCGCTTATTTTGAAATGTTTACCCGTGATCGCGCTCGTTTTCAGGACGCCCGCAGGAGACTAAATGAATGTCCACTTGGCGCGGCGGCTCTTGCGGGTACGTCGTTTCCTATTGATCGCCATCAAACGGCAGAGGCACTTGGATTCGATAGACCCACAGCAAATTCAATGGATACAGTTTCTGATCGGGATTTCGCTCTTGAGTTTATGGCGGCAGCCTCCATTAGCGCTGTGCATATTTCAAGGCTTGCGGAAGAAATGGTTACCTGGTCCTGTGCGCAATTTGGTTTTATTGAAATGTCCGACAGCTTCACCACCGGTTCCTCAATTATGCCGCAAAAGCGAAACCCGGATGCAGCAGAACTTTGCCGCGGAAAATCGGGGCGCATTATCGGGTCACTGAATAGCCTATTGGTGACCATGAAGGGTCTGGCGCTTACCTTTTCCAAAGATATGCAGGAAGACAAAGAAGCCACCTTTGACGCGGTGGAAACCTATTCGCTGATCATCGCAGCCATGACCGGAATGGTAGAAGATATGAAGGTAAATGCGGACAATATGCGCCGTGCGACGGAGGTTGGTTTTATTACTGCAACAGATCTTGCGGATTGGGTCGTTCGTGTACTTGGTCTTCCATTTCGGGAAGCTCATCATATCACAGGTTCGCTGGTTGCAATGGCTGAGAAAAAAGGTTGTGATCTGGACGGACTCACGCTTACCGAAATGCAGGACGTGGAACCAAAAATCAGCGAAGATGTTTTCAGCGTTTTAAGTGTGGACAAATCGGTAGCAAGTCGTGTTAGTTTTGGCGGTACAGCTCCGTCGGAGGTTCTTAAACAAGTGGCTGCAGCAAAAGAAAGAATTTAAAATATGGCACATTTCCTAAAATTCCTATTGATCAGTGTATTCTGCGTAAGCGCTATATCGTGCGGAAAAAAGGGCGATGTGCTGCCTCCTCCAGGATATAACACCCCATCCGAAAATAATTAGAGTTTAATTGTCATGAATTATTTTGAGTATCGTGAAGGCGAAATGTATGCGGAAGACGCCAAAATAAGTGATATTGCTGAATCTGTAGGAACGCCATTTTATCTCTACTCCAGTGCGTCGCTGGCCTATCAGTATAATCAGTTTAAAGACGCTTTTGGCGATCTTGATCTTCTCCTTTGTTATGCGGTTAAGGCAAACACCAATCAAGCCGTTATTAAAACACTTGCGGATCTTGGCGCAGGTGCAGATGTGGTTTCCGAGGGAGAAATGAGAAGAGCACTTACTGCAGGCGTGCCACCCACAAAAATTGTTTATTCAGGTGTTGCAAAAACGGTCCGTGAAATGACATTCGCACTAAAGCAGGGAATTTATCAGTTTAACGTGGAAAGTGAGCCAGAGCTTTATCAGCTCAGTGAGGTTGCTGAAAATCTTGGCAAGACGGCGGATATTACATTTCGCGTTAATCCGGATGTGGATGCCAAAACACATGCCAAAATTTCTACAGGAAAATCAGAAAATAAATTTGGTGTTCCCTGGAAAGCAACCCGTGAATTATGCGCTCTTGCCGCGAAACTTCCGGGAATTAATCTGGTAGGACTCGACCTTCATATTGGGTCACAGATCACTGAACTAGAGCCTTTCGAAGCAGCATTTACGCGCATAACATCGTTAGTGGAAACATTGAGAGAAGACGGGAATGACATCAGCCGCGTAGATCTTGGTGGGGGTCTTGGCATTCCGTATGAAGGGGATGATTTTCCGCCACTACCAAAGGAATATGCTGAAATGGTTCGGCGTGTCATGAGTCATCTGAATTGTCAGATTATCATTGAGCCGGGACGTTTTCTTGTGGGCAATGCCGGTATACTTGTTTCTCAAGTGGTCTATGTGAAAAAAGGTGAAGAGCGGGAATTTCTCATAATTGATGCGGCGATGAACGATTTGGTAAGACCTAGCATGTATGATGCCTACCATGGCATTGTCCCACTGAAAGAAAGTGACGCCGACAGTGTGCTGTATGACGTGGTTGGTCCCGTGTGTGAAACTGGTGATACTTTTGCCACCAACAGATTGATCACACCAATGAAGAGCGGTGAATATCTGGCGATTCGTTCGGTAGGGGCTTACGGTGCCGTAATGTCATCAACTTATAATACTAGACCACTCATACCAGAAGTGCTTGTAAAGAATGATGAATTTGCAGTGGTAAGGCCAAGACCAAGCTACGATGATATAATTGGACTTGATCAACTTGCACCTTGGCTGTCAGAATAGCGAATGTTGATAAATATAGGGCTTCCTTAGTTATAAAATATGGGTATTGAAATAGCACCAGAAAAACGGCTTACGGCGCCTTGGAAAAGAGTGTTTACTCTTTTTGCGCCAGCGTTGATTTTGGTGATGACTTACCTGATATTGTCTTTTCTCGATTTTTGGCCCTTGCTGTCATATGGCGCGCAAGCCGGAGCTTTTCTGCTTATCTTGGTTGCGGTTCCCTTAGTCACATATGCCAATGCAAAAGGGACGCTTCATTTTTCGAAAAGAAAAACAAAGACAAGATTGTTTTTGACCGCGTCTGCGGCACTAATTGCAGGAGTGCTCAATGCTTCCGATATGGGTCGTCTGTTGACGGAAGCCGCGATGCCCCGTGCGCTTTTTAGCTATCCGGAAGCGCAAATTGCAGTAATTGCCAGCCCACCACTTTATTTGTCAAAATCTTCAGTTTCACAAACGCTAACATCTGCAGCCGAACAGCCCGGCAACCTGCGTTCCGTCCATGAAGGGACCATTATGGATGTTACCGTTTCAGGGTTAAGGTGGCAGCCGGAACTGGTGCTTTCAGATGGATCAAAGGTCGCATTTTCGGAAAATACTGAGGGGGATTATTCTGCCAGCATTGAAATTGAAAATCAGGTTTCCTGGGCGATTAAACAAGGTAATCATGTTGTTGGACGCTGGCCTCTTATTGTGATTGACGACGAAGCACCAGAAATAGAGCGTTTTAAACTTGCAGAAATCGAAAATAATAAAGGCTATGTGATTGTAGATCTGGAAATTGAAGATGATCTTAAAATCATGGCCGCATCGGTTGAGTTGGTTGATCAAGGGGGCAACAAAAGTGATGTAATTGAACTACCAATTCGTCAGATCGGGAAATATGAAAGTGAGTTTTATTTGGATTTTACCGGCTCCGATTTGGCGGGGCAAAAAGCGGACCTTCTTCTCGCGGTTCAGGACGAAGCTGGACAAGTTTCAAATCAGAGCATTGAAGCCGTAGCGCTGCCCGAAAAAATATATGAAAATCCAATTGCCCACAAACTGAACTCTCTCTATCAGGAATTGGGCACCCCGGGGTTTGATCAAAAAGCAACTGCCCGTCAGATCAAAGCGCTAGGCATGCTACCGGACGACGAACAGCTGCCACCGGTTTACTATATGGCCTTAAGGTCCGCCTATTGGCGTTTGGTTAGTCCCACTAATGCTGAAGATATGCAAACGGCGCGAGATCTGCTTTGGGATATTGCGCAAAAAATTGAAAACCGTGAACTAGGGCCGGTTGAAAATGAACTTCTTGCCGCGCTGGGAGAGTTGACGCTATCCATAAAGCAGAGAAAAGAGCTGCTGGAAATTCGCGAAGATTTAAGAGAGGCGGATCGCCTCTTTAGAGAATATAGAAGAGCCACGCGCCTTAGCACTTCAGATAAGTATACGGTCCAGGTCGATATGCGTGCCCTTAGAAAGCTCTACAGTTATATATTAGCCTTTAGCGATCAGGAAAAGTATCAAAGCGCAGCACTCATAGTAGATCATATGAGAAAAGGCATCGTTCAGGACGATGATATGATTTTGAGTAGAGATGGCCTAGCTAATCACTTTGCTCTTACGGAAAGTCGTCAGATTATCGATAACCTGATCGCGATACAAAGAACACTGTTAGCGAGTTCCAATAATGATCAAATGCGCGGTAAACTCATTGAAAATTCATCCTACTTATCTTCCGTGGAAAAATCCGATGATGCGAAAGAGAATGAGTATATTCTGCAAACCAAAGTGGGCGCTGCGGTCAAGAAACTGAGCAGGCAGATCACGCTAAATGATCATCACTCAGAATATCTACTCAGAAATGCGACGGAACTGATTGATTCAATTCTTATTAATATGAAAAACAGCGAAACAAATCAGGTCGTCCAGTCACAATCGGAGCTGCTCGCAGTGATGAGCACACTTAAACGTACAATCGACAAGCCGCTATCAAACTCACCAGAGCTCGAAAATATTTTAAAGGAAATAAACGCCAAGCCTTCGTCATAACAAAGTGCAACTAGTGAACTTTGGATTTCGCCGTTAATACTTCATCTACTGCGTGACAGATCTCGTCAAGAGAGAAGGGTTTGCTGATCACATTGTGAATTAAGCTGCCCATGTTATGAGCGCGCTGCTTTTCATGCACGAAACCAGTCATCATAAGAATTGGCATGCTGGGATATTCGGCGGTTACTTTTAGCGCAAGTGAAATGCCGTCCATCACTGGCATAATGATGTCTGTAAGCAAAAGGTCATATTCGCTGTTTTCCAGTTCAACAATTGCAGCGCCACCATCGGCCACGCCAATGGTTTCGTGGCCACGCAGTTTCAGTGCGCGGCAAATGAATGTGCGCACAGCTACTTCATCTTCTGCAATTAAGATCCTCGCCATAAAATAACCTTTTGATTGCTTATATCGCCATCAATACACATAAATTCTTTATATTTTGTTATTTTTCTAGCGGTTATCCAAAATACTGACGCTGATATCCCGGGCTTCAGCTGGTGGATTTGGCAAGGAAGTTTCAAAAGTTACCCGCTCGCCCGCACTAATAACGCTTGCGTCAGCAGTGAAATCCCAACTTCTGAGGTCCTGCCCACTTGCGTCCTTTAGTGTAGCAATCAAAGACGTAATTGACTGCATTTCATTTGAAACATTTTCAATGTAGCCAGCAATAAAAAGGTGCGGAATGTTATTTACCTGCTCCAGCCGAGGTGCGAGCCCGTCTACTTTAAGAAGATCGCCGATGGGAGCTTTTGGCTCTTCCTGTGGGATTGTTTGCGCAACCGGTTCGTTTAGGCCAATGGCAGTATAGAGTTTGTTGGTGGCGGGCCAGCTGCGTATGATCGTTTCCTGAAAAATCAAGAACGAACTGATGATAGCGGTGACGAAAATGACCAATGATACCCAGCCCATCTTGCTTGAACCGTATTTTTGGTTTTGTAGTGCTGGCAGATTTGAACCCTTGGGCACAGGGCGTCGCCGCTTGCGTGGTTTATTGATCGGAAAATCTGTAACCTCAGATTCGCTTGTCTGGCTATCATCCTGATCCGCCTGTTCAGCTGCGACCTCATCTTTTGATGGGCTCTCTGCTTCCGGTTCTTCTGTCTTTTCAACAGGTGCCGGTTCCGGCTTTGGGGGTGGAGGTACGATTTCAACGTCGTCTTCGGGCTTTTTTTCAAACCAGCTGTGGCTGCATTTCGCGCACCGTACAGTCCTGCCGCGAGGCAGAAGCGCGCTCGGGTTGACAACATATCTGGATTTACACTCAGGGCAAGTGAGGATCATATTTTAAGCCCGTTTCCCGCATTTGTCGATTGATTAAAACTCGTTATAGTATGCGCCACAGCGATTATCAATAGTCTATCGGGCCGCAATCTTATTATTATTTGAGCTTACTTTGACCCAAAAATGACAAGGAATTGTTAACGTAAAATCTGATGTTCTCCACATGGTTATCACTGGTTCTAAATCGTGCCTTAAAATAAGCCAATTACAATTGCATTATCCAGATGACTGTGATCTAAACAATAAAAATATTCCGTCGAAAATTAAAAGGCCGGCAATTGGTAGAATTCAGAAATGTAAGCATGAGCTATGAACGCGGCCACGATGTGTTAAAGGACATTTCGTTTAAGCTTCCGCCGGGCTCTATGCATTTTCTTACCGGTCCCAGTGGTGCAGGTAAAACGTCACTCCTGAAATTGATGTATTTGGCACGTCGCCCCACCCGAGGCGAAATCATGATGTTTGGGCGTGATGTGGCGAAATCCGCTAGGGAAGATCTCCCGAAGCTCAGGCGCCGTATCGGCGTGGTTTTTCAGGATTTTCGTCTACTGGACCATATGACCGCGGTGGAAAATGTGGCGCTGCCTTTGCGGATAGCCGGAGGTAGTGGCGCTCACATAAATGAGCATGTTGAAGAACTTCTGGCATGGGTTGGCCTCAAGGACAAAATGACAGCCTATCCGTCGACGCTTTCTGGCGGCGAAAAACAAAGGGTGGCGATCGCCCGCGCGGTGATCAGGCGCCCTGATATTTTGCTTGCGGACGAACCGACCGGAAATGTTGACCCGGAAATGGCCGAGCGGCTCATGTATTTGTTTGTTGAGCTTAACAAGCTTGGTACTACGACGGTAATTGCCACACACGATAATGGCCTTGTTGAAAAATTTGGATCTGCGCGCCTTCATTTGGTTAGCGGCAAACTGCTGCATCTTGAAGGTACGCCTAATGGTGAGGGATCAATCTGATGACAGCGCCATTTGATTTTCTGCCAAATGAAAAGAAGCGAGAAGCGACAAAGTTACTTCCCTGGGTGATGGCGATCATGGTGTATTTAAGTGCCCTTGCCGCGACAGGAAGCTTGTTACTGCATTCTGGTTTCGATGACTGGGCTAGTTCGCTTCAGGGCCGGGTAACTGTACAAATTACCGGTGAAGACCCAGACATTATGAGCGCGCAGTCGGATGAAATTCAAGACACCCTGCGAGCGACACCCGGGGTAAGTTCAGTTCGGCCCCTGAACGATCAAGAAATACGCACCTTACTTGAGCCCTGGCTCGGTGCCGGAAACATAACGGACGATTTGCCAATTCCGATTATGATTGACGTGGAAACAAATGAAGATGTTTATGTGAACCTGGAAGCGTTGGAAAGCAAAATTAAGCAAATCAGTGACAGTGTTTATCTTGACGATCATGCCAGATGGCTCAATGATTTTTACCAGCTTGCCTACACGGTAGAATCGACGGGTGCCGGTATTTTGATTATGATCCTGCTCGCGTCTGTTTGCATTATTATTTTTGGTACAAAATCAAGTATGTCCGAACATAAAAGTACCATTGAGATCATGCACCTGATGGGGGCGCATGATCAAATGATTGCGAGAGCCTATCAAAATCGCTTCATGAAATATGGCTTAAAGGGGGGAATAATTGGATTGGTGCTTTCATTTATAACGGTTTATGGCTTTTTGATCCTCATTCAGAATCTATCAGGTGGGTTTGTTGAAACGCCAACGCTTCCATACCTTAAAATGAGCATACTTTTGATGTTCCCGCTTATTTTTGCGGCCCTGGCCATGATTACAGCAAGAATAACGGTTATGCGTGAACTGGGAAGAATGGTATAGTAGGAAATGCGCTTAATTATTTACACAGTCGCTTTCTTTTTCTTCATTTGGCTCGGGGGGTATTTCTGGTACATCAATGGACTTTCAGTAACGCGCATCGATCAGCCACAAAAAACTGATGCGATTGTTGTTCTCACGGGGGGGCAGAACAGGCTTGAAGTCGCTAGTACACTGCTCAAAAACGATTTTGCGGAAAAGCTGTATGTCTCTGGCGTTGATGAAAAAGTGACACGTAATGAACTACTCGGTTTACTTGCCCTAAGTCAGGAATTAAGTGATTGTTGTGTGGAAAGCGGCAGTGAAGCGATTGACACCGTCGGTAATGCCATCGAAACACTTAACTGGGTTCAGCAAAATAATATTGAAAGCCTTCGTGTTGTAACATCGCTGGAACATATGCCCAGGGCGATGGTTGAGTTTAGAAGGTTTATGCCGGAAGTGAAACTGATTGAACATCCCGTTGGAACTTGGCGTCCGGAAAATATAAATTATTTCAACTTGTCACAGGAATATAGCAAATATATTATCAGCCTGCTTCGAGCAAGAGCCTCTGATCAATTTTACAGTGATATTTCAGAGAGTTAATTAAAGAAGGAGAAACGCCGGTGCGCTTTTTGCGGTCTAGTTTGTTTAAGATAGTTTTTTATCTTTGGACGGCGCTTTTTTGTATCTTGTATTTGCCGCTCTTTTGGCTTCCACGAAATGGCCTGATTGAGTTTCAGCGCATATGGTCTCATGGCGTTCGGATATTGCTGCGTGTTATTATGAATATTAAAATTGAAGTGCGTGGAATGGAAAATGTGCCGAGCGGGGGTGCATTGATCGCGATGAAGCACCAGTCTTCCGTCGATACATTTGTGATGCACACGATCGTTTCACATCCAGCGTTTGTCATGAAAAAGGAACTGCTTAAAATTCCACTTTACGGACGTTTTTGTGTGAACACTGGAATGATTCCCGTTGATAGAGACGGTGGTCTAAAAACGTTAAAACTATTGATGCAGGATAGCGCCGAAGCAATTGACCAGGACCGGCAACTTATCATATTTCCCGAAGGGTCCAGATCCCTTCCCGGAAGTCATGTTGAATATCAGTCAGGCATTTTTGGCATTTACAAATATACCAAAGAGCCGGTTATTCCTGTTGGTTTAAATTCTGGTGTATACTGGCCAAAGAGAGGGAATTTGGTCCCTGGCGGATCTATAATATTTGATTTTATGGCTCCAATAGAAGCAGGGCTTCCGAAAGATGACTTTATGACAGCACTTGAGGAAAGAATTGAAAATTCAAGCGCTCAGTTGCTTCCCATCCATTAGACGGTAATAATTCGTCAATAATTTGCCTCTATCCTTTGATAAAGCGCTTACGCAACTTTAATCGGAGGACATTCGAAATGAAAAAGCTCTTGTCAACGGTACTGTGTGTTTCAGTACTTGGAATGACGTCAACCGCATCCGCAGCGCCTGGTGATGCCTCACTGGGCATTAAAGCAGGCACGCTTGGTTTGGGTCTGGAACTTACTTTTGAAGCGATGGATCAGCTTAACTTACGGCTCGGTGGAAACTATTTTAAAGTTGGTGCTGAGGTGGAAGTTGAGGACAATGATTACGACCTTGACGTAAAACTGAATAGTTTTACCGCTCTTGCCGATTGGTACGTAACAGATAGCCAATTTCGCGTGACCGCTGGTGCCTTCATAAATGAAAATGGGCTTAACGGTGTTGCGCTACCGAGCAATACTTATGAAATTGACGACGTGATCTATACCGCTACTGAAGTAGGGACACTAAGTGCCGACGTTCGTTTTAATTCCGTCGCTCCCTATGCTGGCATTGGATGGGGCAATCCATTGTCCGATGACAGTGATCTATCCTTTATGTTTGATCTGGGTGTTGTTTTTGCAGGAAAACCAACCCTAGATATTACATCGACGGGTGGGACGCTCTCAAATGATCCAACGCTGCAAGCGAATATCGCGCAGGCAGAACAAGATTTCCGTGATACGGATGAGATAAAACTTCTTAGATTTTACCCGGTTGTTTCCATCGGATTAAATTATCGTTTTTGATCAGACCCAAATTGCGGTATTAAGAGAGTCTGATACTTCAGGCTCTTTTTTTATGCAGATGGTAAACTTGAAATGCGCATCAAATTTTTAGTTGGAACGGTTGTACTGCTTGTCGCGGGCTATAGTTTCTTTTGGTATTCACTGGCTGACAAAGCTGAGCAAACAACACTGGAATGGATTGAGAATAGCGAAAGCCGACTTGGCGGTATTAAATCATTTGTTGGTGATGTTAATGTAACTGGCTTTCCGTATAGAATTGTAATCGAAGCCTCCTCTTTTAATGCAGAAATTCCCGCCGGGCGGATTGGTGCGGAGCCTGTTTCAGTAAATGTACCGCAGGTGTCTGTTGTTTTTCAGCCGTGGGAGCCAAACCATGCCATCATCTTGACAGACTATTTTGATGCAGTGGTTGGATCGTTACGTGATCCGGATCTTAGTATGAATTTTGACGGGGTTAGATCCTCGGTGATACTGGATCCAACATCGTTCGAGCTTAACAATCTTTCGGTGGTAATGGATAAAGTTAGTTGGTACCCGAAAGCGCAGCAACAAGTGCAAAGCACGTCAACGCTCGAAGATGCAGAGTTTCACCTTCGAAGGGAAACCGGCATCCCGGAAGATCAGCTGAGTTTTGATCTACCGGTAAATAGGGCCATATATCTTAAGGCATCAAACGCTCACATTAATGAGTTTGCGACCACCATACTCGGCCCTGATGCGGACGAATTTAAAGTAGAAGCTTTACTTCATGCGAATGAGCAGCCAGCCTTTACCAAACAAGGGCTTGCTTCCTGGCGCGATCAGGGTGGCACAATAAGCATAAGGACATTTGAATATGGTACCGCAACTTCAGCTGTGCGCATGTCAGGGGATGTGACATTAGATGAGAATTTCAAGCCGCTGGGCGCTTTTGATGCCAATGTTACGGGTATTGGAGCTATGTTTGCTCAGCTTGCTGAAAATGAAGAATTGCCGGAACTTACTCGCGCTATGCTGCGAGGACAGGCGCAGAATGAAACCATTCCGGGGGATGTGCCGCTGTCCATTAGCATGCAAAACGGCCAGCTTTACATTGGGCCGATTATGCTGATGGAACTTGAGCCAATAATTGAATGATTTAGTCGTCGTGACGACGGCCGAAGTTCACGACATTTTCGTCCTGACCGGCGTCGATGATTTGTTTTCTGATGCGGCGCGTTTTTACAAACATTTCATAAAGTGCATCGCCATCGTCCCAGCGGATTGCGCGTTGCAGAGCGATGAGATCCTCACTGAAACGACCGAGCATTTCAAGCACTGCTTCTTTGTTATTTAGAAATACATCACGCCACATGGTTGGATTTGACGCTGCAATGCGGGTAAAGTCACGAAAACCACCTGCTGAAAATTTAATTACTTCAGATTTGGTCACTTCTTCAAGATCTCGAGCAGTGCCTACGATGTTATAAGCGATCAGATGCGGCACATGGCTGGTAATGGCGAGAACCTTGTCATGGTGTTCAGGATCCATAATTTCAACGTTGCTGCCAAGCGCTTCCCAGAATTTGGTGAGTTGCTCAAGTGCTTCCTGGTCAGTGTTTTCAGTTGGTGTAATAATCGCCCAGCGGTCATGGAACAGACTTGGAAAACCGGCGCCCGGACCAGATTGTTCTGTACCAGCAACGGGATGCGCAGGAATGAAGTGAACATTCTCCGAAACGTGAGGCGCCAACATCTCAAACACGGCGGATTTAATGCTGCCTACATCACTAAGGGTTGCGCCTGCCTTCATGCGGCTTCCGATCAGTTCCCCAATTGAGCCATAAGCACCGACGGGTGTTGCCAGGATCACCAGATCGGCATTTTCAACGGCACTGAGCAGGTCTGGAGCCAGCTCATCAACGAGTTTATACTCCCTGATTTGCACTTGGTGATCAGGATTATTGTCATATCCCACGAGCTTATTTGTTAGCTCTTCTTCCTTAATGCCGCGCGCCATGGAGGAGCCGATCAGGCCCAGTCCAATGATGGTTATTTGATCATATAATGCCATTAGTCTTCCAGAAACTCTTTGAGCAATTTTATCACTTCTTCATTTTCATCAGCGGTACCGATTGTCAGGCGCAAAAATTTATCGAGCCCCTGGCCACTGTAATAACGTAAAATATAGCCGCGTTTGGTTAAAAATTCATTTGCTGAAGCTGCGGATTTGTTTTCATCGTCAAACCGGAACAAAATAAAGTTTGTAACACTTGGTATCACCGTTAGCCCTAACGATGAAAGTTCTGTTGAAAGCCAGTCTCGCCACTGAGCGGTGTGGGAAATTACTTTTTGTTCAAATTCCGTATCCTTAAGTGCGGCAACACCAGCGGCCTGCGCTGAACTTGGTACATTGAACGGATCCCGGCACTTATCAAGAGTTTCAGCCACGTTTTTAGGCGCATATCCCCAGCCCAGTCGCAATGCAGCAAGACCATATAATTTGGAAAATGTTCTGGTGACAAACACATTCTCGTGGTGCTCTACAAGTTCAATACCGTCTGTATAATCATCCTGGTCCATGAACTCTGCATAGGCGGCATCGTAAACCAAAAGGATGTTGCTGGAAATATTTTCAATGAGCCGCTTAACGTCCCTCCTACTGATATAAGTTCCTGTAGGATTGTTAGGATTTGCAATGAAAATCAGCTTTGTGCGCTCTGTCACAGCAGTGAGAATTTTGTCCACATCTGCCTTATAGTCTACATCAGGAACTTCAATAGCAGCGGCACCAACAGATTTAATGGCAATGGGATACATTGAAAAACTGTGGGCCACAAAAAGAGCTTCGTCTCCAGGTCCAAGATATGCGCGACAGGCCGTTTTAAGAAGTTCATCTGATCCAACGCCACATACAATGCGGCTTGCTTCCAGATCATATTTATCGGCGAGCGCAGCTCTTAAATCAGCATACACAGGGTCAGGATAGCGAAACAGGTTTGGAGCCTCGTTCCGATAAGCGTCCATGGCCAAGGGGCTTGGTCCCAATGCGCTTTCATTGGCAGAAAGCTTCACGGGCTTTGCTGTTCCTGCCGCTTTTGATTTGCCAGCAGAATACACGCCCAACTTTTCAATCCAGGGGTGAGTTTTTGGACCACTCATCTGATTGCCTTTATGTATTTTTATCTTTATTGTTTTTTGATCTACACGGATATGAGGCAATTAACCACAAAAAAATGGATGTTTTAGCCGATTTTGAGCGGAATCAGCTCGATTTTCGCCGCCTTGGGCAAAGAACGGTTGACTTAACCTTGTCCGAGAGTAGAAAACTAGATGTATCAACAGATTAGATTGAGCGACTAAAAATGTCAGTGGAGCAGGAAAACACAGATAAGGACGATGGCTTTGCCGAGGTGGTAACACTTGGTGAAAATGATCCGCTGCGCCTCAGTTCCGGTGAAACACTTTCCCCGTTTAATGTCGCTTACAAGTGCTGGGGGACGCTCAATGAAGATAAAAGCAATGCGATTCTGGTCTGTCATGCGCTAACCGGGGACCAATATGCCAGAGGCAAAAACCCCATCACTGGCAAAGAAGGATGGTGGCCGAAATTGATTGGGCCAGGGCTGCCAATCGATACAGATAAATTTTTCGTCATTTGCCCCAATGTGCTGGGATCTTGTAGTGGCAGTACAGGTCCAAAAGAAACAAACCCGGCGACAGGCGAGCCTTATGGACTTGAGTTTCCTGTGATAACCATTGCCGATATGGTGTCCGCACAAGTAAGACTGATTGATCATTTGAAGATTGATAAGCTTTTTTCTGTCGTTGGCGGTTCCATGGGCGGCATGCAGGTGATGCATTGGGCAGTCAATCATGGTGATCGCGTGAAGACGGCAATATGTATCGCCTCCACATGGCGGCATTCAGCGCAGAATATAGCGTTTCACGAAGTAGGCCGTCAGGCGATTATGGCAGATCCTAACTGGCGTCAGGGTCGTTATTTTGAAAATGAAGATAGGCCACATGCCGGATTATCCGTTGCCCGTATGGCGGCGCACATTACATACATGTCCGAACGCAGCCTCACAGCGAAATTTGGGCGAAACCTGCAGGACCGGGATAAGCTCACGTTTGGGTTTGATGCGGATTTCCAGATCGAAAGTTATCTTCGCTATCAGGGTATATCTTTCGTGGACCGCTTTGATGCCAACAGTTATCTCTATATCACCCGGGCGATGGATTACTATGATATATCCGCAGAATATGATGGCAGCCTCACGGCGGCTTTCGAAGGCACGGATGTAAAATTCTGCATCATGTCCTTTACGTCGGACTGGCTTTATACCACGGAAGAAAGCCGTGAAATGGTACGCGCTCTCAATGCCGTTGGCGCGCAGGTGAGCTTCGTAGAAATTGAAATGGACAAAGGACACGATAGTTTCCTTCTTGATTGCCCGGATATGTTCAATATTATTTCTGGTTTTTTACAGGCGGAATCAGATTTTGGCGAGGGGAGCGATCATGAATAATGATGTTATCTCTCACCGTGCTTCTGATATTCGGATCGATTTGCTGCTGATAGCGGATATGATCCCGAAAGGCGCACGAGTGCTCGATGTTGGTTGTGGCGATGGTGAACTTCTGGAATATTTGCGCCGGGAAAAAAATGTTGATGCCCGCGGCATTGAACTTAGCCCCGACGGAGTCAATAAAAGCGTGGCAAAGGGGTTATCTGTTATACAGGGAAACGCCGAAGAGGAAATCAGCCATTTCCCCGATAACAGTTTCGATTATGTGATCCTCAGTCAGACATTGCAGGCAATGGGTCGGCCGGATCGAATTTTAAAAGAGCTGCTCCGCGTGGGTAAAAGGGCGATTGTATCGTTTCCAAATTTTGGAAATTGGCGGGTACGGCTGCATTTGTTGCTATATGGCAGAATGCCGGTGACCAAGTCACTGGACTACCCATGGTACAGCACACCCAACATCCATTTTTGCACCATTCGCGACTTCGTTGATCTTTGCGATGAGCTTGATATCAAGATTGAAAAAGGTATGGCGGTTGATAGCGTTGGTGGACGGATGGGGTTTAATGTGATGATGTTTACCAACCTGTTTGCGACTCAGGGTCTTTATGTTTTAACCCGTGATTGACTTGTGCGCTGCGTGCCGACAATTACTGGTTTCGCGGGCACTTTTTGTGTCACTTCCGCTGTGTTGGACGCATAAATCTGTTTTTCAGCTTCAATGACAAGAACGCCAGCAAAGTGGTTCCACCACCTTTGTCCTGTTCTTTCAAGGCTCGCGAGCGCTGTGAGCATGGTTCTGCTTTTAAAAGGCGGAAGAAACAGCGCGGAAGTCCAGCGCGTGGGACTTAGCATATTTTTGGAAAGTAGTTCTTTTATCTGCCCTGTAGAGAAAGGTTTTCCATGACCAAATGGTGTTGCCTCGGAACGACACCATGGGCCCAGACGACTTGGTACAATGATGAGCACCCTCCCACCAGGAGCAAGCGTGCGCCACACTTCACGGAGCATTTGCTTGCTATGATCCGTATGCTCCAGGCAATGCACGATGATCACCCTGTCCATGCTCGCTTCTTTTATGGGCAAGTCTGTTTCGCGGGCAAGTACAGCAACATTACCACTGTAATCATCGCTGTTTTTATGGCGCGGCCACCTGATAACACCCTGCAGGCTTGGCATTACAGCAACACTGCGATCTGCTTCTTCGCTTAAGGATTTTAGAAATGGGGGCGCATAACCAAGGCCAAGAATACCCATGTTTTTGACAGAGGGCCAGAGTATGCGAATTTGTTTGCGGATCAGGCGTGCTGTGATTTTGCCCAGCGGAGAGGCATAAAATTTACGCAATTCTGTTACATCCTGATACATTCAATTGTCCTTATAGCTTCAACAGCAGACCAAGTATATCCGAATAGAATGTGATGCCAATATTTTTGATTATGTAAAAATTTCGGCCCACCTTGAGACAAGGGGGCCGAAAAGAGAGGGGGAAGTTATTAAGGTCTCTATCAACACAATCTTATTTAAGAGACGATATAACATAACATTTGGATTGGTGATTGACAAGTCCTTTTTTAGAATTTTTATAAACTGCTACTGTTAGGGCGACAAAATTGCTTGTTTCTTGCTCCAAAATCCTCCAGACTGCGCTAGAAAATGAGGGAAATGGGAAGTTTAATTAGGTGCAATTATGAACTTTAAAAAATATTTAGGCGTAATCGCAACGCTGTTTATCTTGCAAGGTTGTGGTAGTGCTTCTGACAACGATCAAGGTAGCGTTGAGCAGGAAACACAGACGACTGGTTCCGAAGAGATTTCCGGAATCACATTTGACAATATGGATACGTCTGTCCACCCAGGCGATGACTTTTTCGAATATGTAAATGGAACCTGGCTCGCCAATACGGAAATCCCGGCAGACAAAAGTCGCTTTGGGTCTTTTAATGTACTAAGGGACAATGCAGAAGATGACGTTCGTGCGATTATTGAGGAAGCCTCGGCTTCTGGTGCTGAACAAGGAAGCGCCGAACAAAAAGTCGGTGATCTTTTTGCGTCCTATATGGATATGGAAACAAGAAATGCCCTTGGTATCGAGCCACTCGCAGCAAGAATGGGGCAGATTGATGCAATTGAAGATCTTGCGGGCATTTCGGCATATTTTGCGGAAGCTGGCAAATATTCTTACAGCACACCACTGGCAATGTATATCAGCGTAGATGCCAGAATCCCGACCCAATATTCCCTTCACTTTTATCAGGCGGGGCTTGGCCTGCCGGACCGTGAATACTATTTCAATGAGGATGAAAAGTCCGCTGATCTTCGCGCCAAATATGTGGAGCATATCGAAAAAATGTTTGCGCTTGCCCAGCTTGAAGATGGTGCCGCAGCTGCTGCTACCATCATGGATTTGGAAACCAGACTTGCTAGTAATCATTGGGTAAAAGAAGACAATCGTGACGCCACCAAAAGATACAACAAGTATACTCGGGCAGAGCTGGATGAACTATTATCAAACATGGATATGGAAGCCTTTCTCGGGATCACGGGTGTTGCCGATATTCAAGATGCGATCGTAAACCAGCCAAGTTTCTTCGAAGGTTATAATGCGTTGCTCGGCGATGTTCCGCTTGAGGATTGGAAAACCTACCTTAAATGGTCCTACCTTAATGATATGGCGTCGCGATTAAACAAAGAATTGGATGACCAGAATTTTGAGTTTTACTCGAAAAATCTGAGCGGTGTTACGGAGCAACGACCAATGTGGCGCCGCGGTGTGTCTGTTGTTAGTGGTAATCTGGGTGAAATGGTTGGTGAAGTTTATGTTTCCAAACATTTTAAGCCCGATGCAAAAACTCGCATGGTGGATCTGGTGGGTAATCTGATCAAAGCATATGATACCAGCATCCGTGAGCTTGACTGGATGGGCGACGAAACCAAGGAAAAAGCATTGGTCAAGCTGTCCAAATTTACACCAAAGATCGGTTATCCCGATAAGTGGAAGGATTATTCCGCACTAGAAATTGATGCGGCAGATCTTGTTGGAAATCTGGAGCGATCAGCGCTTACAATTCATAACCGCGAGCTGGCGAAGCTTGGTGGACCTATTGATCAAACCGAATGGTTTATGACCCCGCAAACTGTAAATGCTTATTATAATCCAACCATGAATGAAATCGTCTTCCCGGCCGCGATTTTACAGCCGCCCTTCTTTAATATGCCGGCGGATGATGCTGTAAACTACGGTGCCATTGGTGGTGTGATTGGTCACGAAATCGGTCACGGTTTTGATGATAGCGGCAGCCGCTACAATGGTGATGGTGCACTTGAAAACTGGTGGACCGATGATGATCGCGGAAAATTTACAGAGCTAACAATAGCGCTTATTGAGCAGTTTAGTGCGTATGAACCGGTTCCAGGTGTTACTGTAAATGGTGTCTTCACCCTTGGTGAGAATATTGGTGATTTGAGCGGTCTAAGTATCGCGTATAAAGCCTATAAAATGTCACTAAACGGTGAAGAGCCTCCTGTTATTGATGGCCTTACCGGTGATCAGCGGTTCTTCATTGGATGGGCACAGGCATTCCTGTCAAAAACCCGCGAAGAGGCGTTGGTTACACAAATCCGGACAGACCCACATTCACCCGACCGCTATCGGGTGAACGGGATCGTCTATAATATTGATGCATTTTACGATGCGTTTGATGTGACGCCGGATCACGCTCTTTATATCGCACCCGAGAACCGGGTTAAAATCTGGTAAGCTTAATTATTTTGCTGTTGAGCAAGCAACTGGTCCCGTAAAAAGGCCCAGTTGCTGTTCGCCAGGATAAGGTTGGTACCACGATCGGCTTCCCAGTGTTCTTTATATTCCGGTGAATAATGCAGATAAAGCTGCCCAGCCACCAAGGTATAAATTTCAGGATCGGTCGGATTTGTAAAACCCTTTGATATTCCCACGGGATCATAGCCACCATATTGCGGTGCATAATTTATCGGAGCATCAACAAATATATCGCGGTTTTCCCGGCTAGAAAAATACCACGTGGACCCAGCCCAATCTGCCTGAAACTGAGGGTCACCAATGGTTGGTTCCTTCTGACGGTAATAAGCCACCGTGTCATAGCCGTTAATGGCGATATTTTTGCTCGTATCAAAAATAACGCTGTTAGCCACGTAATCCTGACTGGCCAGATAAAAAGAGAGCGCACCAAACAGCGAGACTACAATTGCCGAAATGATCAGGAGATTTCGCGCTGCATTTTGCATAATCTATCCTTTTTACTATCGGGTTGGCACTGGTTCGTCACCGCTATAATCATAAAAGCCGCGGCCGGTTTTGCGGCCAAGCCAACCGGCTTCCACATATTTTACCAGAAGGGGACACGGACGGTACTTACTATCGGCCAGGCCATCATAAAGTACCTGCATGATGGCAAGACAGGTATCCAGGCCAATAAAATCAGCGAGCTTCAGCGGCCCCATGGGATGATTGGTTCCAAGTTCCATGCCCAGATCGATATCCTTAACCGTACCGACGCCTTCATAAAGCACGTAAATTGCTTCATTAATCATTGGCATTAGAATGCGATTTACGATAAAGGCCGGGAAATCTTCTGAAGTCGCGCTTATTTTTCCGAGTTTACCCACAATGTTCTGGATGATGTCATATGTTTCGTCACTGGTAGCGATGCCACGGATTAGCTCCACCAGTTTCATAAGAGGCACCGGGTTCATAAAATGAACGCCGATGAACTTTTCAGGGCGATCTGTAGCAGCGGCAAGCCGTGTCACAGAAATGGAAGACGTATTGGTCGCCATGATGGCATCTGGCTTCATGATTTCGCTCAGTTCTTTGAAAATGGCTTTCTTAACGTCCTCATTTTCCGTCGCTGCTTCAATGGCCAGATCCACGTCAGAAAAATCGCCAAGATTGCTAGATGTTGTGATGCGTGCTGCGGCTTCTTTGGCTTGATCGGTGCTTATTGCTTCTTTTGAGACTTGCCGATCAAGGTTTTTGTTTATGGTCTCGACAGCCTTATCCAGCGCATCTTCACTGATATCACTTAAAATAACATCATAACCTGCCAAGGCAAACACATGGGCAATGCCGTTGCCCATTTGTCCAGCACCTATGACACCAACCAACTTTGTCATGCAGAAAGTTCCTTATCCAGTTCCGGTAGCGCATCGAACAGATCCGCCACCAGGCCGTAGTCAGCCACCTGGAAAATAGGTGCTTCTTCGTCCTTGTTGATGGCGACAATCACTTTACTGTCCTTCATTCCTGCAAGATGCTGAATGGCACCGGAAATGCCGACGGCAATGTAAAGCTCGGGCGCAACGATCTTGCCGGTTTGGCCGACCTGATAATCATTGGGAACATATCCAGCATCCACGGCAGCGCGGGACGCACCAATGGCAGCGCCAAGTTTATCTGCAACGCTTTCGATTAGGGAGAAGTTGTCACCGCTTCCCATACCGCGGCCACCAGATATGATGATCTTGGCTGATGTCAGTTCCGGGCGCTCGGATGCGCTGAGTTCCGCGCTGACAAAACTGGACAGGCCCGGATTTTCCGTCGCAGCGACATTTTCGACTTCCGCTGAACCACCTTCCGCTGCTGCTGCGTCAAAGGCTGTTGTGCGAACAGTGATCAGTTTTTTAGGATCCGAGCTCTGAACGGTTGCGATCGCATTGCCCGCGTAAATCGGGCGCTTGAAGGTATCTGCGCTTTCGACGGAAACAATATCCGAAATTTGCGCCATATCAAGAAGCGCAGCGACCCGCGGCATAAAGTTTTTGCCGGTTGTTGTGGCTGCTACCATGATCTGATCATAGCCATCTGCGAGGCCAACAATAAGTGGTGCAAGCACTTCAGCGAGTGGATGTTCAAGGGATGCATCGTCGACGCACAGGACTTTTGAAACGCCAGCTATTTTGGAAGCGGCGTCGGCAGCGCCCCCGCAGCCCGCACCGGCAACAAGCACATGAATGTCATCACCAAAGGCACCAGCGGCTGTTACTGTGTTAAAAGTACTGTCTTTAAGTTCTTTATTGTCATGATCAGCAATTACAAGTGTGGTCATTTTTAGAGTACTCCCGCTTCGTCGCGCAGTTTAGAGACTAGCTCTGACACGCTTTCTACAATCACACCGGCGCTGCGGCCAGCGGGTTCATCCACACGCAGGGTTTTGATGCGCGGGGTTATATCAACACCATAATCATCCGGCGTTTTTTCATCCAATGGCTTACGCTTCGCTTTCATAATATTAGGAAGCGACGCATAACGTGGCTCATTAAGACGAAGATCCGTTGTAACCACAGCAGGTAAGTTTAACTTGACCGTTTCAAGTCCGCCGTCCACTTCACGGGTGACATCCACGCTTCCGCCGTCCACTTTGACTTCGGAAGCAAAAGTACCCTGACCCCAACCCAGAAGGGCCGCCAGCATCTGACCAGTTTGATTACAGTCATCATCAATCGCCTGCTTACCCAGGATCACCATTTCGGGACTTTCTTCGTCCACAACCGCTTTCAGGATTTTAGCGACAGCCAACGGCTCTACTTCTTCATCGGTTTTAACAAGGATCGCGCGATCCGCACCCATGGCGAGGGCCGTACGCAAAGTTTCCTGCGCTTTATCCGGGCCAATTGACACGGCGACAATCTCTGTTGCCGTGCCGGCTTCCTTAAGGCGGATCGCTTCTTCTACAGAGATTTCGTCAAATGGGTTCATGGACATTTTAACGTTGGCGAGCTCTACGCCGCTGTTGTCTGACTTCACGCGGACCTTGACGTTGTAGTCAATCACGCGTTTTACAGGGACGAGTATTTTCATTCTTGCTAATTCCTTTGGAGATTATGCCTCAATATCTGCCAACACTATACTGGCAAATTCAGCTTATTCAATCAGATTCAAGCCACTTTCTTTGGTATAAGCCACTTTGACATTCTATAATGATGTGTCTACCATCCCACATTATAAAATTTCAATTATGGGACCAAAAATGAACAATAAAATTAAACAATTCCTGCTGGCCGTCGCACTGACATTTGTCACCAGTTCTACCGCCTGGTCAGAAACATATGTGCGCTACGAACAAGATGGTGAAACATTCTGGGGGGAGCTGCGCGGTGATGTCATTCATCAACTTAGCGCTGCACCTTATTTGGACGGTACAGTGACAGGGACCCAAGTGAACAAAGCCGACGTAAAGTTATTGGCACCGGTTGACCCAAAAGATGTGTATATGACCGGGTTTAATTATGAAGACCATATCCCGGAAGGACAGAAGACAACACCTTATCCCGGTCTTTTCATGGTGCCGGCTGGGACAATTATTGGTCCCGAAGATGATATCATTCATCCGGCAGACAGCGACTTTATTGGCTATGAAGCGGAAACGGTTATTGTGATTGGCAAGCGCGCCGATAATGTGTCTGTTGAGGACGCAGCCGATTATATCTTCGGAGTTACTGCCGGTAATGATGTATCGGCCCGGGACTGGATACCTGCGGATATTCAGTGGTTTCGCGGCAAAGGTGCCAAAGGCTTTAACAGCGTGGGCCCGGTCCTTCAAACCGGACTGGATTACAAGAACCTTAATCTTACCGCGCGCCTTAACGGTGAAGTTCGCCAGCGCGGCAATACATCAAACATGATCCATGATTTTGAAAAAATGGTCAGTTATATATCAAAATATTTTGTGCTCAATCCGGGGGATTTGATCTGGTCAGGCACAATTGGAACGTCCGAGCAGCTTAATGTGGGGGATACCTATGAGGTTGAAATTGACGGTGTAGGCGTTCTTAAGAATAAAATCATACAAGGAAAATAAATATGAAATCACTGCTAATAGGCCTGTGTGCCGCAGTTTTTTTAACGAGCGCTGCCAGCGCAGAACGTTACGTTCGTTACGAGCAAAATGACAAAGTGCTATGGGGTCAGCTGGTAGATGGTATTATTCATCAGCTTACCGATGCGCCTTATCTTGGTGGTAAGCGTACAGGCGATATTGCCATGGAAGAAGCGGTAAAGCTTCGGGCACCCGTGGATCCGAAACTGTCTTTTATGACAGCTTTCAACTACCGCGATCATACCCTTCCCGGGTACGAACAAGACCCGACCTTAAAACCTGGACTGTTTATGGTGCCAGCAAGTTCCATTATCGGGCCGGAAGAAGATCTTGTCCGTCCGTCAGACGCCACCAACTTTCACTATGAAGCTGAAATGGTTGTGGTGATCGGAAAACGCGCCGACAATGTACCACTTGAAGAAGCCAGCGATTATATTTTCGGTGTGACCATCGGCAATGATGGTACCGACCGCGATTGGCAGGCGGGGGACATTCAGTGGCTGCGGGCCAAGGGTTCAAAAGGTTTTAATGCGGTAGGGCCGCATCTGGTGACAGGTCTTGACTATACCGATCTTGATATCGAAGGACGCCACAACGGTGTCAAATCACAAGGGGCGAATTCTTCCGGTATGATTTTCGATTTCAATTATATGGTTCATTATATTTCCAAATATTTCGTGCTTGAGCCCGGCGATGTAATCTGGTCAGGAACCATGGGGGATACTGGTTCCATGGAGCCCGGCGATGTCTACGAAATAACCGTTGAAGGTGTCGGAACACTCAAGAATAAATTGATTCAGGGTGAATAGATTTAGTAATGAAAAAGAAAAGGCGCCCGATTGGGGCGCCTTTTTTATGCCATCAGAGCTTTTGCAGTGATATTCACGATAAAGGATATAAGATACGCCAGACCAAACAGGTAGGCGGTCATGAAACCTGTCCAGCCCCAGCTGTTGGTTTCCCTGCGTGCAGTCGCGAGCGTTGCAAGGCATTGCGGCGCATAAATGAACCAGGCCAGGAACGCAAGCGCCGTCGACAGAGGCCAGGCGGTCTGCAGCACTGTGGCCAGGCTTTCAGCGACCTGATCTTCATCGCCCTGCAGTGCATAAACAGTGCCAAGCGCACTCACCGCGACTTCACGGGCGGCCATACCCGGCACCAGCGCAATGGAGATTTCCCAGTTAAAGCCCAGCGGTGCAAAAATATGCTGAAGCGCGCGACCGATCATGCCGGCGAAGCTATAATAAATATCAGCCTCCGGGGCATTTTCCGGTGCACGTGGATAGAGTGTCAGTGCCCAAAGGGCGATTGCTGCATATAAAATGATGGTGCCCGCGCGGCGCAGAAAGGCTCGTACCCGCTGCCATAGTTCCATAAACACATGTTTAAAGCGGGGCATCTGATATTTTGGCAGTTCCATCAAGAACGGTTGAAGTGTACCCTTGGTGATGGTGGCTTTCATCACCGCCGCAACGATGATGGCGCTGACAATCCCCGCCATATAAAGGCCGAAGAAGACAACCCCCTGTAGGCCGAAATATCCCATGACCGTATCGTTTGGAATAAAAGCTGCGATGAGCAGTGTATAAACAGGCAGGCGTGCGGAGCAAGTCATCAGCGGCGCAATCATAATCGTCGTCATTCTATCGCGATGATTTGCAATGGTCCGGGTTGCCATAATCCCTGGAATAGCGCAGGCAAAGCTTGATAGCAGCGGGATAAAAGCACGGCCATTAAGGCCCACTTTTGCCATCAGTTTATCCATGATAAAGGCCGCGCGAGCCATATAGCCGCTGGCTTCCAGCACCAGAATAAACAGGAACAGAATGATAATCTGCGGCAAGAACACCAGAACGCTTCCCACTCCGGCAATGAGGCCGTCCTGAATAAAGCTTCTGAATATGCCTTCAGGGATATAGGCGGCGACCACCTCACCCAGCCAGGCAAAGCCTGCTTCGATGCCGTCCATCGGTGCACCGGCCCAGCTGAACACCGCCTGGAACATGAAAAACAGCATGGTAAAAAACACCAGTGGCCCAGCAACAGGATGAAGCGCGACGCTATCGAGGATGCGAGTCATTTTATGGTGACTGCCTTCTTTGACAGTAACAAGTTTTGTGATCCGGCCCGCTTCTTTTTGCAGCGCACGGGTTGAGATATCAGATACTTGTCCCATTGGCTTTGCGTAAGCACTGGAATCGCGGTTGAGATATTCCTTTAGCGCTTTTACGCCACTGCTGCGCACCGCAATGGTTGTCATGACAGGCATACCCAGCTCTTCGCTGAGGCGGTCTACATCAATTTCAATACCGTCACGGGTTGCCAGATCGTGCATGTTTAGCGCAACGATGATCGGCAGGCCCAAGGATTTAAGTTCAAGTACAAGGCGCAGATGCACGCGAATGTTTGAAGCGTTGATCACGCAAACCAACACTTCTGGTTTTTCTTCGCTTTCATGGGCTCCGGTAATTACTTCGCGGCTGACTTTTTCATCAAGGCTGCGATCATTAAGGCTGTAAATGCCTGGAAGGTCGACGATATAAACGTCATTCCCGGCATCGGTCGTCATGGTACCGGAGCGGCGTTCCACGGTAATGCCGGGATAGTTGGCAACCTTCTGATGACTACCGGTGAGCGTATTAAAGAGGGAGCTTTTCCCGGAATTAGGGGCGCCAATCAGTGCTGCGCGTAGTGCTGTCATGAACTTTCTCCCAAAATAATCGCGGCGGCTTCCATTTTTCTGAGCGCCAGCGTGATGGTGCCAATTTTAACGGCCAGCGGATCGCCGCCAATGGATCCTTTGTGCAAGACCTCAACAGCCAGTCCTTCTTCAAATCCGATTTCAAGAAGTCGATCTTCCAGGTCGGCGGCAAATTCCTGATCATCTACGCGGGAGGTATCAAAACCCTGAATGGTGGCTTGATCCCCAATTTTCAAATCACTTAAATATTTTGTCATACTACGCTTACTTGTTAATTATCATTCTTAATAGCAGTAAGTCATAGACGATTCTGCCCCGATGTTAAACAAAAAACGGTGCTATAAAAAACAGGCCCCCGAAGATTTCTCTGCGGGAGCCCATTCTTAAAGATATGAAATACTTCTTTAGTCAGCGTCGAACTTAATGCCTTGTGCGAGCGGTAGTTCGGTGGAATAGTTGGTTGTGCTGGTCATGCGGCGCATGTATCCACGCCAGGCGTCGGAACCACTCTCGCGTCCACCACCTGTTTCTTTCTCACCACCGAAGGCGCCACCAATTTCGGCACCACTGGTGCCTATGTTCACATTGGCAATGCCGCAGTCACTGCCGAATTCAGATGTGAAAAGCTCAGCTTCCAGCATGTTCTTAGTGAAGATTGCGCTTGAAAGGCCTTGCGGTACATCGTTCTGACGTTCAATGGCATTTTCAAGATCGGTATATTTAAACGCATACAGGATCGGTGCGAATGTTTCGGTTTTGATGTTGGCATCATCGCCGCCCATCTCAACAAGTGCAGGATTTACATAGTAAGCACCTGGATATTCATCAGCCAGCGCGCGACCGCCGCCGGTAATAACACCACCGTTATCAGCCGCGACCTTAAGGGCTGCTTCCATGTTGTTGAAGCTGTCCTCGTCAATCAGTGGACCCATTAATGTGCCTTCATCAAGCGGGTTGCCGATGGATACTCCGCCGAATGCTTTTTTAATGCGTGGGATAATTTCATCATAGACATCTTCGTGGATGAATAGACGGCGTGTTGTGGTGCAGCGCTGGCCGCAGGTGCCAACTGAACCGAACACGATGCCCTGATAGGCAAGGTCAAGATCTGCATGCTTGGACACGATGATCGCGTTGTTACCGCCAAGTTCAAGAATGGATTTACCAAAACGGCTCGCCACTTTCTCTCCGACAATTTTACCCATGGCACAGCTTCCTGTGGCACTAATAAGTGGAACACGCTCGTCAGCGACAAGAACTTCACCAATGTCACGCTCACCGGTCAGCACTTGTGACAGGCCTTCTGGCGCGTCATCACCAAATTCCGCACAGGCTTGTTCAAACAGTTTTTGGCAGGCAAGGGCAGTTACTGGTGTTTTTTCGGAAGGCTTCCAAAGAAGCGAGTTACCACACACGAGAGCAAGTGCTGCGTTCCAGGACCAAACGGCAACCGGGAAGTTAAAGGCGCTGATGATGCCTGTAGGGCCAAGCGGTTGCCAGATTTCACGCATTTTATGCAGCGGACGCTCAGATACAATAGTCAGGCCATGAAGCATACGGCTTTGGCCAACAGCAAAGTCACAAATGTCGATCATTTCCTGTACTTCACCCAGGCCTTCTTGATAAATTTTGCCGCACTCAAGGGTTACGAGCGAGCCCAGCGCTTCTTTCTTTTCACGAAGGATGTTGCCAAGAATACGCACCAGCTCACCGCGGCGAGGGGCCGGGACTTTACGCCAAGCCTTGAAAGCTTCGACGGACTTTGCGATCTTCGCTTCTGTCTGAGCAACAGTGTCCATCTGAACGTTGGCGATTTCCGTGCCGTCGATGGGGCTGTGGACTTTGAGATTACCACCTTCCACTTCAGCAGCGGTAAGACCTAAGCTTTCATATATTTCTTGTGTACTCATCATGATCTGAATTCCTTCTCTCGATTCTTCGACGTTTGTAGCGTTTAGGTGCTAGACCGTCATGTTTTTGATAAAAATTTTAGTAACGACTAAAAAAATTCCCTAAAAATATAATGTAATGAACGAAATATAATATTAAATGAACAAAAGTCAATAAAATATGAACAATGTAATACATAAATTGATCAAATGATCGTCGATTATGGCATTCTGTTGAACTTTGACGACAATATGATGTGGCTTTCGGTATTGATTACCCCATCCAGCATGGCAATGTTGGTGAGTACAGCATCCATCTGCTGATTATTGTCGGTGCGGACCAAGATCATAAGGTCGATGGAACCGGCCACGGTTGCCAAGCAGTCAACCTCTGGCATATTGTATAGTGCTTCCTCAATTTGCGCAGATTTCTTAGGGTCCCGGGTGATTGTGACATAACAGCGGGAGTCGTTTTCAAGGGCATCCGGCTTGAGTTTTACTGTATAGCAATCAATAACCTTTTCTTCCAGACGGCCCAGCATCATATGAATAGTCGATCTGGCAAGATCCAGCTTGCGACCGAGCTCAGCAGCGCTCATTCTACTGTCAATTTTCAGCAAATCGAGCAGTTTTTTCTCACTTTCCTGTAATTTCATATTCTTGATCCTGAATTAAACGATATGAACAATGTATATGAATATTATACGAAAGTACAGTCAATATTGAACAAATTCATAGGAAAAAAAGCAATAAGTAAGAGAAAAGGATCAAATCATTAGGTTTTTACATTTTATATGATTCGATTATAGTTCAAAGAAAATATTAAGGAGCGTTTCGCCATGTTTGCACGTTTATTTGTTATAGCCTCATTCATTCTCATTCCTTTTTCACAAACAAGTGCCGAACAGGTGCGTGCACGGGATATCGGGATTAAGCCCGGTGTACTAAGCCCAGGTGACAATAATGCCATTACCGATGTGGCAGGTGTGCTCGTGGGTCATGTAACCTTGAATGAGGGCGCAAGCATCCGTACAGGAGCGACGGCGATCCTGCCTCATGGCGGCAATATCTATCAGAACAAGGTACCTGCGGCTGCTGTAATCGGAAATGGCTTTGGCAAGATGATGGGATATTCGCAAATTCATGAACTTGGTGAAATCGAAACACCGATCGTTTTGACCAACACGCTTAATGTCCCACGTGCAGCCGATGCGATTCTGGATTGGACGTTGGCACAGCCTGGCAATAAAGCAGTAAGGTCTATTAATGCAGTTGTTGGTGAAACCAATGACGCAGGCCTTAATGATATTCGAGGCCGCCATCTGACGCCGGAGATTATCATCAGGTCTATCGAAGATGCGAAATCAGGTCCGGTTGAAGAAGGTGATGTGGGTGCCGGCAAAGGGACTATCGCGTTTGGTTGGAAAGGCGGTATCGGGACATCCTCCCGGGTTCTACCCGAACCGCTTGGCGGCTATACAGTTGGTGTACTTGTGCAAAGTAACTATGGCGGCACCTTGGTGATGGACGGCGTGCCAGTGGGTGAAGAGCTCGGTCAGTACTATCTCCAGGATTATGTGGATAGCGATGTGGCTGACGGTTCTATCATGATGATCGTGGCGACTGATGCGCCACTCTCTGATAGAAATCTTGAACGACTGGGTAATCGCGCGCTTGTAGGTCTTGCTCGTACCGGCTCTGCCATGACAAATGGCAGTGGTGATTATGTTATCAGCTTTTCAACAGCGGAAAGTGTGCGTCGGACGCCGCAAAGACGAAATGGCAATGCCACGCTTGAAGAAGTGCCAAATAATCGTATGTCACCTCTGTTCCAGGCCGTGGCAGAAGCCACTGAGGAAGCCATCTATAACTCTATGCTGATGGCGAGAACCGTAAGTACTGTGGATGCACGCTCGGGCGCGAGCAGAACCATAGAAGAACTTCCTGTCGATAAGATCCGTGAGATTTTAAAGAAATACGGTCGATAATAGGCTTGGGTTTTTATGGCGGGTGTGATAAGCCGCGCACATGAAAGATATTTCCAACAGGGCAGTAGAGACAAAAAGTCACATCAAGGCAGTGCTTGGTCCGACCAACACCGGTAAAACGCATCTGGCTGTGGAACGGATGATGGGTCATGCGTCGGGCATGATCGGACTTCCTCTTCGCCTGCTCGCACGGGAAATATATGACCGCATTGTGGATCGCCAAGGCCCCTCCCATGTGGCGCTGATCACCGGTGAAGAAAAAATCATCCCAAAGAACGCCCGCTATTTTGTCTGCACCGTGGAAAGCATGCCTGTAGAACGCACAGTGGATTTCCTGGCCATTGATGAAGTGCAGCTCGCGGCGGATTTTGAACGCGGTCATGTGTTTACGGACCGGCTGCTTCGTTCCCGCGGGAGGCAGGAAACAATGCTGCTGGGCTCCGAAACCATCCGCCCGCTCATTCAAAAGCTGATCCCTGATGTTGAGTTCATAACGCGCGACCGTTTTTCAGAACTTATTTATGTTGAGCCAAAGAAACTCAGCCGCCTGCCCCGCCGTAGCGCTTTGATTACCTTTAGCACATCAAACGTCTATGCCTACGCGGAGATGCTCAGGCGCGCAAAGGGCGGTGTGGCGGTGGTAATGGGAGCGCTCAGTCCCCGAACCAGAAACGCGCAAGTGGCGCTTTACCAAAACGGCGATGTTGATTATGTGGTAGCGACTGATGCTATTGGGATGGGGCTCAACCTGGATATTGACCATGTGAGTTTTGCCGAAACAGCAAAGTTTGATGGCCGCACCATGAGGGATCTTACCCCGCCGGAGCTGGGTCAGATCGCTGGTCGCGCCGGCCGATATATGAACAACGGCACCTTTGGGTGCCTCACCGAAGGGGCGGACTATCAAAAAGGTCTGAGCATGGAGATGGTCTATGCAGTGGAAAATCACGAGTTCGCGCCGCTTACCGTGCTGCAGTGGCGCAACGCCTTTATTGATTATGGTCGTGCAGACACTGTGATTCGCTCCCTTGGGTCTGTTCCAGACACCTTTGGACTGACACGGACCATGGATAAACTGGATCTGGAAACCTTTACCAGGCTTTCTCAAAATGCAGACATCAAGCCCATGTTGGGCGGGCCAGCAGCGGTCAAAATGCTCTGGGAAGTATGTCAGATTCCAGATTTTCGTCAGATATCAGATGATGAGCATGCCAAGCTGTGTTCTGCTATTTATCGGCAGATTTCTGCGGATAACGGGCTGATCGGTGAAGATTGGCTGGCAAATATGGTTTAGCCCTTGAACCGCGTTGACGGCGGGATTGACACCCTGTCAGCCCGCATTGCCCATATGCGTACCCTTACCTATATCACCAATCGTAATGGTTGGTGCGAAAAGCAAAAATATTGGCAAAAGCGCACAAGAGATATTGAAGACCGCCTATCAGATGCGCTACATGAACGTCTGACGAACAGGTTCGTAAGTAAACGAACCTCAGTATTAATGCGGGAACTTCGCCAAAAAGGAACGTTGATGGCAAAAATTGAAGACGATGGTAACGTCTATGTGGAAGATCACTTTATTGGAACCATGGAAGGGTTCCAATTTAAAGAAGACGAAGGGGCTTATGGTGAAGACAGCAAAATCCTCCGAAGTGCCGCCGGCAAAGTTTTAAGCGAAGAGATCAGGAAGCGCGCTGAAGAGTTTAACCAGGCCGAAGATGGCGAGATCAGCTTGATCTATGGTGACCCACTGACCCATAGCACCATAAACTGGCGCGGTGTTATGATTGGCCGTATCGCCAAAGGGTCGTCAATCTTGTCTCCCAAAGGAATTGTAATTCCAACGCCAGTCCTTCAAGGGGATTCCCTGAATATGGTACAGGCGAAGGTTGACCGCTGGCTGGAAGCCCATATCGTGGAAGTGCTGGCACCACTTTTTGCGCTGCAGGAAGCAGCCAACGGTGCCAAAGATGAAGAAGGCAATGATCGCATTGGTGGTATGGCCCGCGGAATCGCCTTTCAAATGGTGGAAAAATTAGGTACCATTCCAAGGCGTTTGATCGCAAAGGATTTCAAGGGTGTGGATAGCACCGGACGCTTTCAACTAAAAAAACTTGGCGTGTGGCTTGGTGCGACCAGCCTTTATATTCCAGCTCTGCTGAAGCCGGCACCGGCACAGCTAAGACTGTTGTTATGGGCCCTGCATAATGAACAGGACCGCCTCCCGGATATTCCACCAGCGGGACTTTGCACCATCAAAGTGGATAAAAAAGCTTCAAGGGTTTTTTATGAAGTATCTGGCTACCGGGTGGTGGGAGATAATGCGGTTCGCCTTGATATGCTCGAGCGGCTCGCCAATGCGGCACGGGAAGTCTCCATGAAAGGCCCGTTTCCGATGGACCCGGATCTGATGAGTCTCGTCGGTACCAGTGGCGATGATTTTATCGAAATTATGAGATATCTTGGTTACACGACCAAAGAGTATGACACGGTGACCGCAAAAGAAATTTTGGCCAAACGGGAAGATGCGGTAAAAGAAGAAGCAAAAGCAGAAGAAGTAAAATCAGAAGAAAAGACCGAAGAAGTCCAATCAGATACCAGCGAGCAGCCTGTCAAAGATGAAAAACCAGCTGAAAACGAAAAGGTTTCTGAGGACGAGAAACCTGCTGAAGAAGAGAAAGTCATAATTTTTACCCATCAGCCCGATGCCGGTCGGCCCCGGCCGCAACGCGGCAAACGGCCACAGGGGAAAAAAGGTGGCAAAAAACCGGCCAAAGGAAAAGCGGTTAATAAAAATTTCAAAAAATCTGCGGGCAGCAAGAAGCCAAAAAAATCTGCCGAGCTAGACCCTGATTCTCCCTTTGCAGCACTTGCCGGGCTAAAAGACCAACTCAAAGGTAAAAAATAAATGGATGAGCAACCTGTCAGCCAACGGGTCGACGTGTGGCTTTGGCATGCTCGTTTTTACAAAACACGGTCTCTTGCCACTAAAATGGTGCGGGGAGGCAAAGTGCGCCTTAATGGTAATATCTGTAAAAAATCAAGTGCGACGGTAACAATAGATGATGTGCTCACTTTCACGCGCGCCGATGAAATATTAATCGCCAAGGTGCTTGGAATTGGCACGCGTAGGGGGCCAGCTCCGGAAGCACAACAACTCTATGAAGACCTCACC
>JANQJN010000127.1 GCA_028281625.1 Emcibacteraceae bacterium | reverse complement strand
TTCCAGGTCGGTAAGCTCGCTCCAGTTATTACGGATAAAATCCTTATTAATGGGAAAAAGACCGTAGCCCATGCCATTGCTGTTGGTCAGGATGGTCGGGTCAACATTGTTACCGAGACTGTTAAGGTCAATGGCCTCGCCGTTGATGGAAACGTTATAGGGAACTGCCCCGCGCTTAACGTCAAAATTCTGTGCCCAGGAACGGTCCATGCCAAGAGGGTCCGATTGTGTGAGTAGTAACCCTTCACCGGGCCTGTCTTCAATGTTGAAAACCGGACGGCCAGGGGTGTTAACCCAAACATCGCTCCAATTCTGCACATCCACAACCGTGTATTTATCCAAAATGTCAATCAGCTGCGGCCAGGTGGCGTTACCCATGGCATAGGTTTCCAGATATTCCC
This sequence comes from Emcibacteraceae bacterium, assembly GCA_028281625.1. Lineage (GTDB taxonomy): Bacteria > Pseudomonadota > Alphaproteobacteria > Sphingomonadales > Emcibacteraceae > Pseudemcibacter. The sequence goes on along the minus strand of JANQJN010000127.1, from coordinate 6,199 downwards.
GCATGCCATACATAAAGTTGGTCTCACCCAGTAAAAGCTCCAATTGCTGCATCATGATCGGCGCTTTGTTATAAATTATATTGCCGTACATGGTGCCTGCTTCATTAAGGTTTGGCAGTTCCTGCCGGATCGGGTTGGCGCCGCGGGTCCGATCAACGCTATAGGCGTTTGGATGAAGACGCAGATGGGATCTTAGCTGATGATTAATATCCGGAAAGCTTGGATTGACTATTTTCGCAGCCATGAAGTTTGCGAAAACTTCCTTGGTCCATACATCATTGAACCAGTCCATGGTTACCAGATCACCAAACCACATATGGGCCGTTTCATGACCGATAAGTGCTGCGCGCACAAGCTGTTCCGAAGGGGTTGGGTTTTCATCGAGCATCAAAGTTTCGGAGCGGTACTGGATCGCGCCCACATGTTCCATACCGCCAAACTGGAAACTGGGGATCAATACAAATCCAAACTTCTGAAACGGCAGCTTTATGCCGGTATAATCTTCCATATAGTCGATGGAGGCTTTATGATGGCGGAAAATATCATCAATGTTGCGCCTGGCTTTGCTTTCGTCGGGTTCACGGTGCATCATGGTCATTTCAACATTGCCGATGCGCTTTGTGACTTTGACAAAATTACCAGCGACAAACGAAAACAGATAAGTGCTCATCAAATCTGATTTTCTAAAGGTCAGCTTCCGTCGCGAGGTCCGCTCGCTCGTGCTTCGAAGCTCGGCCGCGCTCATGGCTTCCCAGCCTTTGGGAATCGTTAGTTCCAGCTCAAACGTGGCTTTTAGGTTTGGTTGATCAAAACTTGGGAAACTGGTGCGCATGCGGTCTGGCACAAACAGCGTATACATATAAGAAGGATTGCGGTTCAAGGCACCGTCACCGGCTGTATATTCGATTTTAACTTTGTTTGTGCCGACCTTCAAATAGCCGCGGTTTATAACAATATGCTCATTATAATGATTGATATCCCGTTTCTTGCCATTTACCCAGAGCCGCTTGAGTTTATCCGAGCTTTCCTTGAAATCAATCTGAAGATCCTGCGAAACATCGTTTAAATCGAACGTAAGCTCTGTCTTTCCTTTGACCGGGTTATCGGGTAGCAATGGAATGCTGACTTCCATGTCATAATTAATATTGGAAAGGGTCGCTTTTCTAAGTTCCGCCAGTTCCCAGGAAACACCGGGTACCACCGGGACAATGGCGCGTTCCTGCGCCATTACGGGCCCGAAGACCGGCAATAAAAATGTAACCGCAACAAAAAATATATGTTTCATTTTCATGATGTTAGGCTATCATTATAAATATGCAAATTCAATAATGGTTTGAGCTGCTCTCTAAAAAGTGAACAAGGATGAAAAACACAGTTTATTGCGCCACATCGCTGGACGGATTTATCGCCACAAAGGATCACGGTGTTGAATTTCTGGAATCTGCCGGTCCCGCTGCCGAAGGGGAAGATTACGGCTGGGCTGATTTCTTTGGCCCCATCGATGCGCTGATCATGGGCCGGAACACCTGGGATGTGTTTCTTGGCTTTAACATGTGGCCCTATGAAGATAAGAAAATCATTGTCCTTACCAACCGTGATATTCCTATTCCCGAAGATTATCGGGATAAAGTGAGTGTCGCATCAGGCACGCCGGCCGACGTCATGGAACATGCCCATTCACTGGGGTACAAAAATCTTTATATCGATGGCGGCAAGGTGGTTCAGGATTTCCTGCGCGCCGGGCTCGTGGATGATATATATCTTACCATTATCCCGGTGCTGATTGGCGAAGGAATCCCGCTCTTTGGCCCGCTGGAGGGGGATATCAAGCTAAAGACCGTCAAAGCCACCTCGTTTGAAAATGGTATTGTCCAGCTGCATTATAAACCAATTAAAGAGTAATATCGTCAAACATGAGCGACCGCAGCGGATTGCCGCTGACGGGGTCACGTAAATCATAGAAGTAAGTCTTTGTTCTAATACACAAACAAATACGAAATGGTGAACGCAGCAATCACAGCGACCACAATAACAATCACAGGCGATAAAGTTTCGGCTTTTTTTTGCATAATTTGTCTCCCTATTTTGTGTGTGGAGGGTAACAAAAAAAATCCCGGGCTTCATTGATCGGGATCAAGTGGTTTGGACTATTCCCAATGAAACCCGCCGAAACTCGTGGCCGTCCAGAAGTTGCTGGATTAATGGATCACCCTAATGAATGACCTCGTATGTCGACAGCTGCTGTTCAGAATGTGCATTTTTGTATGTTGAATTATCTGGCTTACTCACGACTGAACAAGTGAGTTGCCATTTCTCGCTTGGCTGTTATAGTCGCGTCAACAGTTTCACGCGCATACCATCAGGTCATTTAAATGTCGGATATTAGGTTAGAACGCAAGGTCGTCTGGCTGGCGGCGCTTATTCAGCTGGCCAACGTGCTTGATTTTATGATTATTCTGCCTCTTGGGCCGGATCTGACACGGGCAATTAACATCCCGTCGTCGGACATGGGGCTCGTGGGCGGTATATATGCGCTTACTGCTGGGATCTCTGGCATCCTGTTCGCGCCCTATCTTGATCATTTTGACCGTAAAAAAGCGATCCTGATCTTCCTGCTGGGCCTTGTGGTGAGCACGTTTCTGTGTGCCTTTGCGTGGGACCGGGACAGCATGATGGCGGCGCGGGCCCTTGCGGGGACTTTTGGTGGGCCGGTCACCGCGCTGACCCTGGCAATGATTGTCGATATGGTGCCGGTTGAACGGCGGGGCAGGGCGATCGCGCTGGTGACCAGTGCCTTTACGGTTTCAAGCGTCTTTGGTGTGCCGCTGGCGCTAAGATTATCGCTTATTGCCAATTGGCAGATGCCTTTTTATGTGGTGTCTGGTTTTGGTTTTTTAATCGCAATTGGAATCTTTTTGCTGCTGCCGGCAATGACCGGGCATATTGATCACGATGATGAGAAGAAAAAAATACCACTTCTGCCGCTATTGAAGCGCGGGGATGTGCTTATATCTTATATTCTGATGTCGCTGATGAGTTTCGCGCAGTTTATGCTGTTTGCGGGATCAATCATTTATTTCGTCTTCAACCTCGGTTATCCGCGGGAAGATCTGGATATCCTCTATACCATGGGCGGTTGCTTAAGCTTCATTGTCATGATGCTTACCGGGCAAATCGTTGACCGGCTGGGTGCGCGGCTGCTTTCATTCATCGTCACTGTCATTTATGTGTTTGTGCTCGCTGATGGATATTTGCATCAGCCTTATATGTCGGTGCCGTTTATTTTCTGCGCCTTTATGATGTGCGCTGCGATCATGAGCGTGATTACCTCCAGCATCGCATCCGAAGTGCCCGGTGAAAAGGAACGGGCCGCCTATATGTCGCTGCAATCCACCGTACGGCATTTTGCCGCTTATTTTGGCGGACTTATTTCGTCGATTATCCTGGTCACCAACCTTGATGGCAGCCTCAACAACATTCATATGCTGGCCTATGTTACAATCAGTTGCATCATGGTCGTGCCTTTCCTTATTATGCTGCTCAGGCGAATGCTCACGTTACGTGATGCAAAAGCATAAAAAATAGTTTACATGTAAGATAAACTACGAATATGATGCAGATAAGGAGAGAGCATCATGAGCGATCAGGATATTAAAACATCGGTCGATATTTCCGGTGAAAAAGCCATTCACTGGAAGCAGGACATCAGCTACGGCGACTATCTGTCGCTGGATCAGCTCTTAAGCGCGCAGAACATCCGATCTGACAGTCACGATGAAATGATGTTCATTATCATTCATCAGGCATCCGAGCTCTGGATGAAGCTGTGTATCCATGAACTGACCAGCGCCATGGAGAAGCTCCAGGCCGATGATCTTGGCCCGGCGATGAAAATGATCGCCCGCATCGCGCGGATACAGGAACAGCTTATCCACAGCTGGAATATCCTGTCCACCATGACGCCAAAAGATTATATGAGTTTTAGGGAGAGCCTAGGGCAAAGCTCGGGGTTCCAGTCATATCAGTACCGGATCATCGAATTTGCCCTGGGCAATAAAAATGCCGCCATGATCAAGGCCCACGAGGACCATCCGGACCGCTACGCAGCGGTTAAGGGAGCGCTTGAGAGCCCGAGCCTTTATGATCTCACCCTGCAGCTTCTTGCCCGTCGTGGCTTTGATATTCCTGAAAGTCATGTGAACCGCGACTGGAGCACCCCATACCAGGCCTCTGATGCGGTGGAGCGCGCCTGGAGCGAGGTTTACAAGCAAGGCGATGATCACTGGGACCTTTACGAATGGGCGGAGAAGCTCGTTGATCTGGAGCACCGCTTCCAAACCTGGCGCTACAGCCATATGAAGACCGTGGAGCGGATCATTGGATACAGACGCGGCACAGGCGGCACGGCGGATGTCCATTATCTGAAGAAAGCACTGGATCTAAGGTTTTTTCCAGAGCTTTGGAATGTGCGCACCGCGCTTTAATTGAATGGCCTCAAGCGCCGGCGCTTCGCTTAGGCTTACCCGGCACAGGACCACCTAAAAAAAGGAAACAACGAACCGACTTAATCAGAGTTGCGTTGTCTCTCTTTCTGATGCATGCGCCTTGGTTACTTTAATTATGCTCCCCGAGGTGAGAGGCCGCGAGCGCTTTTAAGAATTTTGGGAGGGGATCTCAAGTAGCGGCAGCCTTGAGCTCGGTTCATGGGAAGCGTAGCTTACCGGAACCAATTCAAAAGGGTAGTGAGCGGTAGTTCCCCCCATGAAATAAAAAAGGCGGCCAGGGAGAGGGGCCGCTTTATTAAATTGTTTCCGGTACTCGCTGTGCTCGTCCCATGAAACGCGCTCAAGGCTGCAATAAAAAAAGGCGGCCAGGGAGAGGGGCCGCCTTTCTTTTTAGAATTTTTCCAGTCCCTAGATCGCGCGGATCTTGTGGAAAAATTCTTCGATGTCTTTTTTCAGGGTTTCTGAAATGCGGCCCATTTCTGATGAGGCCTTCAGCACGTCATGACCAGCACTACCTGTTTCATCGGCTTCGTTTGCCACAAGGGAAATGTTGCTTGAGATATCAGCCGTACCAACAGCAACCTGTTGGATGTTTTCTGAGATCTCGGTAGTCGCACGGGACTGTTCCTGAACCGCTTGCGCGATGGTCATTGTTGAATCGTTACTTTCATTAATAACTGACTGGATGGCCTCAATACTGTGAACAGTATCATCAGTAAGTGACTGCATTTCAGCGATGTGGTTTGCAATCTCTTCTGTCGCGTTACCAGTTTGACCGGCAAGGGCTTTAACTTCGTTGGCCACAACCGCGAAACCTTTACCAGCTTCACCGGCGCGCGCACTTTCGATCGTCGCGTTAAGGGCAAGCAGGTTGGTTTGACTTGCGATGTCATTAATAAGGTCGATCACTTCGTTAATGCGACCGGCAGACTGTGCAAGCTTGTTAATGGCTTCGTTAGAGTGGTTTGCTTCTTTCATGGAACGTTCGGCGATCTGATTGGCGCTTTCAACCTGACGGTTAATTTCACCAACGGAAGCGCTTAGCTCTTCAGCGGAAGCGGCAACAGTTTGAACATTGTTTGCTGTTTGCTCGGAAGCGCTCGCCACGTCTGATGAACGTGTCTTCGTGCTTTCTGAAATAACAACCATTTGGTTCGCAGTTGCTTCTAGTTCAGTGGATGAAGAGGCAAGGGCGTTAAGCACTTCGGATACCTTGTCATCAAATTGTGATACCAGATCATCAATTTGCTGTGCACGCTCTTCAGCACGCTTGCGGCTTGCTTCAGCAGCTTCAGCAGCTTCGCGCTCACGGGCAGCTTCCGCATCGCGCTCTTCTTGCTCGTGACGTAGACGCTCTTCTTCAGCGCGCTTGTTCTCTTCTGCAAGACGCTCACTTTCAAGGGCCGCCTTACGCAGGTCTTCAATTGCGTTTGAAAATTCACCAAGCTCGTCTTTACGGGTTTTACCGCGTACTTCCTGAGAATAGTCACCTGACGCCAGGACGCCAACTGCACCACGAAGACTTGTAAGCGGGATCGAAATGCTTTGTTGCATCAGGAAGGCAAACAGGCCAACAATCACCAGCATCACACCACCGAAAATTTCAAGAAGAAGTTCAGCACTTGAACGTGTCTCATTAAAGTTTTGAGTTGCAGTTACTAGCGCTGTATTTGCGATCTCATCAAATGTATCAA
>JANQJN010000108.1 GCA_028281625.1 Emcibacteraceae bacterium | reverse complement strand
GCTTTAACTTCTGAAAAGGAAATAGAAACCTGGATGGAATACCCAACGAGCTTTGAAGCTAAACTTGGTGGCAAAGTTCTAATTAATTTTTCTGAAGATGATCCATTAAAAGGCGTAGTGTGCGAATTTGAAGCGCCCAAAACTATAGCGTTCACGTGGAACAACAGCATAATTCGATGGCAATTAGAGAATGTGAAAGGTGGGACGTTAATAAAATTAGGTCATTATGGAGTTGAACAACAGTTTTTGGTTGGCGTGGCAGCAGGCTGGCAGTGTTTTGTCGATAATCTCGACAATTATGTAAATGGTGAAAAATTTGTGGATCGTTACGAAAGACTGCTAAAAATCTATCGTGACAGATTTGGAAATGTTCCTACGCAGTAGTTCTTAAGATCAAAAACTATGGCTTTGAGTTATATTTCTGAGGCTCGTTTGGATAAACCAAGATAAAGCCATAACTCCATTTCTTCATTGCTGGCGCGTGTTCCAGTACAATCAAACAATAGACATATTTTATTCCTAGATTGAAGTCATAAACTTGTTCTGGGGGTACTATGAGACTTGTAAAATCTTTAGTTTGCGGACCATTTATCAGCTCATACGGCTGGTTTTCCAAAATAATTGCTGTCATTTTGGTAGTGTTATTGACGCTACTAACGCAGTTGGGCGGTATCATTTTATGGATTTCATTTGGTCTTAGGAATTGTTTCGAAAACCATAAATCGTTGAGGTTAAATACTGTATGGATATTTGCTCTTCTATATAGTTTATCAGTTTTGGTCATTGTACCCATGACCGCAACGCACTTTGGTCGTGTGCCTTTGCAGTGTTTGACTTCGGAAAATGAACCCTATGAGGCGAACTCACTTTTATATTGCGCGCTCATGCGTAATTACGTGACGCCGGAATTGAAATATACCTTGGAGCGTTTAACAAATCATATGGCGGAAAAGTATCCCGGCACAATTGTTAGTTACCTAGATGCAAATTTTCCGTTTGGGGATGGTTTTCCAATGCTGCCCCATCTAAGTCACAAAGACGGTAAAAAACTGGATCTGGCCTTCTTTTATAAAGATCGGGCTACGGGCGAACTGACAGAAAAAGGGGGCGGATGGTCAATCGGCTACTGGAGTTTTGCCCCTGCAACTGCACATCAGCAAACTAAAGCATGCGAAGTTGATGGTGTGCTCAGATGGAATTTTAATTGGCTTCAGCCAGTATTTAGCGATCTTTCGTTGGATATAGAACGAACCAGTGAAATGCTGTTCTTCCTTAGCAACGACACAAGTACTCAAAACGTTCAGTCGATATTTGTGGAACCTTATTTAAAAGGCGTATTGAATGTACACCATGAAAAGATCAGGTTTGCTGGCTGCAATGCCGCTCGCCATGACGACCACATTCATTTTCAGGTGCAGTAATCAATCCAGGGTTTCTCGTTATATTTCCCTTTCACGGTCGGATAGGCCATGACAAATTAGTTGCTACAAAGTATTCCTAGGTCAGGAAGAGTATCTATGCTAATCCCCTAATCTTCATCGATCCTGCCATTTTTATAAAGCGAACAATCAGTTCATAAAAAAATCTAAAATTTTACACTTATCGTACAATTGTAATAGATTATTAACCACTATTGATTGATAATCTATGAAACTTTTTAGAAAGACTGAAATCAAATATTGAATTGGGGGTATTATGGCCAAATCACATATCAAGCCAACAGACGTTGAAATAGAATTTGACGAGAACGAACTTATTGTGTCCAAAACGGATATAAAGGGACGTCTCGTTTATGTTAATGATGTTTTTGCTAGAGTAGCGGAAATGACAACCAAGGAAGTAATAGGAGAACCTCATAATATTATTCGCCATCCAGACATGCCAAGAGCGGTTTTCAAATTGCTATGGGATTCCATACAAGCAGGTAAGGAAATATTTGCATATGTTAAAAATATGTCGAAGACAGGCAAATACTACTGGGTGATTGCTCACGTTACACCCAGTTACGGTATTGACGGAGAAATTAATGGTTATCATTCCAATAGGCGCGCGCCTTCAAAAAGAGGCATCGAACAGATATCTGAAATTTACAAGAAGTTATTAACAGAGGAAAAAAAACATAATAATGCAAAAGATGGTTTGCAAGCTAGCTATGATTTGTTTCTAGAGATTTTGCAAGCAGAAGGCAAAAGCTATTCCGAGTTCATATGGTCTTTGGGGAAATAACATGTTTGACATAATTAAAAATGCTTTCAATAAATCAAAAAACGAAATGGAAGAAGGTGCAGAGTTGCCAGTTAATGAAGGTGATGATTCAGTGCTGCAAGCCCGTCTCGATTTGTACGAAAAAGCGTTTAAACAAATTAGTGAAGTAGCCTCTAAAGTTTCTAAAGGGGATTTAACCGCAAGAATTATTGATTGGGATCAGTATGAAGATTTATCGCAGACTATGGCACAGCTAAATCACACTTACGATCTGACTGATGCATTTATTAGAGAAGCCGGCGCGTCGCTGAATGCTGCATTAACGAAGGAGTATCATAGAGTATTTCTTACTCAAGGTATTCTGGGAGATTTTGGCAGGGGAGCAAACATTATCAATGCAGCGTCAAAAGCGATGCAGGATTCTGAGCTTAATCGCATTAAAGAAACTGATAAATTGGCAAATCAATTCGAAAAACAGGTTTTGGAAATTACTTCCAGTTTGCTGGGAAATGCTGAACATACAAACGAATATGCCGAATTGATGATTGAACAAGCCAAAGATAGCCAAAGTGTTGCTGCGAGTGTTGCTGCCGCTTCGGAGCAGGCACCAGTAAATGTACAAACGGTTGCTGCCGCTGCGGAAGAGCTGACGGCGTCAGTCGAAGAAATTGCGAGGCAAGTTGTGAGTTCGTCGGATAAAACCAATATGGCATCTTCTGAGGCAGAGAAAACAACGACAATAATTGAGGAGCTCAGTGAAGAGTCTGACACAATTGGTAAAGTTATTCAACTAATTGATGACATAGCTAGTCAAACAAATCTGCTGGCATTGAACGCGACCATCGAGGCTGCTCGTGCAGGAGATGCTGGAAAGGGGTTTGCTGTTGTGGCCTCTGAAGTAAAATCTCTTGCTTCCCAGACCTCCAATGCAACTGATGAGATTTCTGATCAGATAAAAGCAATTCAGAGTAAAACGACGACGTCGGTGTCGGCAGTGGAAGATATCTCAAATGCAATTGAAACCCTGAATGAAATATCGACGGCAATTTCTGCTGCTACTGAAGAGCAAACCACCGCAACGGTGGAAATTAGCAGGAATATTCAGGAGGCTTCGCAAGGTACAAAGGAAGTTTCCGAGAATATCCAGCATGTCAGCAAAAATGCTGATGGAACATTGCACAAAGCCGAAGAACTGAGAAAATCTGCCTCAGAATTGCAGTTACAAGCAAATCAGCTAAAAGACAAGTCAGAGCAGTTTTTAACTAGTATCAGAACTGGTTAGTAAGGCGGTATGCACACTTATATTTAACTGTATATCGGGGCTAGTAAGTGAAAGGTGTAAACAGATCTGCGTAACTGCTCTGCGCCCGTGTCTGTTTTTCAAAGTCCGCTTTTGCTGATCGAAACACGAGCTTTCATAGGCGACCTTCGGATTGCATAAGCTCGATCTACCAGATTACCTCAAATCTAAGGTTTCGCTTTGTATTTCTCCGGGACGTCTGGGTAAGCCATGATGAAGCCATCCTTGTTGGGCATTTCCACTTTGGGTAGCGTGTCCTTATTCATCACATCGTCTTCTTCAATCACGCCATTTTCATAAAGCAAATAGGCGGTGAGCGCGTAATAGTCGCTGTTACTCAGGGACATGGGTGAAGTAAGCGGCATGGCGCGGCGCACATAATCAAACACAGTGGTTGAGTAAGGCCAGTAGCTACCAATGGTTTGCTGAAGATTGGTGCGTCCGCTTTTGTCTTTAATGCCAAAAAGCTTGCCGATTTCATCTTTCACCGGGTCATTTTCACCCGGAAAATTGTGGCAGATATGGCAGTTTACTTCGAACAGATCGCGACCTGTGGCGGCGACACCTTCGCCGTCAGGCAGAAATTCACCGTCAGGGAAGATGGTCCAGAAACTTTTATCAATGTCTTCCTGGGTGGCGGGCTCGCCAAAGCGGGACTGTGCGTTAGCCACGCCGGCAACAGCAAGAAGTGCGACCAGGGTAAGAAGATTACGCAAATACATTTTTAATCTCCCCATCTGTTCCGACGCCCCAGCTTTGAATTGCGCTATAGTGATAAATGTGGTTTTGACCCCGGGCGGCAATATGCTCGTCCCGGGTTGGTTGCATGCGACCGAATTCGTCAGTGGCTCGACTTTGCAGGATCGCCGGGCTTCCGTCCCAGAGCCAGGGAGAGCGGAACCGGGTGAGCATCTTGCTTTGGATCGGTTCCTCAAGCGCGGCATCGGCCCATGTTTTGCCACCGTCAACGGAGACCTCCACCCGAGCAATTTTGCCCTTTCCAGACCAGGCGAGACCAGTGATTTCGTAAAGACCTTTGCGCTTAAGGCTCATAGTGTTGGCTGGTCTGGTAATCACTGATTTGGTATCCATCAGTAGTGAAAACTGCAACGATTTATTGTCCGGCATCATGTCGGTATATTTGGATGTTTCCTGTATCGACATGGCTGGTCTGTCGCTGACGTAAATGGAGCGTAGCCATTTGATTGATGTGTTTCCTTCAAAACCCGGAATAAAGAGCCGCATGGGGTAACCCTGACTTGGGCGAATGCGTTCGCCATTCTGACGAATGGCGATCATCACATCATCCAGTGCTTTATCAATGGGGATACTACGGTGCATCATGCCGTTATCGGCCCCTTCGCAGATGATCCATTTGGCATCCGGTCCTACACCGGTTTCATCCAGAAGTGTGGAAAGAAGAACGCCAGTCCATTCGGAGCCGGAAACAAGGCCGTGAATTGCGTTTACCGATTGGTCGGTAGGTTCATCATTTAGGAGCACCGCGCTGTTACCGCTACATTCAAGGAAATAGAATTTTGAAACGGTTGGGTAATTTTCCAGCGCTTCGATATCATACTTTAGTGGCTGCCTGACCTTACCGTGGATTACCAGTTCATGCTGGTTGGGGTCAATGTCGGGAATGCCCTGATGACTGCGTTCAAAATGAAGGCCGCTTGGTGTTATGGTGCCAAGCATATGATCAAGTGGTGTTCGGGACACATAAGTGCTCATCCTAAGCGCTAAAAATTCTTCGCTATAGTCGTGAATGAAGCGCTGGACGCTTTCTACTTCAAATCGCGAGCGATCCCCGTAAGGCAAGGTGCTTGTACCGGGATAAAGCAGCCAGTCTTCTTGTCCTTCACCAATAAAATCCTGTCCATATGCCGCACCAGCTGTGGCGAGCGTCGCCGTTGTCGCAAGCGCAGAATTGAGGAATAGTCGCCGATTAAGTAGTCCACCCTCAGCGGCATGGTTGGTGGCATCGATGGTCAATGGATTTTTATTCTTCGACATAAAAACTTCCTCCACGAAATAGCGTATTTAAAATGCAGCTTTAGATACGCTAGATTAAATGGATCAATCGGTCAAGAATAGGTGCCGATTAGCTAAATTCTATTAATCTGGATTTACCAGATAAAACAGGCAATCTTTGGAAGCAATCTCGGGTCGGGGCGTAACCATAAACAGGCGCAGAGTATCTTTTGTATAAAGTTTGCCGTCACGGACTTCAAAAAGATCGGCTACAACGTCATTCCCGCAATCATCAATGGCTGTGAAATAGTCAAGGCCCCGGCTACCGACCCAACCAAGGAAGTCATTTGCTGGCGTTACCCCAAAGTTATGTTTTTCGATGTCAGAAGCCAGCGTCACATCAAAATCAGACTTTTTATCATCGCCGTAAGTAATTGACACATCATCTTTAATTTCGAATCGTAGAGGGTGAGTGTAGACGTTAACACCTTGTCTATTCGCCTGATCATAAAGGTCATCACGCGTCGCCAGATACTCAATTGCTTGCATGGCTGTGTGATCAGCAGTCATGTCGAAGCTGCCGCCGCATTCAAGCGTGATGATTGGGCAACCTATATCAACTTCCATGAGGGAACCCAATTTCAATTCAGTCATGATAAAACGACGGGAAAAATTGGCGGCAAGGGCGGCGTATTGATCATCATGGTTTGGTGCGATGGTGAAGTCTGGACCGGAGCCTGACGTGTTATGAATATCAATCATGGCTTCGGGTTCGAGCAGTTTTATCCGATCTAATATCCTTTCGGCCAATATACCATTTTGCCCTTTAAACGGCGGGCGGAAACAGCGGTTCATGTCCGGTTCGTCTTTAAGATAGCGGTGGGAGAAGTCAGGCTCTGTGAGTGCTGCTTCGACGGAACAAACAAAAAAGCTAATATTCGTAAGCGGTTTTTTGCGAGTTTCATTTATGAGCCAGTTAAAAAGCGCTTTAACACCTGATGGTTCATTGCCGTGAAGCAAGGTGACCATCACCCTCGTGCGGCTTGGGTCCATGCCGTCAATATCAATCCAGGTGGGACCACCCAGGCGGCAAAGGAACTCCTTGACGCTGTGCCCGCATGCGGCCGCATCGGGGTTTTTGATAATCTTGGCTGTTGGGTTCATTACGGTTCGGTCTGCCACTCGGAAATTGTTTTGCTGGTATACTGCTGTTCTATATATTTCATTGTCATGGCTTTACAAGCCTCATTTGTATCCAGACCCTGATTTTTATATTTTTCCAGCATCAACAGTTGCCAGCCGGCACCTGTAATCCGTGCCCGTAGAC
>JANQJN010000083.1 GCA_028281625.1 Emcibacteraceae bacterium | reverse complement strand
TGCTGATGAATTTTACTTGCCCGAAGGTGTGATTTACTTTGATGGTAATAGCTTAGGTGCGATGCCCAAGGCTGCGAGAGCCCGCGCAATGGAAGTCATTGATCAGGAATGGGGTGAGGATTTAATCAAAAGCTGGAATAAGGCAGGATGGTTTAACCTGGTGGAAAAGCTAGGTAATAAAACGGCGCAGATCATCGGTGCCGAAGAAGGCGAAGTGATCTATGCCGATGCAACGGGGCTTAATGTTTATAAACTTGTTGCCGCTGCCCTTGATATGCGACCCGACCGCAAGGTCATTGTCATGGAAGGCAGTAACTTTCCCACAGACAATTATATGGTTCAGGGCCTCATTAAGCAGCTGGATCGCGGTCATGAAATCCGCTTTGCAGAAGATGGTGAAATTCTGGATGCCATTGACGAAGATGTGGCGGCCATTTGCATCACCCATGTGCATTATAAAACCGGCCATCTTCATGATATGGCGGGGATCACCAAAAAAGCGCAGGATGTGGGTGCTCTTTCCATTTGGGATCTATGTCATAGTGCAGGGGCGCTACCCGTGGATCTAAACGGTTGCAATGTGGATATGGCGGTTGGTTGTACCTATAAATACTTAAATGGTGGTCCGGGGTCGCAGTCCTTTATGTTTGTGGCAAAACGTCACCACGGTAAGGCTGTTCAGCCGCTTACTGGTTGGTGGGGCCATGATCTTCCCTTTGGATTTGAGCGGGACTACCGCCCGCGAAAAGATATTCGCCAGTTTAGCACCGGAACCGAACCCATCACGTCGCTCGCCATGTCGGAACCGGGTCTTGATATGTTTCTGCGCGCAGACATGGATGATATCCGCGAAAAATCATTAAAGCTTTGTGATTTGTTCATTGAACTGATTGAAGAACGGCTTGGGGGATATGATTTCAAGTTGGTGACACCACGGGAGCATGCCCGTCGCGGCAGTCAGGTTTCCGTTAGCAGTGAAAATGGCTTCCCTATCATGCAGGCGCTGATTGACGCCGGTGTCATTGGTGACTTTCGTGCGCCAGACATCATGCGCTATGGTTTTACGCCGCTTTATGTCTCCTACGTCAATGTGTGGGACGCGGTGGATCGCTGGGTAAATATCATGGAAAATGATACCTGGAAGCGCGAAGAATTTAATCAAAAAGGTGCCGTCACCTAGAAAAGTTACAAATTTTTTCCATGTTATGATAAGGTGTGATCACACAACTATAATAATGGAGAGAGCTGATGTTCAAGGGTATCTTTTCGGGGGTAATAATATCACTATTGTTGGTCATTAATTCAAGCGCGCAGATCTATGATCCGGCGTCGCTGATTGCTGATCCGAAAACGGCAGATGGGCCGATGGCGCCAGTGTTTGATAATCTTGGTGATTATCATTTTAAAGTGACCACAGATAGCGAAGAATCGCAGTATTTCTTTGATCAGGGCATGCGCCTTGTCTTCGCGTTTAACCACTCAGAAGCATTAAGGTCCTTCAAGGAGGCAGTGAGACTGGATCCCAAAAATGCCATGGCTTATTGGGGGTGGGCGCTGTCATTAGGCCGTAACCTCAATATACCGATGATGATGAATTCTGCGGATCAAGCCAATGAAGCTATGAATATGGCAAGCAGCTTAAAAGACGGAGTGTCTGAGCGCGAACGTGATTTCATCGAAGCCCTTGAAGCCCGCTATGACGATGATCTTTCTATTCCCCGTGAAGTGCTTGATCAGGCTTACATCGTTTCCACTGAAAAATTGATGAATAAATATCCAGACGACATGGAAGCCGCCGTGCTTTATGTGTCCGCCGCTATGAACGCACAGCCATGGGATTACTGGTATCTGGACGGACGTCCGAAAGGAAACACCGAAAAGGTGCTCGGTATATTGGAGCATATCATTGAACGGGTCCCGGATCACCCCGCAGCGCTTCACTATCATATTCATTTGACCGAGTTTAAGAAGCCATGGTTGTCGGAGGCCAGCGCTGATGCTCTCGCGCCGACTATGCCGGCTTCTGGACATTTGGTCCACATGCCGTCGCATATTTATATTCGGGTCGGTCGTTATCAAGATGCTTATGATATTAATGTGAAGGCGGTTAAGGCCGACGAGGATTATATCGAACAAACAAAAAGCCAGAGTATCTATCCGCTGATGTATTATCCTCACAACATTCACTTCATGTCCTGGTCGTCACTCTTTACCGGGCGTAGTCAGGAAGCCATCGACGCGGCCAATAAAGTGAAGGATTATCTTGAAGAAGGGGTCAGAAAAACATCCTGGGGTGCCCAAAATGAATATTTCCGTTCTCAGCCAATTTTTGTGAATGTCCGCTTTGGTAAATGGCAGGAAATTCTTGAGATGGAAAAACCATTTATGAAAGCAAAATTCCTCACGGGCATGTGGCATTATGGTCGCACATTGGCTTATCTCCATACAGGTGATATGGCTAATGCGAAGGCAGAACTTGCACTGCTGAGCGCTGCGGCGGAAGAGTTCAGTGCGGGTATTCCCGGTTATAGTAATCGCGGTATGCGCGTGCCAAATGACACGTTAAAGATTGCACTTGAGTATGCCAAAGGAGAAGTGGCTGCGGTGGATGGTGATTATGATATGGCTGTGGCGCATCTTGGCAATGCAGTGCGCCTTGAAGATAGTGATATGTACGCTGAACCACCAGCCTGGCAATTTCCTGCTAGACATGCATTAGGCGCCATTTTGCTTGAAGCGGGCCGAGCCCGCGAAGCGGAAACGGTCTATTGGGATGATCTTAATCACAACCCGAAAAATGCGTGGTCATATTACGGGCTGTACCAAAGCTTGAGTGCACAAGGTGATGACGCCCAAGCGGCAGAATTCCTTGCTCTTTACCAAGAAGAGTGGAAAGACGCTGACGTTACGCTGACAAGTTCTCGTATTAAATAAAAATTCTCCTCACACTGTGAGGAAAAAACTTACGCCTACCTAATTGAAAGCGTGCTTTCAATTAGGTACTATTGGCACACGCTGACAAAATAAAAATAATAAACCCTATATATGGAGCGGAATAATGCTTAAAAAAATTCTTATCGGTGCAGTGGCCACGGGGCTGCTGACAACAGGTGCTCAGGCGCAAGTCTGGGACCCGCAAGCCCTTAACGCGGATCCGAAAACCGCTGAGGGACCTATATCACCCCGTCTTAACGGCCTTGGTGATTATAAAATCGCCCATACGTCAACAAATCCTGAATCAGCGTACTTCTTTGATCAAGGTTTTCGTCTATGGATCGCGTTTAATCACTCGGAAGCCATGCGATCCTTCAAAGAAGCCATCAGGCTGGACCCCAATAATGCCATGGCATACTGGGGTTGGGCGCTTAGTCTAGGGCGTAATCTAAACCTTCCCATGACCACAAATTCCATGGAACAGGCAAATTATGCCATTGGCATGGCAAAGTCGCTAAAGCACACCGTTGGCCCGCGCCATGCTGACTATATTGATGCGCTCGCGGCCCGCTA
Source organism: Emcibacteraceae bacterium (assembly GCA_028281625.1). Classification (GTDB taxonomy): domain Bacteria; phylum Pseudomonadota; class Alphaproteobacteria; order Sphingomonadales; family Emcibacteraceae; genus Pseudemcibacter. Next base: position 21,728 of record JANQJN010000083.1, on the reverse strand, counting down.
CAGCGAAGATTTATCAATCCCGCGGGAAACTCTGGATGAAGCATATGCTGTGGCCATGGATGAGCTGATGCACAAATATCCGAACGATCCAGATGCTGCAGTGCTTTTTGCCGGCGCGGCCATGAATACTCAACCATGGGATTACTGGAATGCGGACGCAACCCCAAAAGGACGTACAGAACAAATCATTGCCGCCCTTGAAGGTGTGATCGAAAAACATCCTGATCATGCGGCAGCGCTTCATTATCACATTCATATCGCTGAATCTATGCGCCCTAAAATCGCGGAGAAAAGCGCTGATGCTCTTGCACCACTACTGCCAGGTGCGGGGCATCTGGTGCATATGCCGTCCCACATTTTTATGCGTGTCGGTCGTTATCAGGACGCTTATGATACCAATGTGATTGCGGCGCAGGTGGATGAAGATTATATCGCCCAGTGCAATGCTCAGGGGCTTTATGCGCTAGGCTATTATCCACATAACCTGCACTTCCTGGCTTGGTCATCCATGTTTACGGGTCGAAGTGCAGAATCTCTCGATGCAGCAAGGCGAGTTAAAAATAGCATTGAAGAAGATTCGCGAACCAACACATGGGGCAGCAATGAAACTTTCCGATCTCAGCCGATTTTCGTTATGGCCCGATTTGGTATGTGGGAAGATCTTCTTGAAATTGAAAAACCCTTCATGCGTGCCCAGTTCATGACCGGCATGTGGCATTATGGTCGTAGCCTGGCTCACCTTCATCTTGGCAATATGGAAAGTGCGGAAGCTGAATTTGCGGAATTAAGCGCACTTGTCGATACACTACGTGAAGGTGCACCCGGATATAGCAATTTCCAGGATGCGGGTGGCTTGCTTACCATCGCGAAAAATGTAGTAGCTGGCGAAATTGCCGCAAAGAAGGGCGATTTTGATATGGCACTTTACCACCTTGGTGCTGCGGTTCGCATGGAAGACAGTCTTGCGTATAATGAGCCACCATCATGGTATTTCCCGACTCGTCATATACTTGGCGCGATCCTGCTGGATGCTGGTCGTCCGGTAGAGGCAGAAGTGGTATATTGGGAAGACCTGGAGCATAACCCTGAAAATGCTTATTCACTCTTTGGCATGTATCAGGCATTAGCCGCACAAAAGAAAGATGCCATGGCTGCTGAATTTAAGGCCCGTTACGATACCATGTGGGCCAATGCTGATGTGCAGCTTGCCAGCTCGAGGTTCTAGGCCAGTTGGAAAGTTCAGGCAGACAGTTCAAATATTATGATCTGATGATGGCCGCCTTTGTGGTGGTCCTCATCTGCTCGAACATTATTGGCCCTGCTAAACTCGCCACCATCGATATTTTTGGCGAAAATTTTATTTATGGGGCAGGGGTACTGTTTTTCCCCCTGTCCTATGTGTTTGGTGATGTACTTACTGAAGTTTATGGCTACGCCCGTGCCCGTAAAGTAATCTGGGTGGGTTTTTGCGGACTGTTTTTTGCGAGTCTTATGAGTTTCGTAATTGTTGAACTTCCACCTGCACCAGGGTGGGAAGGGCAGGAAGCGTATGATCTCATTTTCGGTCAGGTACCACGCATTGTTATTGCGTCACTTATCGCCTTTTTTACTGGTGAGCTTATCAATGCCTATGTCATGGCGCGGATGAAAATCTGGACACGCGGTAAACATCTCTGGACCCGAACAATAGGGTCCACCATTGTCGGTCAGGGTGCAGATAGCCTTATCTTTTATCCGGTGGCTTTTTACGGCATTTGGGAAAATGACGTGCTGCTCACGGTGATGTTCTCCAATTTCCTCATTAAAGTGTTATGGGAGGCGTTACTGACGCCGGTTACCTATAAAATAGTCGGGCTGCTCAAGAAGGCAGAAGACGTTGAAATTTTTGATGACGATACGGACTTTAGCCCCTTTAAAATAACGACGGATAAGTAACGTAAATGGCAATAACGGGCATCAAAGGGCAGTTTTATTACGGACCAAATCAGTTCGCCGATCATAAAGTTTTGGTGATAAGATATAGACTTTCCCAAGATGTAATGAATCTTGATCTTTCGTCTTTGAAACGGATTATTCCCGGAACGGTTCAGCAGTTAATGCCTATGGATGAATTACTTCGTGAGGATCGGTTTCAGGATTTAAATGAACTTCTTGTTTTTCTTGTAAGAGTTTTCCTGAATATGAAAGGTGATTTACAACTGGGCGTCGAGGTGCAGAGGGGTTCAGATGGTCACTATAATCTTATAGTGGATTGGGATTATGAAGCAGTTGCAAATCACGCGACCAATATAGCGTTGTTTTTGATGTCATATCTGACTTCCAAAGGTCAGATTTCAGAGCAAGATGCATTCAAACGATTTAACAGCATGATTGATAGTTTGATGTTTTCGCTACCCTTTGAGATTGTTCAGGTGATGAACCAAAGGGCGCGCAAGAGAAACATTCCTTTTTATCATACCTATATGTCATCGCAGGTATTTCTTTATGGCCAGGGAAAGCAGGGTATAATTTATAATCATGCGTCCAACAGCAATGACAGTCTGTTTGGCTATTATCTGGCAAAAGACAAAATGCAGGCGAGTAGCTTTTTGGCATCGATCGGATTTCCAGTAACAAAACAAAATGTAGTCACAACCCTGGAAGATTGCAAAAAGGCGGTTCAAGAAATAGGTTTCCCGGCAGTCATTAAACCGCTTACAGGAAAAGGGGGACAAGGGGTAACCACAAACATAAAAACTCTTGATGAAGTGCCAGAAGCATTTGAGATTGCGAAGAAGGACAGTGACGGAAAAATACTTGTTGAAAATTTCGCTGAAGGACAAATTTATCGTATCACTATTACCCAGGGAAAGCTTAATTCGCTCTATCTGATGAACCCCGCACACGTTATAGGAGATGGTCAGAGCAGTATTTTGGAGCTGATCCAGCAAGTAAACTCAAAACGCGAGGAAGATCGCAAGAAAGGAATCAGATTTAAAAGTCTCGCGGTTGACGACGTGGCGATGAAAGTTATGTCACAGCAAGGATTTACGCCAACTTCAATCCCCAAAGATGGCCAGAGGGTTAATCTGCGCACTGTTGGTAATCGGGCGTCTGGTGGTACTTTTGAGCGTTTGCCTTTTGAGCAAATGCACCCTGATGTGCTTGAGATGATGCTCACCATGTTTCGTGCTTTTAAAATTGATAACTTGGGAATCGATTATATTTCCAACGACATTTCACAATCATGGCGGGATAGCGGTACGATTATTGAAGTCAATCCTTTCATTTCCGTCGATGATATTTTGGCAGATAATATATTCGCCAGCCAGTTTCCAGAAGATAAAGACGCGAGAATTAAAACAATACTCATTGTTTCCGAAAGCGAGCGCAAAGCACTTAGCTTTTACGATAGCATTCTCAAGCAAGAGAGCGGTGTTGGGTTTTTATCAAATGACAAAATGCTGTTTGATGGCGGTAAAATGAAAATGCCAGATAATACAATATACAAACATTGCGTCGGTATGTTCCTTAACCCAGATTGCACTGAACTAGTAGTGCACCAAACTGCACGGGATATCATGAATGACGGTTTGCCGCTGGATTATTTTGATCAATGTTACATTGATCAGGCAAGCAAAGCGGAGAATGATGAAATTACAAGCTGGCTTGAGAAATTCGTTGGCTCAATCCATGTACAAGAGAATTAAATTGTAATATTGTGATCACATATAGATTCTAAAAGAATAAGGAGTTACAATGTTAAGAACATTTTTTATCGTGGTATTACTGGTAAACGTGACATCGATTGCTGGCGCTCAGGAAGTACTCAAGCCATCAAAAATCACCAAAGAAGAAGTGCAGGGAAAAATTTTTGAACGCCCAAGTCTAATTACAGAGGAAAACGGTAACTTGGACGTGCGTACAATGCTCTCTTCCGATCGTAAGTTTGATACGGGCATGTATAAGGCTGGCGCCAGCCGCTTTGAAATAACTGAACCCTACGGTGTAGACGAATTTATGTATTTCATTGAAGGAAGCGTTAAGCTCACCTCGTCTGATGGTTCTGTGATGACCGTAAATGCTGGAGAAGCGATTACAATTGCCAAGGAATGGACGGGGATCTGGGAAACAGAGGGATATTCAAAAATCTACGTTATTTATTACCCGGAGCCTGTAGAGTAACTTTTTCTTTTTGATTTAATATAATTCATAAATTCGTTTTCAGGGCCGTGTCCTTTTCCGGAGAGGCTCCAAAGCGTTAATATGCATGTGCCGTAGCTCATAATACCTGCCACAACAATAACACCGGACACAATCCACTCATTGTGTGTGACATTCGTGTAAAGAAAGTTTTGAATAGCTTTTAAAAAGAAATACATGAATGCTGTTGCCACTAAGCTGCGCCAGCACATTGAAAATAGTTTTTTGAAACTAATCAAACCATAGTGTCTTTGAGCTGAGAGAGAAATAAGCGAATATAAGATTATCGAAATCAGCGTGGCCCATAAAAAACCGTTTATACCAAAATAGTAAAACCCTGCGAATAGTAATGAAGTTCTAACAAACAGGCGTACGACGGAGAGGCAGGCCAGTACTTTTACACGACCGGAATTAACGAGTGCAGAAATGGAACTGGACGGAAACAATGATAAAACCCCAACTAACGCGAGGATTTCGATGAAAGGGACCGCATCCTGCCATTTTTCACCCAGCAGGATTGCGGTAAATTCTTGCGCCAAAACGCTGATTCCCACGCCAGCTGGCGCAGCGACAAATAATAGCATGCCAAGCGAAAGATGATAAAGCGCCTTAAAGTTCTCTTCGTTGTCATTCAATTTAGCCAGTGAAGGCGACATGGCCCTGGATACAGATGTCCCGAGTTCCACCGTGGGAGTTTGTGCAAGTTCGTCTGCAATCGAAAAAACACCGAGTGTTTGCGTGTTGGCAAGACGTGCGACCAAAAAACTATCTGCTTCCCAGGTAATTGATGAACTTACAGTATGGACAATCATCCACTTGGAAAAATTAAACAGTTCTCGCCATTTTTTTAGACAAAATTTGGGACGGAAAGGTGACATCGTGTAACTAAGAACGAGCTTTACGAAGTAGTTTGCGGTAACACCAATAATCAGCGCCCAGTATGACTTTAGAATTATGGCTGCGGCAATAGTGACAAAGAATGATATTAATTTACTGTAGAGCAAAAATTTAAATTCTAATTCAAACCTTAATTTCTTTCTAAAATCAACGATACCAACATTGAAGAAACCGTAAACAACAGTCAGTGCCGCGTAACTATAAAGAACCATTTCCAATTCTGGTTCATCAAAATAGTTGGCGGAGGGTACAGCCAACGCTGCAAGTGCCAGGCCTATCACCAATCCCTGTATCACATGAAGCGTCCAGACCGTGTTATAGTGGTCTTTTGTCGCTTTTTGATCGGCCACCAACGCAGCTTCCAGACCCATTGCGGTCATGGTCTCAAGCACCGTCATGATCATCATGGCAAGGGCAATAAGACCGTAGTCCTCAGGTACGAGAATTCTTGCGAGTATTACAATGCTGATTGCACCAAGAAAACGCATCGCCACACGCGTAAAAATAGCCCATAGGCTGTTTATAAATAGGGTTTTCCCCGCGTTGGAGTTGTCGTCACTCATATTACTTACTTTGACCTTGATTATTATTTTTCATCGTCGTCAATAGCAATAACATAAGGACGAGATTGCCACCAGAGCATAATGTGAGAAGCGCAGACAAACCACCAGCGAATACGATCTCTAAGTTTGGGAAAATAACGTGCAAAAAATAGTGTTATTTTTGATGGTGAGTTAACTAGTTCATCATAATGAAATGGCCGCCCATTTACTTTAAAACTGTCCTTCAGGATTTCTAGATCTGCTTTATCTTGCATGATATTGCGTTCTATATCGATCTTGTTCATGCCTTGCGGTATTTCTTTAAAGATCACATCTTCCTCAAAGTCCCGACTGTTGGGATACTCAGCAAGGTCTGGCCAAAACTCTTTCAATATCATTTGCTGAGGATATGTGTCTTCATACTCGTCGACAATATATCTGAGCATGACTTCTATATAATCGAGATCAAAATAAGGACATACAGTGATCTGTCCAGGCTTGGTCTGTTGCTGTGCCCAAAAAATTGTTCGATTTTTTGTAGCCATCAGAATTGATGTTATAAGAGCTCGATTGTCACCATAGGATACCGGCATTTGTAAATCTTTAATGCGCCAGCCCACCATCTCAATAGCAGGAAAGCTCTCTGCATTCATAAAAAACGGGATTTTATGTGGAACATTGTCAATTGTTTCAACTTCGTGATCCCATGGCCAGATCGAATACACATCTCCCCCTACACCATCATAAAAACAGATTTGCTGGTCATGATAGTGACGGAAAAAATCCACGCTCCATGTGTGAGCACCGGCTTGAGCGTCGAAACAGAATATTTTTTGTTGCTCGTCCTTACTCCATTGCTCGGCACTGGGCATTTCCAGTATGGTGTGCTTGAAGTTATGATCTTTGGCAATAAGTTCAGCAAGTGCAGCATCAACGTCTTCACCTGTTGGCTCTGGCATTCGAACTGTTGTTGCTTCAAAATCTATGTTTTGATCCATAAGGTGAGCGAGAATTCTTCTGCTATCAGATCCACTGGTTAGTGGCAAAACTTGTTTGCCGAAATTTAGAGCAGCACATCGATCAATGGATTTGGATAGGGCACGTTCGGATTCGCGCATGGCATCAACGTCAAGCACGCTAGTGTCGCTAGGAAAATCTTTGTGGTCGTACCATCTTATGTTTTTGACGCCGTGTTTTGAGAATTTTCGGATACTTCCAGGAATGATGGTTTCTACTCTTTCCACCAAGGTTTCTTTACCAGGAATATAATCGTAATGGCTTCGTAAGACCCATGATATTTTGTCCGGAACATCTGTTGGTAATGACATCAAACCGGGCGCAGACGAAAACAAAACCAATTCATCTTCCTCACGCTGGTACAACTGACCTAAGCCAAAGATATCGCTGATCAGTGATAATTCCGAACCATCCTCCGAAACGGTGACGGCTGCGAACACGCCATTATGTCTTCGATTGAGGTCAGTCGACCAATAGTTTTTTACTCGTTCGGCAGATGAATAAGAGTGGATTGCTTCTTCGGATAAGTATCCCTTAAACACTGTGAGCTGAGGCTCAGTTTCCGATATTCCTTGATGTAAAAGGCCGCGGATTTTGTCGGCGCCATTTCTAACTGCGAACCAGTTTTTACCCTTTAAAAGTTCAATATTATCCGGTACATCACCGTGTTTGATGATGATTTCATCCGGTGACCAACCGCCTAGAAAATATTCCTTTCCCCCGCATTTGTGCTCGATAAAGTTATCAAGAATACCAAAATCCAATGTAATTGCTTTAACCATGCGGACAAGATTCCTCTATTATTTTATTCTATACAGCCGCTGTCGCTCTTGGATGTGAATTAGTTGCGCTCGTCAATTGATGCTTTTAAAAGTCAGTAAATTTTAAAGGTCAAAAATCTGACCTCATATTCTAGATTTACCCGACAACAATATGATTACATAGCAATTCAGTGCTAATAAACCATTAATACCACTACTTTTCTGAAAAACTGTCACTCGCTAAAATACTGATCATTATCAGTATTTTTTGGGGATATCATTTATTAAAAAGCAGGTTCATTTTTTATCTTCGTCAATAAATATTATATAAGGACGAGATTGCCACCACAGCATAATGTGGGAAACAGGTTGCAACCACCAATCAATACGATTTCTAATAGCGGTGATGTAAGGGGCTAATTTCAATGCTGTTCGAGCAGGAAAATTAAGAAATTCGTTGTAACTAAATGGCCGATCATTATTTTTTAAACTTTCGTTTAGTAAATCCACATCCGCTTTAGTTTGCATGACTTTCCGTTCGTCCCCAATATTGTTCATCCCCTCAGGTACTTCTTTTATGATGATATCTTCTTCAAAATCTCGACTATTTGGATAGCGAGCAAGTTTTGGAAAAAATTTAGCTAGAATAGTTTGCTGTGGATATTTATCTTCGTATTCGTCAACGGTGTATTTCAGCATTGCTTCAATATAATCAAGGTCAAAATACGGGCACAACATAATCTGTCCTGGGTGGATTTGTTGTTGTCCCCACATATTGGTGCGATTTTTAGTCGCCATCAACGTGTATGTAATAATCGCTCTATTGTCCCCATAGGATTCCGGCATTTCGACTTCCTTGATGCGCCAAAATACCAGTTCTAGACTGGGAAAATTTTTGGTATTTAGAAAAAAGGGCAGTTTTTTTGGATGATTGTCAACAGTTTCAACATCAAAACCCCAAGCCCAATTTGCAAAATTGTCCCCACCAATACCATCATAAAAACAGCCATGTTTACCCTTAAAGTGTCGAAAGAAATCAACACTCCATGTATGTGAAGACGTTTGAGCATCGAAACTGAATACCTTTTGTTTTTCATCCATGCTCCATTGGTCGGCGTTAGGCATTTCAAGAATAGTATGTTCAAAGTCGTAATCTTTGGAAATAATTTCGGAGAAAGCCGCATCGACGTCTTCACCTGTTGGTTCCGGCATCCTGACGGTTGTTGCTTCGAAATCAATGTTTTGATCAAAAAAATGTGCAAGTATACGTCTACTATCAAACCCACTGGTAAATGGCAAAAAATGCGTGCCATGTTCTAAAGCTGCGCAACGTTCAATTGCCTTTGAAAAAACTTGCTCAGATTCTTGCATTGCCTCTTTATCGAGTACTTTAGTTCTATGAGGAAAATCCTTATGATCATACCATCTGATGTTTTCTTCACCGTCTTTGGAGAATCTCTTAATGCTTCCCGGAATAATTGTTTCGATTTGTTCAACAAGTGTTTGTTTGCCTGGTACGTAGTTGTAATAACACCTTAATATCCAAGAAATTTTGTTTGGATTATCATTCGGCATTGATAGTAGACCCGGTGCGGATGCAAATAAGACTAAATCACCTTCTTGACGATGATAAAGTTGCCCCATGCCAAAAATATCGCTAATCAAGGATAGTTCTGAACCATCGGCAGATATCGTCACAGCGCTGAATACGCCATTGTGTCTGCGCTTCGGATCCTTAGACCAATATGCTAGGATCTGCTCTTCCGGCGAATAAGAATGCAGTGACGCTTCTGCCAGATACCCTTTAAAAATGACCAGTTGTGGGTCAGCCTCGGAATTTGCAGAATTCAGCACCCCATCAATTTGATTGGCACCATTTCGAAGCGCAAACCAGTTTTTACCTTTTATAAGTTCGATATGCTCTGGAATTTCATTATGTTTGATTTTTAATTCTTCCGGCGACCAACCGCCTAAAAAGTATTCTTTCCCCCCGCATTTGACTTCAATATATTCGTTCAAAATATCAAAGTCTAAAGTAACAGTCTTAACCATGCGGACCACATTCCTCCATAATCCTGTTTTATACGACCGAAAACGCCTTTTGGATGAGGTATAATAGCACCAGTCTATTGATGCCATGTTGATTTACCCTAACACAATGATCGGTCGTTTGTCCTCTCATTATGGTTACAATAAATGACATGCTAGTTACATAGCATCACATTGCTAATAAACCATTAATATCGTTTGGCTTTTGAAAAATTGGCCAATTGGATTAAATGGCGAGCTCACACCAAATCGGGGTATGATCAGATGGCTTTTCTTTGGCACGCGGCGTGCGATCAATTTCACATTTAACCAATTTGTCTGCGGTAGTGGGACTAAGCAGCAAATGATCAATGCGAACACCGTTATCTTTTTGCCAGGCACCAGCCTGATAATCCCAGTATGTATAATTATGTCCGCTGGGATAAAAGACTCGCAGCGCGTCAGTCAGTCCCAAATTGATCATAGTATAAAACCGATCAATTGATTCTGGCTGACAAAGGGCATCGTTTGCAAATCTTGCTGGGTCGTAACAATCTTCATCCTTTGGGCAGACATTATAATCACCGCCGAGAACTAGATATTCTTCATGAGTGAGGAGTTCTTTTGTGCGCGCAATCAACCGATCCATCCAACCGATTTTGTAATCGAATTTTGGGCCGGGAAAAGGATTTCCATTGGGAAGGTAAATGGTTGCAACCCTTACTGTATTAATGGTCGCTTCCATATAACGGGCTTGTTCATCTTCATCGTCACCTGGAAGGCCTCGCATCACGTCTTCAACTGGGTGCTTGGAAAGGATTGCTACTCCATTGTAGGATTTTTGGCCGTGGGTTTCCACGTTATAGCCAAGATCCTCTATCTCCATTCTTGGGAAATTTTCATCGAGGCATTTTAATTCCTGAAGAAGTGCCACATCTGGCTGAAATTCATTAAGCCAGTCCGTGACCCGAGGAAGCCTTGCTTTGATCGAGTTCACATTCCAGGAAGCAATTTTCATTTAGGGTCAGGACCTTTTTACTATACCGCGAACGAGGAGCCGCAGCCGCAGGATGCGGTCGCATTAGGATTTTTGACAACAAACATAGATCCAGCAAGTTCTTCCGTAAAATCCACTTCAGATCCCATCAAATACATGATTGACAGGCCGTCTACCAGCATTGTTGCACCGTCGCGCTTAACCACAAGATCATCATCCTTGGTTTCTTCGACGAGTGCGAAATCATATTGGAATCCACTGCAACCGCCACCATTGATGGAAATGCGGAATTTCAGATTGTCATTACCCTGACTTTCAACAAGCGTGTTGATACGCCTTGCAGCGCTCGCGCTTAATGTCACTGGTGAATTATCGTTGGTCATACTTATATATCCTGAGTCTCTACCCACTTGCGGAGTTTCCTATTATATGTATGTTTTATGAATGAATTGTCAATAGCAATAGGCATTCGCTTATGATATTAAAACACAACAAATTTTACCGCTTTCAGCACTGATTTATATATGTCCGAATTTGAAATCTACAGTTCTCAGCCACAATATGCGTCATATGCACTCATTCCAGAAAAATCCCGGGGGCGCCTATATGATGAAAAGGCAACAGCTGCAAGATCCGTTTATCAGCGGGACCGGGACCGTGTTATTCACTCTGGGGCGTTTCGCAGGCTAAAACATAAAACTCAGGTTTTTGTCCATCATGTGGGGGACTACTATCGAACACGTTTAACACACTCAATAGAAGTGGCGCAGATTGGCCGAAGCATTTCTCGGGCCCTGGGCCTTAATGAGGATGTGACAGAAGCACTGGCGCTTGCTCATGATTTCGGCCATACGCCGTTTGGCCATGCGGGGGAGGAAGCACTTGATGAAGTGATGAAGCCCTTTGATGGCTTTGATCACAATGCACAGTCCCTTCGGGTAGTCACGAAGCTTGAAAGTCGCTACGCAGATTTTTCTGGGCTAAATCTGACCTGGGATACCCTCGAAGGGCTTGCAAAGCATAACGGGCCCTTATGCGAGGAAGGCGACTTTGCTGATCTTCACGTGAATTTTCGAGAATATAATGAAAAACATGATCTTGAACTTCATACCTATGCGAGTGCGGAAGCGCAGGTGGCGGCCATAGCAGATGATATTGCTTATAATAGTCATGATGTCGCTGATGGTGTTCGTGCTGGCCTCATCGAATTTGATCAGTTGGATGAAGTTGAACTTGTCAGCAAGAATGTAAGTAAAGTACGTGATAAGTATGGCAAGCTGGATGCCAGCCGAATGCAGCATGAGGTCACACGAAGACTAATCGGGCAAATGATCCGCGACGTGATCGAAACAAGCCGAAATAATCTAATCGGTTTAAAACCAGAGACGGCGGATGACATACGTAATGCAGGGAAAATGACCATTGAATTTTCAGCTGATATGAGAAATCAAGATAAATCATTGAAAAAATTCCTGATGCGGAATATGTATCGTCACTATAAGGTGAACCGAATGTCGAGCAAGGCGCGCCGCGTGGTCAGCGAGCTGTTTAATTTATACCTTAGCGAGACGGATTGTTTACCAACGGAATGGCAGCAAGCTATTGAAAACGCAAACAAAATGGAAAAAGCCAGACTGGTGGCGGATTTTATAGCCGGGATGACAGACCGCTTTGCATTGCTGGAACATAAAAGATTATTTGATACCTCAACGTTTGAATTATGAATATTTTTAAAGATTTTCAAGGAAGCATCACGGACATCATCTCCTCTTTGGCAGATGCTGGTAAACTCCCAGAAGGAATGGAGCTTAAAAACATTACGGCGGAGGCTCCCCGTGATGCCAGCCACGGTGACATTGCGACAAACGCAGCCATGGTGCTTGTCAAACAAGCAAAAATGAACCCGCGTGAAATAGCTTCACTCGTTGCGGCTGAACTCGAAAAAATTTCTACTGTTGAAAGTGTGGAAATCGCCGGTCCTGGTTTTATCAATATCCGACTAAAAACAGCATTTGTTCAGAACCAGGTCGCAAACGTTTTGAAGTATGGCGTCGATTATGGCCGTAGCAAAATTGGTCAGATGGAAAAAGTTAATGTTGAATATGTATCGGCTAATCCAACAGGGCCGCTTCACGTGGGTCATTGCCGGGGTGCAGTCTTCGGAGATGCATTGGCAACACTGCTCGATTACGCTGGATACGATGTTACCAAAGAATATTACATTAATGATGCTGGTGGGCAGATCGATGTGCTCGCGCGGTCAGCATACTTACGGTATTTGCAAGCACTGGGTGATAATATTGGCGAAATTCCTGAGGGCCTCTATCCTGGGAAATATTTGATTCCTGTCGGTGAAGCGCTGGCCGAAAAATATGGTGATGCACTTAAGGGCAAAGATGAAAGCGAATGGCTTTCTGATGTTCGCAAGTTTGCCTCTGATCAAATGATGGAACTGGTGCGGGCGGACCTTAAAACCCTTGGTATTGAGCAGGAAGTATTCTTTTCCGAAACATCGCTCCATGAAAATGGTGACATTCAGGCGGGGCTTGATGCACTTACCGAGAAAGGCCTGATTTATACAGGTGTGCTTGAACCACCAAAAGGAAAACTTCCTGATGACTGGGAAGAGCGTCCTCAAACACTCTTTAAATCTACAGAGTTTGGTGATGATGTGGACCGCGCACTGAAGAAATCCGACGGCGCCTGGACTTATTTCGCCGCTGATGTGGCGTATCATAAAAATAAAATGGACCGTGGCTTTAACAATCAGATTGATGTCTGGGGTGCGGATCATGGCGGATATGTGAAGCGGGTTCAGTCGGTTCTGACGGCACTTTCTGATGGTAAGGCCGCGCTAGACGTGCGGCTTTGTCAGATGGTTAAACTTCTGCGTGACGGCGAACCGGTCAAAATGTCAAAACGATCCGGTAATTTTATTACTCTGCGGGATATCGTCGATGAAGTCGGAAAAGATGTTGTCCGTTTTATCATGCTGACACGTAAGAATGACGCTTCACTTGATTTTGATTTTACGAAAGTAACTGAGCAATCAAAAGACAACCCGGTCTTTTATGTTCAGTATGGCCACGCGCGCGTTTATTCAGTGCTAAATAAAGCAAAAATAGCGTTTCCTGATTTTGACCTATCAGATGACGCTTTAGCTGGCGCTAACCTAGATTTGCTCAACGATGAAAGCGAACTTCAACTGATCAAAACAATGGTCAATTGGCCACGCATTGTTGAAAGTGCGGCCATTGCTCACGAACCGCACCGGATTTCTTATTATCTTTACGATCTAGCGTCCGAGTTTCACGCTCTTTGGAATAAAGGAAATGACAGGGTTGATCTACGCTTTATTATTGAGGATAATAAGGAAATTACGCTCAGCCGCCTGGCGATGATTAAAGCATTTTCGAAAATTATCGCGTCCGGTTTAGGTATCCTTGGGGTTGAGCCGCTAAAGGAAATGTAATTTAGACCAAAAAGGCGGACAAATTGGCAAAAAAGAAACCTGACAATGCTTCATGGCTAAGACCTATACCGGAAGATTTTGCCAATGATGGTATGTCTTCCAAGAAAAAGCTCGTTCTTTCAGGAATTACTTTGGTCGTCTTTATCGGCTTTAGTGTACTGATCTGGACAAGCTATACATCCGAAAGTGAAGAGCTTGGCCCTATCCCTGTGGTCAGGGCCGATAATTCCGTGATTAAAAGGAAACCGGACGAGCCGGGCGGTAAAGAAATTCCTTTTCAAGATAAAGAAGTTTTTGCACGGGTCGATAATCTTCCGACCGAAGAAGAAAGTACCATAGCGGCTAGCGCTGAAATCCCCTTGAAGCGCCCTGTCGCGCCGGAAGAGCCAGCGGAAGAAGCGGTGGAGGAGGTTGCAGCTGTTGCTGAAACAGTTGAGGAAATTACACCGGCTGCACCACCACCTCCGCCTCCTGTCGCGCAAACCACGGGCGATTATATGGTGCAGGTGGGTGCTATTGGTGACCGCGCAAGAGCGGACGTACTTTGGAATGATGTAAAATCCAAAAATTCCGTGCTCGCAAATCTTGATCCAATGATCCAGCGGGTGGATCTTGGAGAGCGCGGCATCCTTTACCGTGTTCGAGGGGGAATGATAGAAAGTAAGGAAGCTGCTGATAGGATTTGCGATAGTTTAAAAAGCAACAATCAGGGTTGCATGGTGGTATCACGCTAAAATGTATCATCCGGTTATTTCAGATGTGGAAGGACTTGAAATAAGTGCTGATGAAAAGGCGCTGTTTGAAGAATATCGCCCGTACGGGTTTATCCTTTTTAAGCGAAACTGCGATAATCCTGATCAGGTTCGTAAACTTACCCGTGAGATGCGTAAATGCATTGGAAACGACAATGCCCCTATACTCATTGATCAGGAAGGAGGGCGGGTCGCGCGCCTCACGCCCCCCCATTGGAAGCGTTATCCCGCAGCGGGAGCATATTCAAAACTTTATGAAACCAATCCTGATTTGGCGACAGCGGCAGTGCAGGTTCATGCGAGCTTGATGGCGGCGGACCTGAGCGCACTTGGTATAAATGTTGATTGTTTTCCAGACGTGGATTTGTTCTTCGAAGGGGCAGACAAGGTAATTGGTGATCGTTCATATGGCGAACGACCAAACAAGGTCGCGACGCTTGCTCGCGCCGCGTCAGAAGGGATGATTTCTGGTGGAGTGATTCCGGTGATGAAGCATTTGCCAGGTCATGGGCGGGCTGATGTGGACAGTCATAAAACACTCCCGGTCGTAGATACATCACGAGAAGAATTGCAAAAAACTGATTTTATACCGTTTAAGCGTCTTAATGATCTGCCGTGTGCAATGACGGCTCATGTTGTTTATAGTGATATTGATAATAAAAACTGCGCTACCATATCCAAAAAGGTCATTAAAAATATCATTCGCGGCGAATTCGGATTTGAAGGAGTGCTATTTTCCGATGATTTAAGTATGAAGGCCTTGAGCGATAATCCTGCTCAGAACGCATTATCAGCGCTAAAAGCGGGTTGTGATTTGGCCCTCCACTGTAATGGAACGCTTGAAGAGCGTCGAGCGGTACTTATGGCGACAAAGGCCATGTCCGCGAAGCAATTAGATAGATTGGCAGTTATATTCAGTCAAAGGCGAGAGCCGAGGGAAATTGAACATGACAAGCTTTACGGGTGGTTGATGGAAGTCATTAAAGAGTACGAATAACTATGGAAATTATACAACTCATCACTGTCGTCGCTTTGCCTCTTTTGCTTGCTATTACACTTCATGAGGCGGCTCATGGTTGGGTCGCGTGGAAATTGGGCGACAATACCGCAAAATCGCTGGGACGCGTAAGCTTTAATCCGCTGGTGCATATTGATCCATTTGGAACGGTTATACTTCCTGTCTTGATGTTGGTGACCAGTGGATTTATGTTTGGTTGGGCCAAGCCAGTCCCTGTCAATTTTAGAGCCTTAAAGAGCCCGCGACGCGACATGGTCTTGGTTGCACTAGCGGGTCCCGGGGCCAATGTGCTGCTTATGTTTATCGCCGCGATACTTTATAATTTTTTACCGTTGGTACCCGAAGTTGCGCATCTTTGGATAAGCGAAAACTTGTATTATATGATATTTCTTAATGCTATTCTGGCAGTCTTTAACATGTTGCCAATTCCACCACTAGACGGTGGACGAGTGGCTGTGGGGTTGTTGCCCTACCCGTTTTCTCGTTATATGGCTCGACTTGAGCCATATGGTATGTTGATTTTAATATCGCTTCTTTTTATTATCCCCCTTGGAGCCAGATATTTGGGTATAAACTTTAGCATATTTAGATATATTATCTTGCCACCAGTGGAGGCACTAATATCTCTGTTCGAACCTCTGACGAGATTGTTTTAAATGAGTGATGGATTAGATAGCGATATCGACGATTTTGAAATGCCGAACCCACGGCTCAGCAAAACAGATGATCTAGCCGATGATGAAAGATTGATTGTTGATATCGAAGGGTTTGAAGGACCGCTTGATGTATTACTCGCATTATCAAGAACGCAAAAGGTCGACCTGAAGCAAATTTCAATTTTGGAACTGGTGAAACAATATCTTGAATTCGTCCAGCGTGCTCGGGCACTTCGTCTTGAACTGGCCGCCGATTATCTTGTGATGGCGGCGTGGCTTGCTTACCTTAAATCGCGCCTTTTACTTCCCGAAGAAGAAAGTGAAGATGAACTTTCCGCAGAAGAAATGGCGGCGCGGCTAACATACCAGCTTCAGCGCCTTAACGCGATCAGGGAACGAGCTGCGATCCTTATGTCGCGAAATCAAATGGGCAGGGATATGTTTGCCCGGGGCGCCCCGGAACCGGTGATTGTCACACGACATCATACGTATGATTTAAGCATGTATGAACTGCTCAAGGCGTATGCGGAACATAAAACCCGTGAAGCGGTTGCGGACGTCAGGATTCTCAAGAAATCAGTTTACACGCTTGATCAGGCCATTGACCGCCTTTCGGATATGCTGGGTCTTGCACTCGACTGGACAAGTCTGGAAGCGTTCCTGCCTGAAGATGTGGAAGACGAACGTCTGGCTCGCTCCATAAAAGCAAGTATGTTCGGTGCCACGCTCGAAATGGCGAAAGTTGGAAGAGCCGATCTGGTACAAAAACAAATGTTTGGCCCGCTCTTTATTCGCGGCAAAAAACAGGAAGTAGATCAAGATGACGAAGAATAAAGATACCCATGAACAACTCAGAATTTGCGAAGCACTTTTATTTGCTTCCGACAGACCACTTTCGTCAATCGCGCTTGCTGAACAGCTTCCCGAAGGAAGCGATGTTGATGCGATTCTGAACGCGCTACAGGAAAAATACGAGAACGCTGGTGTTCACCTTGTGGAAGTTGCTGGAAAATGGATGTTTCAGACGGCATCCGACCTGGCATTTCTGCTTCGTAAAGAAGAAGAAAAAGAAAGAAAACTGTCCCGTGCAGCGGTCGAAACACTGGCGATTATCGCCTACCACCAGCCCGTAACGCGCGCCGAAATAGAAGAAATACGTGGCGTAGGCGTAAGTAAAGGAACTCTTGATGTTCTTATGGAAGCCATATGGATCAGGCCGCTCGGTAGACGAAGAACGCCAGGTAGACCAATGACTTACGGCACAACAGAAGATTTTCTTGTACAGTTTGGATTAAATAGTGTAAAAGATTTACCAGGTCTTGCAGAGCTTAAAGCTGCAGGTTTTCTCGATAACGTGAACACATCGAGACTTAACCTTTTAAGTGACGAAGACGAAAGTGAAGAGCAACCCGACCTGCCGATGGATGATGATGAAAGCAGTTCTGAGGAGCAGGTAATCTCTTAATTTATTTATATTTCTGTTGATTTCCTGCTTAAGATCGTTGATCTTCTGCGTGAAAATATCTCTGTGTGTTGAGACAATTGAATTTGAAGGATTTATGTGATGGGAAATATAGGTATCTGGCAACTGGTTGTCATCGTGGTTATTGTTGTTTTGCTGTTTGGCCGCGGGAAAATTTCCGGCCTGATGGGCGATGTTGCTCAGGGCATTAAAAGCTTTAAGAAAGGCCTGGCAGACGAAGACGAGCCAGCGCAAAAAGCAGAAGAGCCAAAAAATATTGAGCAAAAAGTGCAAGCCTCTGCCTCCGAAGAAACTACCCAAACTTCAGAAAAATCTGATTAAATCTAATAATTTGTAAGCAGGTTAATTAGATGCCGGGCAATTTTAGTCTTTTAGAACTTTTTATTATCGCGATCATCGCAATTATTGTGGTGGGTCCAAAAGACCTGCCCAAGGTTATGCGTTCGGTAATGGGCATGGTGCGTAAAGTTCGTGAGATGGGCAGTGAATTTCAAGCTGGCGTAAAAAAAATGGCTGACGAAGTTGAGCTGGATGCGGTTACGCGAAAACTCAATGAAGCAGGCAATGTCAAACTGGACGATGTTGGTAAGGAAAACAGTTCAAAAACGGACTTTTCCGATTACGAAGAATTTGATTACGATCAGTATGATTATGATGGCGGCAGCTATACCCCGACCCCAAGCACAGAAAAAGCGGAAGAAAAACTAAAGGAAAAAGTGGATGCTGAAGAAGCCACGCCCGAAGAAGCTGCAAAAGATATGACGCCGGAACCGCCGGATATTGTTGAGGAGCCTGCAGCCGATGAAACGTTGGCGGAAGAGCCTGCTCCAACAAAAGATAAAGACGTAAAGAGTAAAGCCGATGACTGATCAGGCAAGCGAAGATATTGATGAAAGTTCTGCGCCACTGCTTGATCATCTGATTGAGCTGCGCTCGCGACTGATATGGTGTGTGGCCTTCATCGTCGTGGCCTTTGTTGTCGCCTTTTATTTTGCAAACCCGATTTATAACTTCCTTGCGCAGCCCTTCGTTGATGTCGCGCTCAATAATGGTAAAGAGCCAACAATGATCTTTACCGGGCTTCAAGACAAGCTTTTCGTTAATATTCGGCTGGCATTTTATGTTGCGCTGTGTGTGACATTTCCGTTTGTGGCTATGCAAATTTGGAAATTCGTAGCACCGGGGCTTTATCGTAACGAAAGGCAGGCCTTCCTGCCGTTTTTGATTGCAACACCGATCCTGTTTACCCTGGGTGCAGCGATGGCTTACTATATCGTGATCCCGCGGGCGTGGGATTTCTTTATTTCGTTTGAAGTGGCACCGGAACTGGCTAACGAGATTGCCGATCAAGCTGCATTACAAATTCAGTCATTACCTGCGGTCAGTGAATATCTGTCACTCACCATGATGTTGATGTTTGCCTTTGGTGTCAGCTTTCAGCTTCCAGTGCTGCTGGTTCTACTTGCCAAGGCTGGTTTCGTAACTGCGGAAGGCCTTGCAGAAAAAAGAAAATACTCAATTCTTGGCGCATTTGTTTTTGCCATGCTGATGACGCCACCGGATCCGCTCAGTCAGATTATGCTTGCGATCCCAATCCTAGCGCTATACGAAATTTCCATACTCATCATTAAAATGACGATCAATTCGCCGGAAGAAGAAAATGTTTGATATTAAAGCCATTCGCGAAAATCCTGATTTTTATGATCAGGGGTGGGCCAAACGTGACATCGAACCTCAGTCAGGAACTCTGCTTTCGCTTGATGAGAAATTAAGAGCCAAACAAACGGAACTTCAGGATTGCCAATCACGCCGTAACGATGCATCAAAATCCATTGGCATACTTAAATCCAAGGGTGAAGATGCCTCGGATGCTATTCGTGAAGTGGGTGAGCTAAAGCAGTCAATGGCCATCCTTGAAGAAGATGTACGAACCCTTTCTGAGGAGCTGAGCGCAGCGCTTTCAACCATCGCCAACATACCGGACGAAGATGTTCCTGCGGGAACGAGCGAAGACGATAATGTTGAAATCCGCCAGTGGGGCGAGAAACCCACGTTTGATTTTGAGCCGAAGCAGCATTTTGACCTTGGCGAAGACTTGGGCCAGATGGATTTTGAAGGTGCGGCGAAAATGTCAGGTGCCCGCTTTGTGATTTTAAAATCTGATCTTGCTAAACTGGAAAGGGCACTCGCCGCTTTTATGCTTGATATACATACAACAGAGTTTGGCTATGATGAGGTTTCAGTGCCACTTCTTGTCCGTGATCAAGCACTTTATGGCACCAGTCAACTTCCCAAATTTGAAGAAGATCTTTTTAAAACCACTACGGATCATTATCTGATCCCGACGGGCGAAGTGCCACTTACAAATATGGTCCGCGAAAGCATCGTCGAAGAAGAAACACTTCCCCTGCGTTATACATGCCTTAGCAGTTGTTACCGCTCTGAAGCAGGATCCGCTGGTCGCGATACACGTGGTATGATCCGGCTTCACCAATTCCAGAAAGTGGAAATGGTCAGCATTACAACACCCGAGCAGTCAATTGATGAGCTAGAGCGTATGACCGGCATCGCGGAAGAAATCCTGAAGCGGCTCAATCTTCATTACCGGGTGTTGAAACTCTGTTCAGGAGATATGTCTTTCGCGGCGCATAAAACCTATGATCTTGAAGTGTGGCTTCCGGGACAGGACATGTACCGGGAAATTTCAAGCTGCTCAAATACTGGTGATTTCCAGGCAAGGCGCATGAAAGCGCGTTGTCGTCCGAAAAATGAAAAGAAAACAAGATTTGTCCACACGCTCAAT
Organism: Emcibacteraceae bacterium; assembly: GCA_028281625.1. GTDB lineage: Bacteria > Pseudomonadota > Alphaproteobacteria > Sphingomonadales > Emcibacteraceae > Pseudemcibacter. The sequence goes on along the minus strand of JANQJN010000083.1, from coordinate 1,120 downwards.
GGGTCTGGCCTGGCGGTTGGGCGCACGCTTGTGGCGATTCTTGAAAATTATCAGCATGCTGATGGTTCAATTACCATTCCGGACGCACTCATACCATATATGGGCGGGCAAGAGGTTATTACTTCTTCTTAAGGCGGTCCTAGTCCCATGAATATCGATCTTAAAACCAGAAAAAAGCAGTTACTGGATAGACTCAGATCCCAAGGTATCACCGATGAAAAAGTGCTTGAAGTCATGGCGGACATCCCGCGCGAAGACTTCATAGCTGATTATCTGCGCCCTCAAGCTTATGAAAATGCTGCACTTCCCATTGAAAGCGAGCAAACCATCAGTCAGCCTTATATTGTCGCTTATATGACTCAGGAGCTGAAGGTCGAGAAAAACCATAAAGTGCTCGAAATCGGTACCGGGTCCGGTTATCAGTCGATCGTTCTTGCAAAGCTTTGTAAGCGACTTTTTACAATCGAACGTCATATGCCGCTTCACAAGGGCGCTGAGGAAATGTTTAAAAAATTCCGCCTCTTTAACATAACAACCCTTTTTGGAAACGGTATAAAAGGTTGGAAAGAGCAGGCACCGTTCGATCGGATCATGGTAACTGCGGCGGGCGAAGACATTCCTGATGATCTACTTTATCAGCTTAAGGACGGTGGCATTATGATTATTCCAGTGGGTGGACAGGATGAAACCCAGCATATTGTTCGTGTCACGCGCCACGGTGATGAGTTTGATGTTAAAACCCTGCTACCGGTAAAATTTGTTCCGTTACTTTCAGGTATTGTGCATTCCTCCTGATCCCTGTTATAATTTTTTCATGATGTGTTGGAATAAATTGAAACTATTCACAATTTTATTCACCGGTCTGATCCTTTCTGGCTGTTCATTGGGGTATGACAGTGAGGGCCCCTATCCCTATTCACACGTAAATCCGCAAGATAACCCGAACGCGACGTCCGGTGGGCGCTATCAAAGCAGCGGTGGCACCCAGGTCGCAAGAAATTCACCAAACCCAATCCCAAGCCCGCGAAATAAACCCACACCGCCAAGAAGCACTGTAACAGCATCCGCACCAGCATCGGTGGGGACAACCGCGGTCCGTGTTGGGCGCGGGGATACGGTA
>JANQJN010000060.1 GCA_028281625.1 Emcibacteraceae bacterium | reverse complement strand
CACTTGTGCTTCCTGGGCTTCTTGAGCCACAGCAGGTGCCAGAAGTGCTGCCCCTGAGAAAACGCCAGCTGCCGCAACAGCAACTGCCAAACCTGTTGTTTTCATAGTCTTACTCATAATCCATATCCTTTGTATATTTGTTAAAATGAAACCAATTGCGTTCCCCAATACAAACCATAACGACACTCACTAAAACTATTTACTCAACATTATTCACATAATCGTGAAACTGCTGAATGGAAATCAGGTTGATGTTTTATTATGGCTATAATGTGGCGGCAAATATTCAATATGGTTAATTTTATATTGCGCGGTTATCTTAATCACCGTATTTTCGATTACACACAAACATTTATAAAAAAGAGGGCATAATGGAAGAAAGCGCACAACAATACATGGATATGATCGTTGAGCTGGGGACTCAGTACGGCCTAAATATCGTTTTTGCAATACTCATACTCATAATCGGTTTTATGGCCGCTGGTTGGGTACGGCGAATGGTTCTAAAAGTCTGCAAAAAAAGCAGCACTATCGACGACACACTGGGAGCCTTTTTCTCAAGCCTTGCGCGTTATGTTGTCATTATCTTTACAATATTGGCGGTACTTGATCGCTTCGGTGTGGAAACGGCAAGTCTTATCGCCATACTCGGTGCCGCCTCCCTTGCCATTGGACTGGCATTACAGGGGACACTTAGTAATGTTGCTGCTGGCGTAATGTTGCTTATATTCCGCCCGTTTAAAGTAGGCGAATTTGTCGATGTAGGTGGTCACGCAGGAACAGTTAAAGCATTGGGATTATTTGTTACCGAAATGGCTACAGGCGATAATGTAAAGATTATCATTCCGAACAGCCAAATCTGGGGAGCATCAATTAAAAACTTCTCCGCAAATGACACAAGACGTGTCGATCTTGTGATCGGCATAAGCTATGACGATGACATTGACCATGCAGTCGCACAGCTGGAAAAACTTATTGCCGATGAAAGTCGCGCACTAAGCGATCCTGGCCATCAAATATTTGTTGGTGAACTTGGCGCAAGTTCTGTTGATCTTGGTGTTCGTGTATGGGTTAACAGCGGTGATTATTGGGGTGTTCGCTGGGATCTTACCAAAGCCATCAAACAGCACTTCGATAACAATGATCTTAATTTCCCATATCCTCAACAGGACGTTCATATTGTATCAAACGCTGAGTAAGGACACTTTTGGCGAACTTTATTGAAAAGCAAATAAAGCAAAAAGAAAGCCTTTTCTGGAAGCTGCAAATCGCGGGCTGGCTCGCCTTTGGTGCCGCCCGCGCACTTAGTCTATATGCAGATGGCGAAGATTTCATTTTCCAGATCACCGTTGCAACGTCTGTTGTAAGCGGATTTATCATCACCGTGATCATGAGGGTAATTTACCGTAAACTACGAAGCAGTGATATACCTGCCTCAACCTTAATCCTATCAGTGATCACCTGTATTGTAATCGCCGCGCTTATCTTAAGCGCCATTGACACCTGGATTGTTTTACAAACGTTTTTTATCGACGTTCAGATATATGAATTTCTGGCGGGCCGAGCACTTTATGACGTTTTTGTGCTTATGATTTGGACCGGTGCCTATTTTATCGCTAACTACCATTTCCTTTTACTGGAGCAAAAGGAAATGTATCTACAAGCCGTAGCAGAAGCTCACAAATCACAGCTTCAGATGCTGCGTTATCAGATCAACCCGCATTTCTTGTTTAATACGCTGAATGCCATTTCCACTCTTGTTCTTGATAAACAAACCAAAGAAGCCAATGGTATGCTGACCAAACTCAGTGCCTTTTTGCGGTTTAGTCTCGTCAATCAACCGGAGCAAAAAATAACCATCGACGAAGAAGTGTATGCGCTCTGGCTCTATCTTGATATCGAAAAAGTACGTTTTGAAGACCGTTTGCAATTGGAGTTTAATGTAGCAGAAGATGCAAAAAAGGCCATGATCCCGAGCCTCCTGCTGCAGCCACTTGTGGAAAACGCGATAAAATATGCCATAGCACCCATGGAAAATGGCGGCACCATTGCACTTGATGTTCATCGCGCATGGGACCGCCTTAAAATAAAAATGACTGATACCGGGCCAGGGCTATCTGACGAACCAACAGAACATAAGTTTAATGAAAATTCGAGCGGTGTGGGTCTTGCCAATACAAAAAACAGACTTTTTCAGCTTTATGGAACAGATCATAAAATTACTATTGAAAACCGTGATGAAGGCGGATTAGAAATAAACATTGATATCCCGTTTGAAAGGAATGAGGATTTAAAATATGGCGAATAAATCTATTCGAACCTTGCTCGTCGACGATGAGCCACTAGCGCTCAAAGGTCTTAAGCTTCGACTTGAAAATTTTGATGATGTAGAGATTGTTGGCACGGCTTCCAATGGCCGCGAAGCCATCAAAAAAATCCGTGCCGAAAAACCTTCCCTGGTGTTTCTGGATATTCAGATGCCAGGGCTTGATGGCTTTGATGTAGTTAAGGCACTTGCCAATGAAGAACTACCGATCATCGTATTCGCGACGGCTTTCGATCACTATGCGATTAAAGCATTTGAGACCCACGCGTCTGATTATCTACTGAAGCCCATTGATGAAGAGCGGCTAGAGCAGGCCATCATCAAAGTGCGCGAACAAATTGCCGAACATATCGCCATTGAACAAAATGCAAAACTAATCGACCTAATCCGATCATTGGATAGTCCCCCGGAGATTGAACTATCAGAAATCATCACAGCCGATGACATCACAAGCAAAAAACAGTTTGAAACACACTTTAACATCAAGGATCGCGGTGAAATCACCCGTGTAGATGTGAGCACCATTCAATGGATCGATGCTGCTGGAGATTACATGTGCCTTCATACATCGGAAAAAACCCATATACTGCGGGAAACCATGAAGAATATGGATAAACGCCTTGATCCGGAAGTCTTCAAACGGATACATAGATCCACCATCGTCAACATTCAGATGATCGAAAAGCTTCAACCGGCCGCCGGTGGTAAATATATGATCACCCTAAATAATGGATCAGAAGTCCAAGCCAGTCGCAACTACCGTGAAGCCCTCAGCCAGTTCCTTTAAAATGAACCCGTTCCTTTAAAAGAAAGAAATCATGAGCAATAATAATAAAAATAAGCCAAAACTCTCTACGCGTCTAAAAGCCTGGTGGCATGGTTACGACGTGGATGATGTTGTTGCCACAGAATCCAAAAATCACAACAACGCGCCCGCCATAAAGGAAGAAAAAGCAAACTCCGCCGCCGCAACAGAGGAACATAAACCCTCCTGGCTTAAAGAGGAGGAGGAAGCAGAATACCACTTCGAAGACACTTCCGTCGCCGAATATGACGCAGAAAACAGCCCAGAAGATGAAGAAGAAGACGATTATGATTACGAGGCGATGCTCAAAAATCATATACCAGTGAAAGCGGTGTGGGATACCGAACGGGCCCATGTGGCACAGATGTTTTGGGGTGACGGATACTGCGGCCCTGGCGGTCCGGACAACATCATTAATATGACAGCTGAACTTCGCATCAACTCCCGCCGGACAACCATGGTACTTGGTGGCGGCGTTGGTGGCCCGGTCCGCGCCATTCAAAAAGAATATGACACTGAAGTAGACGGCTACGAACCTTCGGAACAACTGGCCAAAGACGGCATGGAAATGTCACAGGAAGCCGGCGTCTCCGATATGGCACCTATCATTCATCTTGATCTTGAAAATGCCACGGAATTTAACCGCTCTTACGACCGTGTCTACGCCAAAGAAGCCCTTTTTACCATCGAAGCAAAAGATAAGCTTGTTGGCGCAATCGCAAACTCCATGAAAGAAGACGGTGTGTTGCTGATTACTGATTATATCGCAACTGATAGCGCCAATCTGGACAATCCGCTGTTCCAGAAATGGAAACTATTAGAGCCCTATGAACCCCGCCCTGTAAAAGAAAACCTAATGGAAAGCCTCTTTGCTCTGTCGGGCCTTACCTTAAAAAGCAAGGAAGATCTCACCGGATTTTACTTGCATTTGATGGAACAAACCCGAGAACACGCCCGTGAAGTAATTTCCACCATTGACAGCAGCGATGAAAGCAAACTGAACACCATAAAATATATGCACAATGAAGCGGTACTCTGGGATACGCGCCTGCGCCTTCTGCAAAAAGGTGACTTGAAGGTGATGAAATACATTTGCGCGAAGTAAAAAGGCGGCCACTTAAGCCGCCTTTTAAAATTCAATATATTATTTTCTTACTCAACGCCAATCGCGGCTGCGTCCATGCTTCTAATATCAGCGGCACCATAGAAAATGCCGTCTTTATACATGATTGAGCTAAGCGAGCCGAGTGTGAATCGTGGCGGAGCAACGATATGGCCCATATCGGTAAGGATATTTTTGGTATCAATGCTCACACCTTCTTCGAGCATCACCGCATCCGGCAGCCATTGATGATGCATGCGCGGTGCTGCAAGCTGATGCATTGCATTCATATCGAACTCGACCACATTGAGCACAGATTGCATCACCACAGTGATGATGGTGCTGCCACCGGGGCTACCGGTCACGAAGTATGGCTTGTCATCCTTGAGCACAATGGTCGGCGTCATAGAGGACAGCGGGCGTTTCTTCGGTTGAACGCTATTTGCTTCACCACCAATTAAGCCGTAACCATTTGGTGTCCCGGGCTTCACGGAGAAGTCATCCATTTCATTGTTCATCAGGATACCAGTTCCGGCCGCCATCATGTGATTGCCGTAGCTGAAGTTCAGTGTATAAGTGTTTGAAACCGCATTGCCATGCCTATCCATTACTGAATAGTGGGTTGTATCCGGACTTTCGTTGATCAGATCAAGCGCCGGCGCCACATCGCTTGAGCGACGAGATCTATCAGCAGGAATCAGGTCACGAACAATTTTTGCATATTCCTTGGAGGTGAGCTCTGCCACCGGAACATCAGCAAAATCCGGATCACCAAGATATTTACTGCGGTCCGCATAAGCCTGACGCATACTTTCGATATAAAGATGAAGGGTCGCGGCGCTGTTGTGGCCTTTTTCCTTCAGATTATCATTTTCAAGCATGTTCATCATCTGCACCAAATGTACCCCACCGGATGATGGTGGTGGCATGGTGACAATTTTGTAGTCCTTATATGAACCAACAATCGCTTCTCGTTCCTTGGCAACATAACCGGCCATGTCTTCCATAGTGATCAGACCACCATGGGCTTCTTGGTCAGCAACGATACGCCGGGCAATTTCGCCTTTATAAAAAGCGTCAACACCACCATCCATGATCTGTTTTAAGGACCAGGCAAGGTCTTCTTGCTTCAGAATTTCGCCGTAATTATAGGATGATCCATCCGCTTTATAGAAAACTTTTGCAGCTGCTTCATTTTCCATCAGACGCTCTTTACGACCATTGAGAGATGACTGCAGGTAGTTATACATTGGAAAGCCATTGTAGGCGAGATCATAAGCTGGTTGCATGACCTGTTGAAGGGACATGGTGCCGTAGTTTTCAAGGGCATGGATCATGCCGGCAACGGTGCCTGGTACACCAGCGGCCAGTGGGCCATATTTTGAACGGGCATCATCAACACTACCGTCTTCGTTGAGATACATATCACGGTGTGCTGCAGCCGGGGCCATTTCACGGTAATCAACAGTAATTGATTTATTTTCTTCAGCCAGATGAATAACCATGAAGCCCCCACCACCGATGTTACCGGCTTGTGGGTAGGTCACCGCGAGGGCAAATCCTACTGCGACCGCTGCGTCAACAGCGTTACCGCCCTGCTCCAGAATATCCGCACCAATTTGTGAGGCCATTTTTTCCCGTGAGGATACCATTCCACCGCGGGCAATGACCGGCACATAACGGTCGGTCGTATTTAACCGCGGCGTATTAGCGTCCCCGCCACTTCCCATCTGGGCCAGGGTTGGGACTGTCATAAAGCTCACGATTGTTGAAATAAGGATAAGAAATCTAATTTTCATTTTATTCTCTCTATGATGTAAACGCCGAACACATCCTGCATATCTAAACTGATTCTGCAATAAAAAACGGCAATGTTATATTTTCACTTCTTTTGTGCCGGATAAGTTCCGAAATGCGAATATCCAATCTTGGTCTGATCGGAAAATTTCCGATTATTCGTTTATGCCAATGGTACCCGCATCCATATTGCGCGGATCATGAGCACCAAAATAATAACCATCCTTGAACACGATACTCGCGGTTTCACCAAGTGTCATGAAGCCATAGGTGTTGCTATCTGCACGGTAAACAATGTTATGGCCCATATCTTTTAATATATTGATGGTATCCACGTTTAGGCTGCTTTCCACTTCCACAATGTCTGGCATCCATTGGTGATGAATGCGCGGCTTGCTGCTGGCGGCGGCGATATTCATGTCAAATTCAATCACATTCATTATCGTTTGAAAGACTGTGTTGATAATAGTTGAACTTCCCGGGTCTGCCCGATTGCGCGATCTCTCCGTCGCCATGAGATCCCGGTCGTCGTCGCTTCCCTGTCCGATGACGA
>JANQJN010000036.1 GCA_028281625.1 Emcibacteraceae bacterium | reverse complement strand
AATCGCTTTGGTCTTCAGATTACTTGCGTCCGACCCTGCCCCGGACTCGGTAAGGCAGAAAGCAACAAACTTTTCCCCTTGCGCAAGCGGCGTAAGGATCTCGCGCTTCTGTTCTTCGGTGCCGGCCGCTTCAATCAGCGACAGGCTTGGTGAATTGGTGACACTCATCACCGTGCTGATGGACCCGTCACCGGCAGCAATTTCCATAAGTGCCAGCGCGTAAGCCACATAATCCGTGCCCGCGCCACCCCATTCGTCGGAAGTTGTCATACCCATCAGGCCAAGCGCACCCATTTTATGAAGCACACCGACAGGAAAGGCACAGTCACGGTCCCACTGTGCGGAATGTGGCGCCAGTTCTTTGCGCGCAAAGTCCCGCGCCATGTCACGGATCATATTCTGTTCTTCAGTAAATCTCATTCTACATCAATTCAACAGCGACAGCTGTTGCCTCCCCACCACCAATGCAAAGGCTTGCAATGCCACGTTTTTTGCCGTGAGTTTTAAGGGCCGCGATCAGCGTAACGATGATTCGTGAGCCGGAAGATCCCACCGGGTGGCCAAGGGCACATGCCCCGCCATGCACATTCACTTTATCATGGGAGAGATTAAGTTCATGCATCGCCGCCATAGTGACAACCGCAAACGCTTCGTTAATTTCATAAAGGTCTACATCGTCATCTGTCCAGCCGGTTTTTTCAAACAGCTTTTTCATTGCGCCCACGGGTGCAGTGGTGAACCAGTTCGGTTCCTGCGCATGGACACTGTGCCCGATAATTTTGGCCAGTGGCTTAAGCCCGCGGCTTTCTGCTTCGCTTTCTTTCATCAGAACCAGCGCAGATGCGCCGTCCGAAATGGAGCTGGCGTTGGCAGCAGTTACTGTACCGTCTTTTGCGAATGCCGGACGAAGCGATGGAATTTTTTCCGGGCGGGCCTTGCCGGGTTGCTCGTCAGTATCGATTACGGTTTCACCTTTGCGGCTTTTAACGGTAACCGGCGTGATTTCGCTATCAAAATAACCTTTTTCAATCGCCTCATTCGCACGGGATAGTGATGTAATTGCATAATCATCCTGTGCTTCACGGGTAAACTGGTACTTTTCCGCTGTTCTTTCCGCAAAAACGCCCATCAAAATGCCTTTGTCATAAGCATCTTCAAGGCCGTCCAGGAACATATGATCCTTTGCTTCCGTATGGCCGATGCGCGCGCCACTACGCATTTTGGAAAGAAGATAAGGCGCGTTCGACATACTTTCCATCCCGCCCGCGACGACAACCTGCGAGCGACCAGCTGCAATGGCATTATGAGCTTGGATCACGGTTTCCATGCCGCTACCGCACATTTTGTTCACAGTGGTGCACGCTGTGCTGTGCGGCAGACCTGCGCCGATTGATGCTTGACGTGCTGGCGCTTGCCCTATACCGGCGGGAAGTACACATCCCATGATGGTTTCATCGATATCTTCCGGTGCAATATTCGTTCCGGCCATGGCGCCTTTGATTGCGGTTGCGCCCAGTTCTGGCGCAGTGACAGAGGCAAAATCACCTTGAAATCCACCCATTGGTGTGCGAGACATACCAACAATTACGATTTGCTCTTCGGCCATTAAATTTCTCCAAAAAAAATTAAGGTGTGCTTTAAGAATTAAAATATGTTACTATCGAGTAACGTTATAAACAAGTCACAATTTATAAGCAAGATAATAGTATATCATGCATCGGGCGGACATAAATGCAAAAAAGCTTGAGTAGAGCAGAAAAGCGACAGCAAAAATTGGATGTGATCTTACGAAACGCATCCAAAGCTTTTATGGAACGGGGCTATTATAAAACCTCCCTTGATGATATCGCGCGCATGCAAAATGTCACAAAACCTACTTTGTACTATTACATAAAAAACAAAGAAGATATTTTGGTCAAATGTGAGGAAGTAACCTGCGGCCGGATCAATGAAATGCTCGATGATGTTATGGCTGAAAAAGTGAGTGGTTATGATATGCTTTATAACTTCATAACTCGCTATATTCCGATCATCACTGACGATGTTGCCCGATGCCATGTGCGTCATCGCGGCCAAATGGAAGATCCAGCATTGGCTGAAAAAAGCATTCAAAATCATAAGGATATCGAAAATCGAGTCCGTGAGATTATCCGCCGTGGTATTAAAGATGGATCTATCCGCGACTGCAATTCTACTATACTTGCGATCCTGCTTTTCGACAGCTTAAATGGCCTTACCAGCTGGTATAAATCAGACGGACCGGTTAAGGAAGACGAACTGACCAGCGAAGTTCTTAAGCTGGTAACCGAAGGGGTGACTGGATCATAATATGAGCGACCTTGGTGAACAAATTGTTGCTGGAAAACGCAGGGCCATCGCCAAGGCAATTACGCTTATTGAATCTACTCGCATCGATCATAGGAAAGAAGCGCAGGCGCTTTTGAATGAGGTTCTCCCACATACCGGTAATACAATTCGCATTGGTCTAACGGGCGTACCCGGCGTCGGAAAATCTACTTTTATTGAGAGTTTTGGCAAGCTGCTTACAGGGCAGGGAATTAAAGTTGCCGTACTTGCCGTGGATCCATCGTCACAGATTTCTGGTGGCTCCATCCTAGGTGATAAAACAAGAATGGAAGAACTGGCACGTGATGAACTTGCATTCATCAGGCCTACTCCGTCCAAAGGTACACTTGGTGGTACTGCCCGTTACACTCGCGAAGCGATGATGATCTTGGAAGCGGCTGGGTACGAGGTGATAATTGTTGAAACGGTTGGTGTCGGTCAGTCGGAAGTAGCAGTGGCCGACATGGTGGATATGTTCTTACTTCTTTTATCGCCCAGCGCCGGTGATGATCTTCAGGGGATTAAGCGCGGGATTATGGAGCTGGCTGATCTTGTAATCATTAATAAAGCGGATGGCGATTTTGTGAGTGCCGCCAATATTGCTAGTGCAGATGTCAGGAGCGCGCTTCACCTAATGAAAGCTAAAAATCCTGATTGGACAGTCGACGTTTTGGAAACAAGCGCCCTAAATACCACTGGCATTGATAAGGTCTGGGAGAAAATAAAATCGTTTAAAGACATTATGGAGAAAAATGGCGAATTCGAAAGTCGCCGGCAAGAGCAAACAGTATCCGCCATCTGGACCGAGCTCAATGAATTGATGCTTCAGCAGGTTCAACTTGAAAATTCAGGCGAAATGTCAGACACTATCAGGGAAGTGAGGGAGAAGCGAATAACACCGCTCGCGGCGGCGAGCGAGTTGTTTAAAACACTTAATACAAAATAAGGGGATCCAAAATGTTTGGTAAATCTCAATTCGTAAAAATTTTCATGTTATCTGGTATGTTGACCGCCCAGGCGTGCGGGCAAGCCGTCAACGACCCTTATCCTGATTTTATCGAAGCCTATGAAGATGTGATTACGATTGGCTATCAAGAATTTGCCACGCTGCCGGACATTGATGATCAAACGGCCTTAGCCATGGATCTTGAGCGGGAACCGGGCGGCGACCGTTATTTTGTCAATGATCTCCAAGGTGTGCTTTATACCCTGTCTCAAAGCGGTGACGTTACTGAATATATAAACCTCAATGACGATAAATGGGGTGTTGATCTTCGCTGGACAGTGCTTGAGCGTGGTTTTACAGGGCTGGCGCTTCATCCAGAATTTAATCAGGCAGGTGCGCCGGGTTATGGCAAAATTTATATGCTTTTGGATACCTCAAACACGAATCCTACTCCGGATTTTAGACCTGAGGGTGGCAATGACGCTCATGATACGCTGTTACTGGAATGGACGGCCAACGATGCAAGTGCCGCCATCTATGATGGTGAAGCGCCACGCGAATTGATGCGCATGGAACAACCGTTCGGCAACCACAATGGTGGTCAGATTGCTTTCAATCCACTTGCTGCGCCGGGATCGAACGATTACGGCAACCTTTATATCAGCAATGGCGATGGTGGTAGTGGCGGCGATCCGATGAATATGTCGCAAATGCTTACGTCTATTTTTGGAAAAATCCTGCGCATAAATCCATTGGGATCTAATAGCACCAACGGAAAGTACGGCATTCCAGCCGATAATCCTTATGTGGGTAATAGTTCTGCCTTAGGTGAGCTCTATGCAATTGGGGCGCGTTCTCCCAATCGTCTCGCTTGGGATAGTAAAACCGGTCAGATGTATGTAGCGGATATTGGTCAAAACACAATTGAAGAGGTAAGTCCGGTCCATAATGGTGCCAACCTGGGCTGGAAAGTCTGGGAAGCAAGTTATCGTTATGTGAGCCGTAATGGCGTTGACATGGCAGGCCCACAAGCGGATCCTGATATGGTTTACCCAGTGGCGGAGTGGGATCAACAGGATCCGCTAATGCAAAGCTCTGGCGCGGCCTCAAGCGGACTTGCGGTTTATCGCGACGGTGAAGTACCACAACTCAATGATCTGATTATTTTTGGTGATCTTCCCAGTGGTGAGATTTTCTATGTTTCCGCTGATAACTCACCTGGTGGCCAGGATCCGATCCGCCGAATTCTTCTGCGCGATGAGGGCGAAATTAAAACTTTTCTACAAGTGATCCAGGAAAAGAATGTAGAACAGGGTAAATCAGAATCTTACCGGGCGGATGTGCGACTGGCTCATACCATCGACGGGAAATTATTTTTGCTTAATAAGCGTGATGGCGTAATCCGGCTCGTGACAGAGTAAACTAATTATTTCTTCCCAGCTCGGATCTTGACCAGTATCCCGCTGAAAATCAGTGCTGTGGCAATGATGAGACGGGTGGTTAGTGCTTCCTGCAGGAATAATACTCCGCCAAAAGCGGCGATGGCTGGCACACTGAGCTGTAATATCGCTGCAGTGCTGGTGGTGAGTTCCTTAAGCACAATGTACCAGAGGATATATCCAAGGCCGGATGTGATAGCGCCGGAAAGTATCGCCCACATATAGCCCTCAGTGGTAAGTTCAATCTTAAAGATGAGAGCAAGTATCACAACAAGTGGGACAGTCAGTACAAAATTTCTGGAGGTCAGCAGAATCGGATTTTGTGCGCCTTGCCCCCAAACGGAATAAAATCCCCATGATATGCCGGATAGTGCCATCAATATTGCTGCCAACAGGGGCGGGGCACCAATGCCGGGAAGTAGTAAGTAGACCAACCCACCGAACGCGAGCAGAAAACCACCCCATTCAATACCATTTAAATATTGCCCGTGGCTGATGGCAATCAGCATCATCGTTAGTTGCACGCTGGCAAACAAAATGAGTGCACCTGTTCCGGTTTCTATTTCAACATAGGAAAGCGAAAAGAATATCGCATATGAAAACAGCATCAGCGGAAGAAAAACTGCTTTAAAATTGAGACGCAGTGGTTCTGTTTTACCATTCTTTAAAAAGATATAAGAAAGTAGAAGGGCACCAGCAAATAAACGTACCAGTGTAAAACTTACAGGATCATTACTCGCGTCTACCAAAGCCAATCTGGCAAAGACCGAGTTGGCGGCAAAGGCGATTAAGGTTAGCGCAGTGAGTGTGATTAAGCGAAATGACATATAGAATCCCGGCAAAAATACAACTGAAATTATCCTTTATTTTCAGTGTCTTTGTCAATCTTCACACTTTCCCATTACTCTGTCTCATATGCGCGGTAATCGCTTAGAACCTTCCAGCTCCTGTTTTGACAGTGTCATTTATATGAGGTTTCAAGCGGTTTACTACCTAAAACTATAACAGCTGGGGCGGGCGAAAATTTGTGTATAAGTGTTTGTACATTTGCAAATCCGATATCCGTTAAATGATTTGTAACAGTACTTGCCATATGCAACGCTTTTTCACGGGTAGGATTTTTTGATCTTGGCATATAAGTAATTGCTATCGAACCTTGAGGCTTTAATATTTCAAATGATTTTTCCAGTACTGCAAACTGATCGTCAAAAAATTGAATTACATTAACGCAGAAAATTTTATCAAAAAAGTTTTCGCTGAAGTCAGTTGTTTCAAATTTTCCCAGCATCAGTTTGAGTTTATTGTTAGATATTGCATCCATGCACCTTTTTTCTGCCTGAGTGATCATTTCGATCGAATGGTCTAGTCCTACCAGCTTACCGCTTTCTAACCGTATTAAAACTTCCTTAAGGGCGACACCGGGCCCGCAGCCAATCTCCAAAACATGGTCATTGGGCTTAATTTTTAAAGCATCGATAGTAAGCTGGCTTCTTTTAATGTTTGATTTGCGGTTGGCCATAATCCAACCGGCAAGTTTTCCAATCTTACCGGCTGGTTGTTTGAACTGGCCTACTATATATTGTTGTAAGTGCATGTCGTTCTATCAAAAAAGCTCACTAGCTCTTAAAATGTCGTCGGTTTCTGCTGCTTACAGTTCTAAAAAATAACAGGACTACCAAGTTAATGGCTACCAAGAAAGTGTGTTTGAACTGCACTTTCGGCAAGTCAAATACTTCCATTGCAACAGTGTTCCAGGTCCACATCAGCAATAAACTCCAAAGAAACGCTGCGGTTGCTATGTAAAAAATGTTCTTTGTTATTTTGCCTACATTATGCTCGCTGTCGTTAGTCATTTTCGTATCCTTTGATTAGTTGAGTTAATTTGTTAATCGCTCTAGAGGTGGTAGCGATTTCTTTGTCCGTGAAATTCTCTGAAATGTCGCGAATAAAGTCTGTTTCGCGGCGCCGAATTACATCAAATTTGCTTTTTCCAAGTTTGGAAAGTGACAGCAAAAATGTACGTTTGTCCCGTGGATTATTCCTACTTTCAATCAGATCAGATTTTAACAGGTGATTGACAATAACTTGTATGTGTTGTCTTGAAACACCTTTGCTCCGCGCTATTTCTGGCACAGTGTTTTCTTCATCGGGATATAGGCTTTCCATGACAGCTCTTGCTGAAGCATTAATGCCAATGTCACTGTGCAATTCGTCGGCAGTGAATTTCAGTACATTGAAGCAATGTCTAATCTCATCAATTACGAGTTTTAAATTCTTTATCTCAGAGCTCATTTTGAACCTCATTTTTGAACTAATAGCTTAAACAATTTAGATAATGACAATATAATTGTCAAATATTTTGACAATTATATTGTCAAAAAAATTCTATGTATATGAAATAAAAAGAAAAATAATCAAGAGATTAAACGCAAAGTGGAATGTAACTAGTCGCCAGCGTGTGGAGTTCCTCACTTTTCTGGGCCTCTTCACGCTTTCCACATGCAAACCTCAGCTAAACGCAGCTAGTCACCAACCACTTTCCATGCGCTACTCAAGCAGTGGTTTTATGGATTTCCTATAACTGACACCGTGAAGAGATCACATCAGGTTTCAAAATAAGAACAAGGAATTGATTATGACTGCAATTAGAAAAAATCAAGTGGCCGAAAAGGATTATGGCCCCGTATTTGTCCCTTCGGTGGATTATACGGCAGCAAATGAAAACACCGACAAGCGGGCATACCGCCTAAGCAATATCGACATGGTCAGGGGTCTCGTGATCCTGATTATGGCGCTGGATCATGTGCGTGATTTTATGATGATGGGGGGCGTTCAGGATCCAATGGCTCAACCTGATATTGGAATCGGGCTTTACCTTACACGTTGGATCACTCACCTTTGTGCACCAACTTTTATTTTCCTGGCGGGAACGTCTGTCGGTCTTATGGCTGCGCGTAAAACGGCGAAGGAGCTTTCCGGCTTTGTTTTCAAACGTGGCGTTTGGTTGGTGATTATGGAACTGACCATCATATCAACAGCCTGGACCTTTACCCCATTTGGTGAAGAAGCAGTTGGTGGTCTTACCATCATCTTCCTGCAGGTGATTTGGGCATTGGGTGCCAGCATGATTATTCTGTCTGGTGTGCTGTTTCTGGGACCACGGGTATGTCTCATAATCGGGCTTGCCATAGTCTTTGGTCATAATCTGCTTGAGCCTTACTGGCCGAGTGGTGCGCCTTTTGGTGATGGAACGGATCCGCTATGGATTACATTTTATTCGCAAAACTCGGTTATTCTTGGTCAGTTTTATGTCAACACTTTCTATCCGCTAATCCCGTGCGTAGGTCTGATGCTGGTAGGCTATGGCACCGCCTATATCTTTCAAAAACCAGCGGCTGAGCGAAATGCTTATCTGATTAATGCTGGTCTTATTATGCTGGGTGCGTTTCTGGCGCTTCGCCTTGCTGGCATTTACGGCGATCCGAATCCGTGGCAGGTTCAGGAATATGGTTTCCTCGCCACCGTTTTTGATTTCATGAATGTAAGCAAATATCCCGCTAGCCTGCTTTATCTATTGGCAACCCTTGGAATCATGGCGATCATCTGCGGCCATGCTGATAAAGTCAAAGGCAAAGTTAAAGATGTGCTGGTAATGTTTGGTCGGGTACCTTTCGCCTTTTATGTGGCGCATCTATACCTCATTCACGCACTTGCCATGCTTCTTGGTATGGCACAGGGGCATTCCTTCGATGATGTCTTTAAGTTCTTCCCTTTTTATCCTGAAGGATATGGTGTTGATCTGGTGGGCGTTTATGCTGGCTGGATAATCGTGGTTGCGCTGCTTTATCCTTTCTGTAAATGGGTGGCGGATGTAAAGCGTCGCCGCAAGGATTGGTGGTTAAGTTATCTATAAGGTTTTGTAAAAAGGGGCGGATATTCCGCCCCTTTTTTAACGGGTGCAGCGGGTCAGCCCCCGACCATATAATTCTCCAGTCAGTTCACCATTATCAATGGCAAGGCCGCCATTAACTACAAGATACTTCACGCCCACAGAAAGCTCCCGCGGATTTACGAAATCTGCAACCGGCGCAAATTCGTCGGCATCGAAGATTACGATATCTGCAAACATGTCGGTATCGATGTAACCGCGGTCACATAATTTGAAGGTATCGGCTGTCAAACCGGTACTGCGGTGAATGAAATCCTGCAGAGTGACATATTCTTTATTTACTACATATTCCCGGTACTTGGTGGGGAAGGTGGCAAATTTGCGAGGATGGCCGAAACTTCCGTCTGAGGATGTCATCACCCAGGGTTTTTGCATAAAGGCCCGCAAGTCGTCTTCATCAATGGCGAAATTAGCAATATTGCTGCCACCTTCAAAAATGATTTCTATGGCGGTATCGATGAGATCTTTCCCCCGTGCTGCTGCTTCTTCGCCGAGGGTGCGACCCACGACCATATTCCCGTTGCCGCCGGAAAGCAGCAATGCATCTGGCCCACCACGTTTACGCATGTTTTCCGCCATATCGGCCTTTATTTGAGTCAGTTGTGCCGGGTCACGAAGTCGTGCATGCATGGCCTCCACCCCACCTTCTTGCACGTAACGGGGGAGAAGCGCTCCCACCACCCCGGTTCCGGTGGCGAGCCATGGATATTGGTCGGCGGTGATCCGAAGGCCTTCTGCTTGAGCGGCCTCAATCATTGCAATCGCGTCGGTTGACTGCCCCCAAACATCAACACCAAGGGCTTTTATATGACCCACATGTCCTTTAATCTCGGCAGCGCGAGCAATATCAATCACTTCTTTGATCGCGCTCAAGAGGCCAATGTTATATGTGCTTTCATCGCGAATATGGCTTTCATAAATACCGTCATACGGTGCGATTTCCTTTGCCAATTCAATGACTTCCTCTGTTGATGAATAGCTGCCCGGTGCATAATATAATCCGGTGGATAGGCCAAGTGCCCCTTCTTCCATTGCAACCCGGACCTGGCCTTTCATGATTTCCAGTTCACCGTAGGTGGGCGGCTCATTACGCATTTGCATTACGGAGCGCCTTACAGCACCTTGTCCTACGAACAGCGCCGTGTTTGTTCCGATGCCATTTTCTTCCAATTCATCCAGGGTTTCGCGAATGTTGGTTGGCCCGCCGCCATCATTGCCGTTAAACACGGTTGTGACCCCCTGGGTTAGATAGTTGGCGTTTAGTTTGCGGTCAGGATCCTGCAGATTTCCTAGCGAATGGGTATGAGGATCAATGAACCCGGGCGCAACAATCAGCCCCGTTGCATCAATAATCCGGTCCGCATTGAAATTTTCCGCGCCCACAGGGCCTATATAGGTAATTTGATCTCCATTAATGGCAATATCAAGGGACTGAGGTGCCTCATTACGGCCAGTGTAAACGGTTCCGCCTGAAATAAGAATATCGGCGCTAATTCCAGTGTTTTCTAACTGACCGCAATTCACGAGCAAGAGCGCGATCACTAACATACTCAACTTTTTCATTTTTCCCTCCCTCAAACTCTCAGCGTAGTCTTATACGAACAACTCGATTTGAAACGGTGACAAACAGGCTTTTTTCATCTTCCCCAAGCGTACAATTGGCCGCTGGTCTGTCAAAAGCGATAAGTCCTAGCACTTTGCCTTCCGGTTCAATAATAAAAACACCACCGGGTCCAGTTGCGAAGACCATTCCGTCTGAGCTGACTGTTAGGCCATCAGTTGTACCAATATATCGATCTTCAAGATAAGGCCGGCCGTCAAACCAAAGTTGTCGGTTCCCATAACTGCCGTCGGTCTGTTTTTGATAGCGATAGATGGCGGGACTTATGGCTTCTGAAACTGCGACATAGAGAAAATCTTCATCAGGGGTGAGATGAATACCATTTGGCATCGATAAGCTATCGTCTATCAGAGTGACGTCCCCATCGGGCGAAAGCTTATAAACCCCATTAAACCCTAATTCCTTAAGTGGAGAATTATTCCAGCCCGCAAGGCCGTAAGGCGGGTCAGTAAAATATATGGCGTCATCGCGAGAAAGGGTTATATCATTGGGACTATTAAATTTTTTGCCTTGAAAGCCATTGGTCAACGTTAGTCGACCTTTACTTGCCGGATCAATAAACTGTAATGAGCGCAGGCCATGATTTGCGACTAGGAGCTGACCGGTTTCGGGGACTACCAAAATACCATTTATGCCTGGTTGACTAAAACCTTCAATATTTTCATTAGTTCCTGAAGGATCAAGTTCCAGCGTCGTGCCATCCATTTCTGACCAGATATACACCTTATTTTCCGCTATATCTGAAAAATAAAGTTTACCGAGTTCCGCATGCCAGGCAGGTCCTTCAGTAAAGGTAAAACCTTCGGCAATTACTTCGGCTTCAAGATTTTCACCTACAATTTCATAAACCTTATCTTCAAATGGAATAAGATAGGAACTATAGTCAGTTGGATAAACAAATGCCAATACCGCCAACAGTATCGCCACTACGCCCACTTTCTTCAAACTTCCCATAAATAACCTTCCCACCTAACTATTATTTGTAGCTAATATATCCTGCGCGACGCGATTGGTCAAAGTGGCCGATTGACGACCTAAAATTATAAGCGAATCCTTTAAAAACACTTGATATTTGAAGCACAAAAAAATATCAAAAAACAGCTTATATTTCTTGACGTACATATTGCTTTCCCCTATATACCGCTTTCAAGTTTTAAATGGCCCCATGACGATTCTCATGGATGAGCCTTGAAAGATACGAATTTAAGTTAAGGAAAAAACGATGTCACGTGTATGTGAACTAACAGGCAAAGCTGTAATGAGCGGTAACAATGTAAGCCATGCGCTTAACAGAACCCGTCGTAAATTCCGTCCGAATCTTACTAAAGTGACACTGATGAGCGACGCTCTTGGTCAATCTGTTAAGATGAAAATTTCTGCACATGCTCTTCGCAGTGTCGAGCATAATGGCGGACTTGATAATTTCCTTGTTAAGGCAAATGACACAAACCTGTCGCTTAAAGCAAGACGCCTGAAAAAAAGCATCAAGAAAAAATTGGCTGCTGCCTAATTGCTGTTTGATAAGAATTTCGAAGAGCCGCTTTTTCAAGCGGCTTTTTTTATGCTTTGAGAAGGCGCCGATTTCAAGTAGCCTTAATTCCGTAACATTTTTAATTAAATATAATAAAAAGTTAGTATCCTTCGATTAGGATCATTTCTCAGCAGTCAATTCAAAGTAAATATACGCGTAAAATTATGGACTAGAATTTTAGTGCTAGGCTACCACTGTGGCATTTGTGCTAATGGCTTAAGGGGTACATATGAATAAACGAGCAACGTCAACAACAATAATAAGCGCTGCCAAAGAAGAATTTCAAAAGCGTGGCTATAATGCGTCCGAAGCTGAACATATTATTAAGGCCGCGAAGGTAAGTGCCGATGAATTTGATGAATGTTTCTCATCCCTTGAAGAATGTTGTCTGAAGGTGCTCAAGTCCTATTCTCAGGAACTCAAAAGAACCTTTAAAAAATATGATGAAAATGATAATTGCCGACAGCGCCTTAGCCTTTTTCTGGATGACTTATACGAAAATGCGGACAGCCTTGCAGCAGAGGGTCATCCGATTTTCAACCTCTATTACGATGTTCGAAATCTCGATAATGATCTTGCGGAATCTGCCATTGAGACTCTGGAAATGATGCATGAATGGCTTGATGAGCAGTTTATCATCATGCTGAAAACCGAATCTGCTGTTGATCAGGGAGATCGGCTGATGGCTGCTGTGAGCGGACTTCTGCTGCTCGTGAAAGTGACAGGAGACGCGCAAATGTTTAAAAGTCAACTTATCCAGCTTCGGTCCTGGATACGGTCTATGTAATTGGCCATGTAATGGGTCTTGACCTCGCCACAATCATCGGCCACTCTGTGTTAAGATAAACATTCAGAGTAATATTTTTGTCACAGGAATCTCAGGTAGAAAAAAATACAGGCGAAGCGCTGATGGTGTATTTAAAGCCAAAGGTGCTAGCGATCCTGTTTCTGGGATTTTCTTCTGGTGTTCCTTATGGTGTTCTCACTGGTGCGCTTAGTTACTGGGTATCCAAAATTGACCTTAGTCCTAGTGAGATTAGTTTGCTTGCAGCAGCTGGACTCCCATACACCATAAAGTTTCTCTGGTCGCCATTGGTTGATCAGGTAAAACTTCCAATACTTAACAAGCTGTTAGGACAGCGGCGAAGCTGGCTTATATTGTCGCAAGCGCTACTGGCTTGCAGCATTGCCTGGCTAGGATTTACGTCTCCACTCGATAATTATTCAGAAACCTATATGGTTGCCTTCTTTATCGCATTGTTTGGTGCAACACAGGATATTGTTATCGATGGCTTCCGAATTGAAGTACTTGAAGATGACGAGCAGGCTGCTGGTGCTGCCTATTATATTTATGGTTACAGGATTGCAGGTATCGTTTTTTCAGTCGGCGTGATTTACGTCTATACGCTGTTGGAAATAGACTGGTCACTTTTGTTCATCCTGGGCAGTTTCACAATGGTAGTGGGGATAACTGCAGCATTGCTTATGCGCGAACCACAACCAAAAATTACCGAAGAGAAACTGAAAATCGAGGCAGAATTAGAAGAAATCCTTGAAAAAAGGGATGTAGGTTCAGGTAAGTTTCGTGAATATTCTGCTTGGTTTTACATGACAGTTGTTGCGCCGTTTCAAGAGTTTCTAACCCGTCGCGGCTGGTATGTATTTTTGTTATTTGCGGTATTTTATAAGCTGGGTGATAGCCTGGCGATTTCACTGCAAACGAAGTATTTTCTTTCCCTGGGGTTTGATGACATTGTGATTGCCAATTCCGGCAAACTGGTAGGTTTTTGGGCATTATTGGCTGGTTTTGCGGTAGGTGGCGCTCTCATGAGCAAAGTTGGTTTGTGGCGAGCCCTGCTGATATGCGCTATTTTGCAACTGGCATCCAATCTTGCTTTTTCTGCTTTATATGTCGTTGGTACAAACCCTTATTTCCTTGCCTTTACTATGGGATTTGAGAATTTTGCGACCGGGATGGGGGCAACCGTACTGGTGGCGTATTTGTCACTTCTTTGCAATCGCTCCTTTACGGTAACCCAATTTGCGTTGCTCAGTGCGCTAAACCAGTTTACCGTTAAAATCTTATCGTCCCCAAGTGGTTACATCGTCGAAGCGACAGGCTGGTTCTGGTTCTTCATCATCACTGCAATTTTAGCTGTTCCAGGTGTGCTGTTGCTCTTTTGGATCAAGAAAATTGAAAATCTGGATAAAAAGCAATCAGACCTTGCGCACGATGAGGCATAATGCCGTTGAAAAGCGTGATTTTCGGCTCACCAATTGAAAACCGTGCTGCTCCAGAAGGAACATAATGTTTTTTGATTTGAAAAAATTGACCTGCCCGGGCAGGGGTGCAGGTTCTTTGTAAAAGCGTTTTACGGGGACGACCAGTTCAAATGTTTCGCCACGCATCGTCAAGTCTCGCTTTTTTTTAAAGAAAAGATTCACATCTTTTGCAAAACATAGATCATCATTGTCATAGATATTATCTTCGGAAAAAACCTTCTTAAATCCACAAAAACGACACTTATATTCGGGGTGCGGCATCAAGTGTACAGGCGCGGACGCGCCGCATACCTCACATTTTCCCCTATATACGTCTTTGTCGATGGTCATATCGCCATGATAGCCGTTTTCGCGTAACTTTAGTATTGTAAAAATCTCTTAAAAAATTGTTTGGTACATGCTTCAATTGGCTATATCATTTCTCAGTTTCGGTAAAACTGGGGAACTTAAAAAGGTACACGGTCTTTATGAATATTGCTGCGCAAAAATATAAAAAAATAAATGATGATGACCCAATATGTGTAATCAGCGGCGATTTTGAGGTGAGGCTCGCACGTAGCATTCAGGAAATTGAAGCCGGCCAAAGGCTTCGGTACAAAATATTCTTTGAAGAAATGAACGCAACTCCATGCGACGTTGTTGAAAGTGAGAAAAGGGATTTTGATGAGTTTGACGAGATTTGTGACCATTTACTTGCTTTTGACAATTCAAAAACTGGTGATGATCGCGTTATCGCAACCTACCGTTTGCTGCGCGAAGAATTAGTCGACAAAAAAGAAGATTTTTATTCTTCATCCGAATTTGATCTTACAAGTCTTTATAATACGCATTTCAGAAAACTCATGGGGGATAGACAGCTACTTGAGCTGGGACGTAGCTGCGTTAAAGAAGAATATCGTACAAATGCAGTTATGCATCTTATGTGGAAGTTTATAGCGCGATATATTGATAAGCATAAAATAGCCTACCTTTTCGGTTGCGCGAGCCTTCCAGGCACAAACCAAAACGCGCTTGAGCTTCCGCTCAGCTATCTTTATGACCAACACAAAACGCCGGATGAATATAACATTCCTGCCGTAAAAGATTTATATCAGAGAATGGATTATTTCGTGGATGGGGAATATAATCGTAAACAGGCAATCCGTGCGCTGGCACCACTCATCAGGGGGTACTTAAGGCTTGGGTGTTATATTGGTGATGGTGCTGTAATTGACGAACAATTTGGCACCACCGATGTGTTTATCCTGCTGCCCATTGATCGGTTAGAAAGCAGATATTTATCCCTTTGGGATGACTAAGTAGAATCCATTAATTATTAATAACATTAGTCTTTGGGCAGGACATGACCAGTCAAGTAACAGAGAAAAAAGCGAAAAAGAAAGTGGGAAGTAAGACCACGCCAATGATGGAGCAGTTCCTTAAACTCAAGGAACAGCATCAGGAATATCTTCTTTTTTATCGCATGGGGGATTTTTACGAACTGTTCTTTGATGATGCCGTAAAGGCATCTGCGGCCCTTGATATTACACTTACCAAACGCGGTAAACATATGGAGGAAGACATCCCCATGTGTGGTGTACCCGTCCACGCGGCCGAAAACTATCTTTCCCGATTGATTGGTAAAGGCTTCAAAGTTGCTGTCTGCGAGCAAATGGAAGATCCTGCAGAAGCTAAAAAAAGAGGTAGCAAAGCGGTGGTGAAGCGCGATGTGATCCGCCTGGTAACCCCTGGCACCATCACGGAAGAAAACCTGTTGGATGCCAGAGCCCATAATTATCTGGCGGCGCTATCATCGGCACAAGGGAAATACGCACTATCTTGGCTTGATATTACTACTGGCGATTTTTATGTCAGCAAAATGATGCCAGCAAACCTGGATGCCGAGCTTGCACGATTGCAAGCGGGGGAGCTAATTGTTCCGTTTCATTTACTTGATAAAGGCGATCTGGTGGATGTTCTGGACGATTTTCAGCATATCATCAGCCCAGTTGAACGGAGTCTGTTTGATAGCGGTGTTGCTGAAAAGAAACTAAAAGAAGTGTATGAGGTAAACACCCTTGATGGCGTTGGTGCTTTCGGTCGCGCCGAACTAGCGGCCTGCGGTGCACTGATCAGTTATTTAGAAGAAACCCAAAAAGGGAAAATGCCTAAGCTCAAGCGGCCCAAGCTGGTAGGTGAAGATGCGGTCATGTTGATTGATGGATCGACAAGGCGCAATCTCGAGCTTAACAGAACGCTATCAGGGGAAAAGCAGGGTAGCCTTCTTGCGACAATCGATAAAACAATCACCGGTGCAGGTGCGCGGCTGTTGGGCAGTTATCTAAGTGCTCCACTTACGGATCCTGAAGAAATTAATCAAAGGCTTGACCTCGTCGGCTATTTTTTGAATGAAGAGGCACTTAGAAACCAACTGCGTGGACTATTAAAAAGCTGTCCGGATCTTGAACGGGCCATGTCGCGTCTTTCGGTCGGTCGCGGTGGACCACGGGACCTTGCTGCGGTAAGGGATGCACTTGACCAGTCTTTTCATATTCGCCAAATTATCGAGCAAAATATTGCGAGAGCCGAGGGTCAGATTAGCCATCACGCTGATCATTTGGAAAAAATTCTTAAAAATTTTGGCGACCATGCAGCCATTGTTGATGAGCTGCGAAGGGCGTTACTACCTGATCCGCCGCTCATTATTCGGGATGGCAATTTCATCGCTAAAGGATATCATCCACCTCTTGACGAATTTCAAACTTTAAAAAGCGAAAGTAAGCGTCTGATCGCTGCACTTGAAGTGAGTTACCGTGAAAAAACCGGCATTAACGGGCTAAAGATAAAATATAACAATGTGCTTGGGTATTTTGTTGAGGTCACGGCGCTACATGCAGATAAATTGATGACGGCGCCGCTCAATGAAGAATTTATCCACCGTCAGACACTTGCCAATGCGGTTCGTTTTAATTCGCCTGAACTCGCGGAGCTGGCTGGTAAAATTGGGCAAGCCGCTGACAGGGCGTTAAGTCTGGAGCATGAACTGTTTGAGAAACTTGTTGTTAAAGTGCTTGGCGATTGGGAAGCAATTATTCTGGCGTCGTCCGCACTTGCTATGCTTGATACAGGATCTGCACTGGCAGAGCTTGCGGTGCAGAATAATTATATTCGCCCGGTCGTTGACGACAGTCTTTCGTTTGAAGTGGAGGGTGGACGCCATCCTGTTGTGGAAGCGTCTTTGAAGAAAAACCTTGAAGGCAATTTCGTGGCTAATGACTGCGATCTTGGTGAAGAAAACTGTCTTTGGCTGATTACAGGGCCGAATATGGCGGGTAAAAGTACTTTTCTAAGGCAAAATGCTCTTATCGCGATCCTTGCTCAAATGGGAAGCTTTGTACCTGCGCGAAAAGCGCATATTGGAATTGTGGACCGGCTTTTCAGCCGTGTCGGTGCATCCGATGATCTTGCGCGTGGGCGTTCAACTTTCATGGTGGAAATGGTTGAAACAGCGGCTATTCTTAATCAATCGTCTGAACGTTCGTTGGTGATCCTTGATGAAATAGGTCGGGGTACGGCCACATATGATGGGCTATCGATTGCCTGGGCGGCAGTGGAACACTTACATGAAGTTAATAAGGCACGGGGCTTATTTGCGACACATTATCATGAGATGACAGCGCTGGCAGAGAAACTTAAGCATTTAGCCCTTTATTATATGAAGGTGAAAGAGTGGGACGGTGAAGTGATATTTCTTCATGAAGTGGCGCAGGGTTCCGCAGACAGATCATATGGTATTCAGGTGGCAAAACTTGCGGGACTTCCGGAAGTCGTTGTCGAACGGGCAAAACAGGTGCTTCACAGTCTGGAGCAGGGCGGACATGAAGGGCAAGGTGTTGCACAAGGGCAAAAGATGAAGGCTCTTAGTGCTGAATTGCCATTATTTTCTGTGATGCAAGAAAAGTTGAACGCAAAGCCAGTTGGGCCATCGGAATTGGAAAAAGAGCTGGGCAGTATAAATCCCGATGACCTTAGCCCGAGGGAAGCCCTTGAAATACTTTATAAATTAAGAGATTTGGCAAACTAGATTTATGATCAGGATTAAAAATCATCGCGACATTTTTGATCGCAAGGATCAAGCGCAAAAGCTTGAGGCGATTAAAGATAAATATCGCTCTGATCAAATCAGAACACCGCTTCTTAAATTGTTTAAAGACGCTTATGATCATGGCTTTGAAAAAATTCGTGCGCGTGCCGACAGTGGTGAAACGGGGGTAAATCTTGCAAATGCCCAAAGTTTTCTCACCGATGAAATAGTCCATATGCTTTACGATGTCGTGACGGACTATATTTATCATGTTCCCAATCCGACACAAAGCGAGAAGCTCTGTCTTGCAGCCTTTGGTGGATATGGCCGTCAGGAAATGGCCCCTTATTCCGACATCGATCTATTGTTCATTCTTCCCTACAAGAAAACCGCCTGGAGTGAGCAGGTGATCGAATACATGCTTTATATGCTTTGGGATATGGGCTTTGTGGTTGGCCATGCGGTGAGAACCGTGGACGAGAGTATTCGACTTTGCGATACAGATTTAACGGTGAAGACATCGCTTCTGGAAATGCGCTATATCTGGGGTGAGAAAAGCCTGTTTGACGAGTTGATTTCAAAATATGACAAGCAAATCGTAAAAGGTAATGCGCCGGAATTTACTGAACAAAAACTAAAAGAACGGGACGACCGTCACAAACGACTTGGGGATACCCGTTATGTGGTTGAGCCCAACCTTAAAGAAGGAAAAGGCGGTCTTCGAGATCTGCATACTCTCTTCTGGATTGCGAAATTTATCTATAAAGTTCATAGGGTTAGCGAAGTTGTTAAAAAAGGCGTGTTCACCGACGACGAATACAGGGAATTTCAAAAGGCGGAGGATTTCCTTTGGGCAGTGAGGTTTCATCTTCACTATATGGCTGGCAGACCAGAAGAACGTATTACTTTTGATGTGCAAAAAACACTCGCCGAAAAATTTGATTATGCGGACCGGCCCAATATGTCGGGTGTTGAACGTTTTATGAAACACTTTTTTCTCACCGCAAAGAATGTTGGCGATCTAACGCGGATATTCTGCGCTTATCTTGAAGAAAAGCACAAACGTAAGCCAAAACTACGCCTTGCAAACTTCTCTTTCCGGTCTCCGAGCGCAGATGGATTTCCAATCGAGGGCAGTCGTATCAGCATAAAGAATGCTGCTGTTCTGGAAAAAGATCCGGTTAAAATGATTGAAATTTTTTATGTTGCGCAAAAATATGGTCTTGATGTTCATCCAAGGGCACTGCGCATGATCAGACAAAATTTACGTCTTATTCGCGGGCGAACCAGAAATGATCCGCGTGCCAACGAACTGTTTTTAGAGATTATGACCTTCAAGGAAGGTCCGGGTTTCGCTCTTCGCCTGATGAATGAAGTTGGGGTGCTTGGTCGCTTTGTGCCGGACTTTGGCCGGGTGGTCGCGCAAATGCAATATGACATGTATCATGTTTATACGGTGGATGAACATACCATACGTGCCATTGAGCTTACGTCCGAAGTTGAGCGCGGTGTGCTTGCTGAAGAACATCCGCTGGCCAATGAAATCGTCCATAAAATTCTTTCTCGCAGAGTGCTTTATCTGTCTGTTTTTCTTCATGATATTGCCAAAGGCCGGAAAGGGGACCATTCCATATTGGGTGAAGAGGTGGCCTATAAACTCTGTCCACGTTTTGGACTTACCGAAGCAGAGACAGAGTCCGTTGCCTGGTTGGTGCGCTGGCATCTATTGATGACACTTTCTGCGTTCAAGCGGGACCTAAGTGATCCAAAAACCATTTCCGATTTTGCTGGACAGGTGCAAAGTCCGGAGCTTCTAAGGTTGCTGCTGGTGCTTACAGTCGTGGATATTCGCGCTGTTGGGCCAAAAGTGTGGAACGGTTGGAAGGGGCAGCTGCTTCGTGATTTATACAGTCGATCCGAGGAATATTTGCTGGGTGGTCAGGTTAAATATGAAACCAACCACCATGTGGACCGAGTAAAAGAGGATTTGAAAGTTGCCCTTACGGAATGGGACGACGAAAAATTCGAAAATTACGCTAAGCGTTTTTACAATACCTATTGGCAGGCGGTGGCCATCGAAGATTTGGTGCGAAACGCACTGATGATTGATATGGCAGACAAGTTTGGCGATAATTTCACGGTCAATATTCATATTGATGATTTCCAAGATATCTCGGAGCTTAGCGTCTACGCTGAAGATCATCCAGGGCTTTTTTCTCGCCTTACAGGTGCCATAGCCCTTAGTGGTGCATCTATTCAGGATGCAAGAATTTTTACTACCAAAGACGGTATGGCGCTTGATACATTCAGAATTCAAGATGCCGATGGACAGGTCTTTAAGGATAAGGCCAAGCTTGAAAAACTGGAGCAGAATATCAAAGATACTCTCGCCGGTACGCTTAAGCCGAGAGAAGTGTTTGATCGCAGGCGGGTCAAAAAACGCAGGACAGATGTATTCAAAGTGGCCCCTCGTGTACTGATTGATAACAAGGCCAGTAACAGCCGTACAGTGATTGAACTAAATGGCCGTGACCGGATCGGTTATCTGTTTGATTTGTCGCAAGTGCTGGTGGATCTTAAAATTTCCATCAATTCCGCGCATATAGCAACATATGGCGAGCGGGCGATTACCGTTTTCTTCGTACGCGATCTTTTTGGTCATAAAATTACCAACGACAAGAAGCTGGAGCAAATAGAAGAAAAACTGATGAACGTTTTGAAGGCGGGACTTTAGTATGTCAGTAATCAAATCCTCAGTTGTCTTCGGAATTTTTACCATGATCAGCCGCGTGCTCGGGTTTATTCGCGACATTATGATGGCGGCGGTTCTTGGTGCTGGCGCCATTACTGATTGTTTTGTTGTTGCTTTTAAGCTCCCTAATTTTTTCAGGCGACTTTTTGCCGAAGGCGCTTTCAGCGCATCATTCGTTCCAATATTTTCTGCAACACTTGAAAAAGACGGCAAAGAAGAAGCGATTAAATTCGCCGAAGAAGCCTTTGCCTGCCTTGCTATTACCCTGCTGTTCTTTGTCGCGCTCATTGAAATATTTACCCCGGCACTCATCTATGTGATGGCAAATGGATTTGTGGGTGATGACGCGAAGTTCGCGCTTGCGGTTACCCTTACGCGTTTTACATTTCCGTTCATTTTGTTTGTATCGCTGGTCTCGCTGCTTGCGGGTATTCTAAACTCACTTGGAAAGTTTGCGGCGACTGCGGCGACACCAATAATCCTAAATCTGTGCCTTATATCCGCACTTTTGTTTGCCTCAGATGTTATGGAAACACCAGCTCATACCCTTGCCATCGCGGTCAGTGTCGCCGGATTTATTCAAGTGATTTTCCTATTTCGCGCTTGTTATAATGCTGGCTACCGTATCCGGGTCAAGCTTCCAAGGTTAACGCCAAAAGTTAAAAAACTGCTGATCGTGATGTGGCCAGCCGCGCTAGGTGCAGGTGTGGTCCAGCTAAATCTTCTATTAGATATGATTATCGCGTCCTACCTTCCCGATGCATCCATGTCCTATCTTTATTATGCAGATCGGCTTAATCAGCTTCCAATCGGTGTAATTGGGGTTGCGCTTGGTACTGTACTTCTGCCATTTCTATCGCGCAGTATTGCGGCTGGCAATGAAGAGCAGGTGGTAAAAAGCCAGAATCAGGCGATCGAAATGGGTCTTTTCTTTACTATCCCGGCGGCAGTGGCATTCTTTATCGTTCCTGCAGATCTTATACAGGTACTGTTTGAGCGCAATAATTTTACACCGACAGCGACCGCGCAAACGTCGCTTACTCTCGCAGCCTATTCATTAGGTCTGCCGGCATACGTGCTCGCCAAGGTGTTTGTACCCGGTTATTTCGCACGCGGTGATACCAAAACACCGCTCAAGTTTGCTATCGTTGCGCTATTCGTAAATGTAAGCCTTAATTTGATCCTGATGCAGTATTTCGCCCATGTGGGACTGGCGATGGCGACGGCCGTATCGGCCTGGATTAATGTGCTTATGCTTTCCACGGGACTTATTCTTCGTGGGCATTACCGTATTGAATGGTCGCTGAGTAAACGACTTGCGAAATACGTATTGTGTAGTTTGATCATGGGGGTGGTTGTCTGGCAGGTTCAAAAATATACCAGCCCAATGATTGATGGTACTGCCGCTGAGCAAATCAGTGGGCTGCTGATTTTGGTCTTCAGTGGTCTTGGCGTTTATTTGCTTTCAACTTTTCTTACCAAAACCGTAAAAAAAGAAGAACTTCGTGCCTTATTTTCAAAGAGATAGTTGACCCAGGCAGATTTCCCCGTCATATAGAAGCGATATTTGAAACAGTTAAGGGTATGTCCAAAATACCCAAAAGGAAAGATAATGACAGATTTCAAACAGCGGATTTTTTCCGGGGTTCAACCCTCTGGAAATTTAACGCTCGGTAATTACTTAGGGGCCATTAAAAACTGGGTCGGACTTCAGAACACTTATGAAACCATTTTTTGTGTGGTTGATCTTCATGCGATCACCACATGGCAAGACCCGGATGTCCTAAGAAACGCAACTCGTGAAGTGGCGGCTGGCATGCTCGCCAGCGGTATTGATCCAAAGAAAAGCATCATTTTTAATCAAAGCCAGGTACCGGCTCATGCTGAACTTGCATGGATATTTAACTGTGTCGCGCGGATGGGTTGGCTTAATCGCATGACACAATTTAAGGAAAAAGCAGGAAAACACAAAGAAAGGGCCAGTGTGGGGCTATATGTCTATCCTGATTTGATGGCGGCGGATATTTTGGTGTATCTCGCGACCCACGTGCCGGTTGGTGCAGATCAGAAGCAACATCTTGAGCTAACCCGTGATATCGCGCAGAAATTTAACAGTGACTATGGTGTCGATTTTTTCCCGGAAGTAGAACCGCTTATATTTGGGGCGGCCACTCGCGTGATGTCGCTACGGGACGGTAATGCAAAAATGTCAAAATCTGACCCTTCTGAAAACAGTCGCATCAACCTTACTGATGATCGCGATCTAATCGCCAAGAAAATAAGAAAAGCGCGCACCGATAGTGAGCCGCTGCCCGGTACTCTGGACGGGCTTGAGGGGCGCGCAGAAGCCAAGAACCTTATAAATATTTTTGCGGCACTCAGCGATCGCGATGCGGCCGATGTGTGCCTTGAATATGAAGGCAAGGGATTTGCAGATTTTAAACGAGATCTTGCAGATTTGAGTGTTTCTGTTCTTGGGCCGATAACAGAAGAAATGAACCGTTTGATGGATGATACATCCTACCTCGACGGTGTCCTTCGTCAAGGTGCAGAGAACGCAGATGCCATTGCTTCACCAATCCTCAAAAATGTTCACGAAATTGTGGGTTTTCTTCGGCCCTGATTATGCCATAATGTTCAAGTAGCATTTGAATTGTGCGGGGTAAAAAGGTAAGGTGGAGTTATGGGAAAAATTTATAAACTCATCGTTTCAATTGTTCTTGTAGGCCTGCTTGCGTCTTGTACGCAGTCAATCCGCAGCAACGTTTCACGTTTTCATCAATTGCCGCAGCCAAACGGTGAATCCATTGCGATTGTGCCTATGGATCCGGCATATAATGGCAGTCTTGAATTTGCCAATTATGCGGCGCTGGTGGGTAATGAACTTGGCCGCTTTGGCTATGTTCCGGCAAATGGCGAGGATCCTGATCTAATCGTTGAGCTGGAATTTGGTGTCGATGACGGCAAGCAAATCACGCGTGTTTCCCCGTCTATGGGTGGCTTTGGCTATTACGGAGGTTATTACGGTCGTTTTTACCGTCCTTGGTATGGTTATCATCGGCCCTATTATTATCGCAGCGCCTTCTATCATCCGATGCATTGGGATCCATTCGGATATTATTCATTGAGCATGATGCCAACGGTTCGTACCTATACGACATATACACGCCATCTAAAAATGGTGATTAAACCGAATGAGGATGGTGCGCTTAACTTATACGAAGGTGAAGTGAAAAGCGCTGGGCGCAATAATAAGCTTCATGAAGTAATGCCCTATATGGTGCAGGCGTTTTTTACAAACTTCCCAGGTGAGAGCGGCTCGTCGGAACGGATATCAGTTGAAATCCCCGAAACTTGAAGGTAGCCAATTTGGGGGCTTGAATATTTCAACGTTAGTCGCCATCTATAAAATATAATAAATCAGCGGGACAGACGATGTGGGAAACCATTAAAGATATCGGATATTGGCTAAAAGACAGCATCAGTGGCAAGGCGCTCAAGCGAATTGCTATTGGTTTTGGCGTGCTTCTCCTTCTTTATTATCCTGTGGGAATGCTGATGATCCATACGGTGAATGACAATCCGGATTTTGGTCCCCAGAACTCAACAAACGGGAGCAATGCTGTCGCCGTGAGCATCGCGCTTATTGAACGAGAAGTGGAACAAAATGGCTGGGTTTCCAACGATCCCTTTTTTAAGCCTGGTTACTTTCTAGATAACATGGCGAATTTTCAAACCGGTATCATTTCTGCGATAGCCCGTTTTAGTTACGAATTGGTGGATCAGCTTGGCCGAACACGCGGTTCCAGCAGTGTAGATCCAGATCTACAGGAAGTTTCGGGTTTGCTGCAGTATTCAGGCGATATTTGGTGGTGGAACCCATCGACGTCCCTGATGCCGGTCTCCACATCGGAACAGCAGTATATTAAAGCGATGAACCAGTTGATTGTATATAATGAAAGATTGGCACGTGGAAACGCGGTGTTTGAAAAACGCGCTGATAATTTGCTCGCAACATTGGATCGCATATCCCTCGACCTGGG
This sequence comes from Emcibacteraceae bacterium, assembly GCA_028281625.1. Lineage (GTDB taxonomy): Bacteria > Pseudomonadota > Alphaproteobacteria > Sphingomonadales > Emcibacteraceae > Pseudemcibacter. Next base: position 21,954 of record JANQJN010000036.1, on the reverse strand, counting down.
TACATCATCCGCAAGCATTGATGTTTATGTAAATGACGGTTTTGGCTGTATGTTTGATTTTGGTGCAGATGATTTGTTTTTTAATGTTAAAGGTCAGGCCTACGCTTACCGTCTGATTTTACAGGGGCTTCGCAAGGATTTTGAAGAAGTGGTTGCAAACCGTGATATTGCGACCATTTGGGACGAAATGGAAGCGTCCTTTAACTCAATCATCGCTATGGATCCACTGATCGTATCCAACTGCGAGGTGGACGGGTTTATGTTCCAAAACCATCTTGCATCACAAGGCTTTTATCTGCTTCGCGCACGCACCCAACTTAAAGAAATCACCAATATTCTGCTGAAGTAAATATAGGCTTGCCAAACGCGGCGCATGGATGGCAGTATGACACTCCGAAAATTACGAGAGAATAATGCTTTCTTTTTGATAGAAGTATAGAGGGTTTTGGTATGTCCGATCAGGACAATAAATGGAAATTTTTAATCATCGCTGATGAGACACCAGAATTTATGAAAGTTCTGCGTCTCGCAAGTAAACGTGCCGAAAAAGTAGGCGGCAGCATATTGATGCTTCGTATCATCCCGCCCGCAGATTTTCAGCATTGGACGTCCGTCAAAGATTTGATGGAAGAAGAGGCGATGGAAGAAGCGATTGAATATACTGATAAATATGCTCGTGAGATTAAGCGGATATCCGGCCTTGAAGCGGAGACTGTAATCCGCAAAGGAAAACCTGAAGATGTTATTTCAGCCATAATAGCTGAAGACCATGATATCCATCTGCTAGTGCTTGGTGCCGATGTGGATGGCGATCCTGGTCCGCTCATTCGAAGTTTCCGAGAGGTACTTCTTAACGTACTTCATATGCCGGTGCTCGTTGTGCCAGGCAATATGACCGATGAAGAGCTCGATAAATTCGCGTAAAATTAATCTGAATAAACTTGAATAATTCCAAACTGCACACTATTTAAGACCTAGAACTTAATAGTCAGGAAAAATACATGTTTATCCAAACCGAACAAACGCCGAATCCCGCCACCCTTAAGTTTATCCCGGGTGAAGTGGTGCTTGAATCCGGCACAATGTTTTTTGAAAGCAAGGAAGAGGCGGATATTTCTCCGCTCGCGCAGGTACTGTTTGAGATTGATGGTGTTTCTGCTGTTTTCTTGGGCGCTGATTTTATTACTATCGAAAACAATGGCGCGGATTGGAACGACCTTAAGCCAGCTGTGCTTGGTACAATTATGGAGCATTATACTGCGGGTCTGCCGATTGTAACTGGTGATGCAACTGTTGAAGTCGATGACAGCGACGCAGATCCTGAGATCGTTGCACAGATCAATGAGCTACTTGATACACGTGTACGTCCAGCAGTGGCCCGTGATGGCGGTGATATCACGTATCACGGTTTTCGTGATGGTATTGTTTACCTTCGCATGCAAGGGGCCTGTTCTGGATGTCCCAGTTCAACAGCAACATTGAAATATGGTATTCAAAACTTACTGAAGCATTATATCCCTGAAGTGGAAAGTGTTGAGCCGGTAGAATAATCAATCCGGGTTATTCAAATTAAAAATAGGTATTCCCAACCAATACCAGCGGCCATCCGGCCCGGGCATTGTGCAGTTTACTCTGCTTCTACCAGTTGGAAAGGCTTCTGCAAACCGCACCTCTATGCGATTATTGCCAATGCGATTAACACTAGCAGGATCGCTCATATGAGAAGGGAAACATCCAATAGCGGAAAGCCCTTCAATGGATTCGTCAACTGTAAAGCCGACAGCGGGTGGATTTTGTTCGAGATTGGGATCCTTAGGGAGAATGTCCCGTACCGGCAAAGCCCGTGAATTTACCACCAATCGAAACCGTTCAATGTCAGAGTAGTTTTCATTGAACGCAAAACGTGGAATAGCAAGCGAGTTGTTCCGGCTGCTGGCCGCACTTGAATACTGAGCGAAGCCGGCTTTGAAGCCTCTGTCTGAAATTGAGTCAATAAGTTTTTGAGAATATTCGCCATATGGGAATGCAATTAAATCAGGTATATAGCCAAGTTCCTGCCGATAAATATTGTCAGCGAACTCTATGTCTGCCAAGGCGTTACTTATACCAATTTCCGTCAAATGAGCGTGAGCGTGTCCATGGTGGCCAATATCCACTAATGGATCTGCTGCCATTTCCCGGACGTGATCCCACGTCATTGAATTTTCACTCTCGCCGCTTATGGGTTCGGTTGGTACAAATACTGTAAAAGGGATATTCGCTGCTTTAAATCTAGGATAGGCTTCTTCATAAATGGACCGATAAGCGTCATCAACGGTAATCGCAACAGTACGTGGCGGCAGTAGAGTTCCATTTTCAAACGCCTCAACGATGGTTCTAAGTGGCACAACGTTATAGATGTCTTTGCTTAATTCTTCGATATGTTGATCAATTTGGTCGAGCGTCACATTGGTAGAGGGGAAATTTCCTTCACCAAAGCGGTGATACATGATAATCACTGCGCTGTCCTCGTCTTGTGCGAATGACAAAGACGGATAAATTGAGATAAATGAAATAAACAGAAAAATATGACTGATTAGTTTCTTCAATTATTTCCCTCTGGTACTATTTTGTGCTGATTTATTTGTTGTGGTGCGGACTATAACAGAAAAATCAACAAATTATGAGCAAAAATTATACTCGCAAACGCTATGGTTTAAATGACAAAAATATTGGCAATAGATACAACTTTAGGGGCTTGTTCTGCAGCAATAGTGGCAGATCGCAAAGTGCTTGCAACTAAAAAGGAAGTGCGTGCTCGTGGTCATGTCGAACGGCTGCTTCCGATGATCGAAGAAGTTCAAAAAGAAGCCGGAATTGAACTCGCTGATGTTAACTATATTGCAGCTACGATTGGTCCGGGAACATTTGCTGGTGTACGTGTTGGACTTTCGACGGCGAAGGGGCTGGGCCTCGCTCTTAACAAACCTCTTATCTCTGTCACATCTCTTGAGGCAATTGTGAGTGAGTTTTGTGCCTTTAATCCAGACTTTGTTGGAAAAGTAGCTGTGGCAATTGATGCTCGTCGTGGAGAGGTTTACCTACAGCAATTTAGTGTGTCTGAAGGTACGTATACACCGCTAGATGCGGCAGAAGCGTTACCAATCGAAAACGCTTCAAGGAGGCTGGGTGATGAGCTAATCACGGCGCTCGGTAGCGGCGCAAGTTTGGTTTTTGATTATACCGGCCTTGAAATGGAACAATATCATAATCCCAGCGCCGAATATGTTGGTATATGTGCTTTGAGCAAGATTGACGACGCCCAATCCTGTCATGAAGTATCACCTCTATATTTGCGGGCACCAGACGCCATAAGGCCAGCGCCACTTAAAATGGTCGTTGTCGATGAGAGATAATGCGTCTTTGAGGGTAACTGAGTTAGGGGTGACCGGAGCAGCACTGTTCGCAAGGCTCTATAATTGTTCATTCAACGATATGCCTGAGCAAAGCTGGGACGAAGAAGCCTTTATTGAGCTCTTTAAAATCCCTGGTACAGTTGGTTATGTTATAGAACAAAAACAAAAGCCCGTTGGTTTTATATTGATCCGGAAACTGCACGATGAAGTGGAAATTATTACCTTTTGCATATTGCCAAAATGGTGTAATAACGGGTATGCTACGTTTCTTCTAGAATGGGTCATAAAGAGGTTGCAACATCAGGCAATTAAAAGGATATTTCTGGAAGTTCGCGAAAATAATAGAGCGGCCATTAGGCTTTATGAAAAGTGTTCATTTGAACAGATTGGTCGCCGTAAAGGGTATTATAACAACCATCGGGGCGACAAAATTGATGCCCTTGTTATGCAACTGGAATTTGGCGCCTAACAAATAGGATGGATTAACTAGGAATTTAAAATGGCTTCAGCAATTGAAAAATTATGTATAGAAAAAAATATGCGCATGACCGATCAACGTCGGGTTATTGCACGTGTACTTTCTGAAGCTGATGACCACCCGGATGTGGAAGAAGTGTACCGTCGCTCTACGGAAATTGACAGTCAGATCAGTATCGCAACTGTTTATCGTACGGTTCGCCTTTTTGAAGAAGCTGATATTCTTGAGAGCCATGATTTCCGCGACGGGCGTGCACGATATGAACTTGTTACCGAAACCCATCATGATCATCTGATTGATGTTGAAAGCGGTGAAGTGATCGAATTTGTTGATGACGAAATTGAAAAACTTCAAGAAGCAATCGCAAGAAAACTCGGCTATAAGCTGGTCGATCACCGCATGGAACTGTACGGTGTTAAACTAGAGAATTGATGACGACGCACAGGAACAGAAATATAGCTATTTTTGTTTTGAAGTGCTATAGACGGCGGCACTGTACGGGAAATCCCTTGCAGTGTTTGTTTTATTTGAGAAAGCTTTAAAATGCGAAAGTATTTTAAAATACTGAAAATAGCGGTGTATCTGGGAATATTGCTTCCACCAACGATCTTGCTCAAGAAGCTAAGGTTTCCGGGGTACAAAGCCTGGCCGCACTGGGTGCATAAATCCATGTGTCAGGCTCTTGATATTCGGGTCAAAACCTATGGTCATGCCCTTGAAGGGTCGCCTACGCTGTTTGTCAGTAATCACATTTCTTATTTGGATATTATTATCCTTGGTCACATCATAAAAGGATGCTTCATTGCCAAGCGCGATATGATTGACTGGCCAGTGCTTGGGTATCTATCCACGTTGCAGCGCACAATCTTCATAGACCGTGAGAAAAGAACGGAAGTACATTCTCAAAGACAGGAAATGCAGGACCGAATTAAAGGTGGCGATAGTTTGATTTTGTTTCCTGAAGGGACAACATCCAACGGCGGATCTGTGCTTCCGTTTAAAAGTTCGCTTTTTGGCGTGACTGAAAATTATATACACCCCATGGCGGATGAAGAAGGCCGCCCGATAGAGCTCATGGTTCAACCGGTTACATTGCTTTACAAGCGCATCAACTGTATGCCAGCCAACAGAACAAACCGTAACAAAGTGGCCTGGTACGGCGAAATGGAAATTGGACCGCATTTCAAGGAATTTCTGAGGCAGCAAAATGTGGAGGTGGAAGTACACTTCCTTGAGCCAGTATCGCGCAATCTTTTTAAGACCAGAAAAGAACTATCGGCATATTGTCAAAGGTCTATCGAAAGAAAGATGGTTGAGCGCCTTAGACGCACCCCAGAGTAGGATTAAGAAGTGAAGAAGAAGTTATATATCAAAACATATGGCTGTCAGATGAACGTTTATGACACGGAACGTATGATTGATGTGATGGCCCCTGAGGGATATGAAGAAACCGAAACGCCAGAAGGGGCAGACCTGGTCGTGCTGAACACCTGTCATATTCGTGAAAAGGCAGCCGAAAAGGTTTATTCAGATATTGGCCGTATCCGAAAAATGAAAAACGCCAAAAAAAATAATGGCGAAGATATGGTCCTTGCGGTTGGCGGCTGCGTCGCCCAGGCGGAAGGCGCTGAAATTATGAAACGGGCCCCTGTTGTTGATATGGTCTTTGGTCCACAGACTTATCACAACCTTCCGGACATGGTAAATAAGTCACTGGCGCTCAAGGCGGACGGTGAAAAATCGCGCATTCTAGATACCGATCTAGCGGTGGATGAAAAATTTGATCAGCTTTCAAAAAAAGCGGTTAAGAAAAAACCGACGGCCTTTCTAACCATCCAGGAAGGCTGTGATAAATTTTGCACCTTTTGTGTCGTACCTTATACTCGGGGATCGGAATTTTCCCGTTCCATTGCTGATATTATGGCCGATGCGAAAAAACTGGCGACTGCTGGCGTGGTGGAAGTGACATTACTTGGGCAGAACGTGAATGCTTTTCATGGCGTGGCTGCGACTGGTGAGGAATGGGGGCTCGCGCAGCTTATTCGTGAGCTGGCGAAGATAGATGGATTTGAGCGTATTCGTTACACTACGTCGCATCCCCACGATATGACGGACGAACTTCTTGAAGTACACCGTGATGTGTCCGAATGCATGCCTTATCTGCATTTGCCGGTTCAGGCGGGGTCAGACAAAGTACTTAAAGCCATGAATCGTACCCATGACAGTGCTACATATATTGAAATTATCAGAAAACTCAGGGAGCGTCGTCCTGATATTGCGTTATCTGGAGATTTTATAGTGGGCTTTCCGGGTGAAACTGACGAAGATTTTGAAGAAACGATGGAGTTGGTGCGCGAAGTCAAATATGCACAAGCCTATAGCTTTAAATATAGTCCGCGTCCGGGCACGCCAGCGGCGCAGATGGAAGATCAGATTGACGAAGACATAAAGTCGGAAAGGCTTGCGAAACTGCAGGCACTTCTTAAGGAACAGCAAACCGAATTTAACAATAGTGTCATTGGTAAAATGCTACCGGTATTGATAGAAGCACCGGGCAAAACACCAACAACTGCTTTTGGTCGAAGCCCCTACATGCAGGCAGTGCAGATTAATATTGGTGATAAGTCAGTGGAAGACCTGATGGGAAGCATCGTAAATGTTAAAATCAACGAAGGGGGTCCATTTAATATTCAAGGTATACTTGCCTGACTAATTTGGATAAAATTTGGCAAATGAAACAGAATAGCGAAACTAACAATATCTCTACAGTTCTGGAGTTTGAAGATAATCTTTTGCTTCCAGCACTTTACGGCGAACATAATTCAAACCTGGCCAGGATTGAAAATGAATTCGGCTGCACGCTTTCGGGCAAGGGAAACTTGCTTTCTGTGGAGGGTTCGGAGGAGGCCTGTGGGCTCGCTAAAGATGTGCTGTTAAGTCTCTACCATCGTTTGGAGCAGGGCCATGGCGTTACACCGGGTGATGTTGATGGGGCGCTCAGGCTCGTAAACATGCTTGACAGTCCAACAACCAACTATGCAAAACCTCGTGAAGTGGTGGCGGATGAGCAAGACGTTATTCGCACGCGAAAAGCGGTTATTTCACCACGTTCAGTAAATCAGGCGAAATATATTAGCTCTCTAAAACGTGGAAATATGACATTCGGGCTTGGTCCGGCGGGTACAGGTAAAACATTTCTCGCGGTGGCCATGGCGGTTTCTCACTTGCTTGAGGGTAAAGTGGAGCGGATCATTCTGTCCCGACCCGCGGTGGAAGCAGGTGAAAAACTGGGTTTCTTACCTGGAGATATGAAGGAAAAAGTAGATCCTTACCTGCGTCCGCTTTATGACGCGCTCGGTAAAATGATTTCCATGGAACAAACAGAAAAACGTCTTGAGCGCGGTGAAATTGAGGTAGCGCCCCTTGCATTCATGAGAGGGCGGACCCTTTCTGATGCTTTCGTTATTTTGGATGAAGCGCAAAACACAACACCAATGCAGATGAAAATGTTCCTTACCCGCTTTGGCCAAAACTGTCACATGGTTGTGTGCGGCGATCCTTCGCAGGTAGATTTGCCGGATGGTAACATCTCCGGGCTTAATCACGCACTGGATACACTTCATAAAATCAAGGATATTTCTTTTATTCATTTTGATGATACCGACGTGGTGCGCCATAAACTGGTGGGTAAAATTGTTAAAGCCTATGATCAACGCGAAAGAAGTAAGTCGTAATGGCGCTTCCTGACGGGTTCTTTCTTGAAATAGCGATTGAAGATGATAGTTGGCAGAAAGCATTGCCGGACTATCGGGAAATTGTGGCAAGTTCGCTTGAGCAGATTGTGACACACGTCTCTGAAGGACAGAGATTAGTTAAGTTTCCCCATTTGGAACTTAACATCGTTCTTTGCAATGACGCTTACATCCAAACATTAAATAGCGATTTTCGAAGTCAGGATAAAGCTACAAATGTACTTTCCTTTGAAGGTCTGGATCCGGAGCAGACGAAGGATTACTTAAAAGGCGATGAGGAAGCACCTGATCATCCGCTCAGCTTGGGTGATGTTTATATTGCCTATGAAACCATGGTGGCAGAAGCATCTGACGCGGGCATAAGTTTAAAGGATCATTTTACCCATTTGGTCATTCACGGTATTTTACATTTATTGGGATATGATCATATAGAGGATGATGATGCCGAAATCATGGAAACATGGGAAACCAAACTTCTTAAAAATCTTGCTATTGACGATCCTTATGCAGCGTGAAATAGTGTTTTGAACCAATAATCAGAGAGGCTTCAGCGAAACGCCATGACGGCACCCTTAGATACTGAAGAAAGTAACAAGCCAGAACGTAACTTTTGGAGCGGCATTAAAAAAATCTTCGGCCGATCATCCATTGATCATGAACTCAAAGAAAGCCTGGAAGAGGTTATCGAAGAAATCGAGGCCGACGAAGGGACGCTCGGCGCGGAAGAACGTTCGATCATCATGAATACACTTTCATTTGGGGATCTGCGGGTGGATGATGTGATGGTGCCTAGAGCCGATATTATCGCGATTGAGGAAAATTCCACATTCGATGAAATGATGCAGTCTTTCGCTGATGGTACGATCTCTAGGCTTCCAGTGTACCGTGATACACTTGATGAAGTGATCGCCATGGTTCACATTAAGGACGCTTTCAGCGCGTTTGTAAAAAATAGGGAAAGCAGAGCTTTTCCATCGGTTAGGTCCATTCAACGTCCTATATTATTTGTTCCACCTTCCATGAAGCTGCTTGATCTTCTTTCGAAAATGCAGAAAACCCATATTCACATGGCATTGGTTGTGGATGAGTATGGTGGCACAGATGGACTTCTAACCATCGAGGACCTTGTTGAACAGATCGTAGGTGATATTGAAGACGAGCATGATATAGCCGAAGGCGTTCTTATGCGAGAGCTTCCTGATGGCAAGCTACATGTTGATGCGCGTCTTCCCATTAACGAGTTGGAAGACTTACTTGGTCTTGATTTTTTAAGTGATGATCATGACGAAGATGTTGATACGCTTGGCGGACTTGTGTTTAAGTTGGCTGGTCATATTCCGCAGAAAGGGGATGTCGTCGAACATGAAAATGGTATCCGCTTTGAAATTGTAGAAGGCGATTCTAGGCATATAAAATACATTATGGTTCACCGAAAATAATCTGATGAAACTCAAGCTTTTCACCATTGATGATATCTGCACTTTTGTGGACAATCTTTCCAGCGCAAAATGCAAATTACTTGCTTTGCTTCTCGGGATGGTATCGGCACTTTCATTTGCGCCGCTGTATCTTTTCCCGTCTTATATGGTCGCGCTGCCACTTCTGCTGATTATCGCCATGAGATCGTCAGATCATCGAGCGGCTTTTTCAAAAGGATACTTGTTCGGCTTTGGTCATTTTTTTGTTGGTCTTTATTGGATTGGAAACAGCACCGCGGTTGAGCCGAATGTGCCTGATTGGGCGGGATATATACTGGTTGCTATACTTTCGTCTTATCTCGCCTTGTTTATTGCCTTTGTCGCCAGCGGTATCAAGTACATATACCGCAATAGGGCGTTAAATGAAAATCTGCTCAGTATTTCAATAAGTTTCATTCTGATTTGGTCAATTGGTGAATGGGTGCGCGGCTTTCTGTTTACTGGATTTCCGTGGAATTTAAGTGGCTATATACTTGGCTTTTCCGACGTCTTGATGCAATCAACCGCCATTTGGGGAAGCTATGGGCAAAGTGTTTTTGTTCTTATGCTTACCTTCGTACCATTTCTATTTCTGAATAAGGCGCACAGAATAACTGCGGTGACGAGCGGAATTGTCATTGTAGCTGGTTTGACAATTTACGGCAGTTCCAGGCTTCCTGACGACATTGATTTTATAGCTGGTACAGATTTCAGGGTTGTACAGGCAAATATTCAACAAGAGGATAAATGGCCATATCAAAACTGGGGGAAAAACTTAATAACTCATATGGACATGAGTGAGCGGGACGAGGTGAGCGGACCGACCCACGTCATCTGGCCGGAAACGGCAGTTATATATTCGCTTTCAGAAGAGCCAACCAGGCGGCAACTGATCTCCCAGGTGTTAAACAACAAAGGAGGAGCAGTGCTGACGGGTTTTCCGCGGCGTCAACGCGATCCTGAAGGCACACGCATATTCAATTCTCTTGTTGCTATCGATGACCAGGGTCAAATGCAAGGCATATATGACAAAACCCATCTGGTGCCATTTGGTGAATATATTCCTGGTTTCATAAGATCTATTTTTTATGCGCTGGGTTTAAACAGAATGTTCACGGGTGGACAGGATTTCTCCCACGGTGAAAATGGCAACGTAATTTCGTTCGAAGGTATGCCTTCAGTGGGCGTTCTAATTTGTTATGAAGTAATATTTCCAGGAAAAGTGGTAAACAGTGAAGACAGACCGGACTGGCTTCTCAATATCACAAATGACGCCTGGTACGGTAACAGCTCAGGGCCGAGGCAGCACTTTCTGCAGACACGTGTAAGATCCATAGAAGAAGGGCTCCCGCTTATAAGGTCAGCCAGTACAGGTATCTCAGCAATTGTTGATCCCTACGGCAGAATCGTAAATCAGATTGATCTCGATCAACGAGGAGTAATAAGGAGCGAACTTCCCAGTAAACTGCAGGATAGAACAGTTTACTCGATCCTTAAAGAATGGACTTTTGCTTGTATTAGTGTTATATTAATAATCGTAAACATTGTACTGCTTAGGAGAAATTCGACAAGGACAAGATAATGCTTGACCTCAATTCTCATCACTACTAAACAAGATACATACTTTTGGGTGGCTGGTCTTGAAGTAAGGCCGGGAAGTATTTGTAAAATCCAGATTTAACAAGGTACTTTTAAAAATGAGCATGATCAAATCATCACCAGATCCAGTAGATATTCATGTGGGTGCACGCGTGCGCCTTAGAAGGACGCTACTTGGCATGAGTCAGGAGAAACTGGGGAAAGCTCTTGGATTAACCTTTCAACAAGTTCAGAAGTATGAGCGTGGCGCTAACCGTATTGGTTCAAGCCGCTTGTTTCAATTATCGCGCATTCTTGATGTTCCAGTGTCTTTTTTCTTTGATGAAATGGCACCGGAAACAACCCGCAAAGCCGATGGCATGGCCGAAGGTAACAAACAGGTTTTTGAAGTCGATAAACTGTCACGCCGCGAAACACTTGAGCTTGTTCGCGCATACTACAAAATTACAGATCCATCCGTTAGGAAGAAAATTTTCGAAATGGTCAAAGCTGTTGGAAATTCAGCGATAGGATCAGATGGAAAGAAGTAAAATTCAAACCAACTTGAAATTAGCAACATGTTTTATCGCACCCCGGTAAAACATGTTTTTTTATGGAATTTAGATGAGTAAGAAAAATCTGATTTATAAAATTTGTTCCCAGTCCGAATGGGATGATGCTTGTGCAAATGGTATTTACAGGGGATCCAAAGATGATGCGCGGGATGGCTTTATACATTTTTCGGCCTGGGAGCAAGTGCAGGGCACCTATGAAAAACATTTTGCCGATCAATCTGAATTGCTACTTATTGCAGTGAATACAGAAAAACTGCCTGAAAATGATTTGAAGTGGGAGGTTTCCAGAAATGGTGCAAAATTTCCGCATCTCTATGGTGAATTGAACCTGGATGCTGTAGTTAATGTCGAAGAACTTCCGGATCCATAAGGTGCATTTGAAGCGATGAGTCTGTACGATATAGCAAAACCAATTTTATTCCTGCTATCCCCGGAGCGCGCTCATAGCGCCGCTATCCATGCGCTAAAACTGGGTCTAGTACCTGCTGGCAACGTAAATAATTCTAAGGTCCTCGCGCAAACCCTTTGGGATATAAAATTTCCAAATCCAGTTGGACTTGCCGCTGGTTTTGACAAAAATGCCGAAGTGTACGCACCCATGCTTGATCAAGGATTTGGCTTTGTTGAAACAGGAACTGTCACGCCACTGGCCCAACCTGGAAACGATAAACCACGCATATTCCGATTGACTGAGGATCAAGGAGTGATCAATCGCTTGGGATTTAATAACCGAGGCCTGGATTACTATATTGAGAATTTAAAAAAACGTGATCCGCTGCGTGGTATTGTAGGTGCGAACATCGGCGCAAACAAACTTAGTGAAGATCAGATCGCAGATTACGTTATTGGTCTTACGCGAACGCTTGGTCTTGCCGACTATTTTACCATCAATATCTCTTCCCCTAATACGCCGGGCTTACGCGCGCTTCAGGGCAGGGAGGCGCTTGATGAGTTGCTATCAAAGTTAAAAGCTGTGCGTGATAATGAGGAACTTGAAACGAAACCGCCCCTGCTGCTCAAAATTGCACCGGATCTTGACGAAAGTGAATGCGAAGATGTTGCGGAAATTATCCTAAAACACGAGATGGATGGTTTGATCGTTAGTAACACGACCTTATCGCGCGACGGACTGATGTCGGCACACAAAGATGAAGTAGGGGGATTAAGCGGTCGGCCCCTATTTGAGCTATCCACCAAAATACTATCAGATATGTACAAACTTACTGAAGGAAGAATACCTCTGGTTGGCGTGGGAGGGATCGCAAATGGCGAGCAGGCCTATGCAAAAATCAAGGCTGGTGCCTCTTTAGTGCAACTCTATTCTGCGCTTGTTTACGGTGGTCCCGGATTGGTGCGCCGTATTAATGAAGAGCTTGAAGCGCTAATGCTAAAAGATGGCCTCAGTAATGTTACTGAGGCCATCGGACTTGATCATAAATAATATTGTTAGTCGTCGGCGTCGCCCATTTGCGACTGTAGGTAATTTTTCTCACCCACTTTGTCGATAAGTGCCAGATTAGTTTCAAGCCAGTCGACATGTTCTTCTTCATCTTCCAATATATTTTCGAGCAAATCTCGCGTTACATAATCACGTACAGATTCACAATACTCGATTGCATCCTTTAAATCCGCATGTCCTTCAAGCTCGAGCGCAAGGTCACCTTTCATCATTTCTGTGACATTCTCGCCGATCTTTAAACGGCCTAGTTGCTGAAGTCCAGGTAGTCCTTCAAGAAACAGAATTCGTTTAATGATCTCATCAGCATGCTTCATTTCATCGATGGATTCATCATATTCATATTTTTCAAGTGCAGTTAGACCCCAATCACCATACATGCGGCTATGAAGGAAATACTGATTAATTGCTGTTAGTTCGTTTTTGAGGATTTTATTGAGATGCTCAATAACTTTCTTATCACCCTTCATGACCTGCTCCTGATTGAATTATTATCCGGGCAATAGTTTATGATTATTGAGGGTTTAAGTCAATGGATTGTGGGAAAATTTTGGGCTTAAGTGATTGATTTTAATACTGAAAATCATTCTTAATATGATTAGGAGCTCTCGGCGTTCTGCTTCTCTGTGTTGCAGATATTCTGTGCGTCGCAAAGGCACATGCCACACTGCGGCTTAACACCAAGTGTTTCATAGACTTTTACCGCGCTGAAGCTTCCTTTGTTTTTACGGGCTGCTTCGCGAACAGTATTTTCATTTAATCCATTGCATACGCAAACATACATATTTCGAATCTCCAAATATTGGCCTCATTATATGCAATTGAGAATGATTGTCAACAAAGTTAATAATCATTCTCATTATCTTTGGCGGGTTGCGTCGAAAAATATTGGAAAATGATCGGGCAGTTGCGTATAAAGTGGAAAAACAAATTATTTTTCAGGACACTTTTTATGGCTATTACACTCTATCATAATCCCCGTTGCAGCAAATCCCGTCAGACACTCGCATTGCTTCAGGAAAAAGGAATTGAACCGGAAATTCGTGAATATTTAAAGGATGTTCCAAGTGCAGAAGAAATCAATGAAATTTTGACAATGCTAAATATGGCTCCCAGAGATCTTATGCGGAAAAAAGAGGCAGAGTATAAAGAGAACGGTCTTGATAATCCGTCTCTAAGTAACGATGAACTTATTGCCGGAATGATCGCAAATCCGAAACTTATCGAACGGCCCATAGTTATAAAAGAGGGCGAAGCCAGAATTGGTCGCCCTCCAGAATCAGTATTAGAAATTTTGTAACTTACTTATTCTTATTTAAGAATATCAGCCATACTTGCGCGGTGATGATACAGATCGCAAAGAAGGACAGAGTCCAGGAATCAATCCACCAATTTTCAGTTATTAATCCTCTTTCACCTCTTTGAATGGCTACCCAGCCGCGGAAATGCTGGTTGCTGGCAACCACAAGCGCGTAGCCGGCCAGGATACAGGTAACATAACGCAGTATAAAATGACCGGTGTTTGGTAGCGTCATAAAGATTCCAAGAATAAGAATAACAGTTCTTTGCGCGCGACAAAATGGGCATACATAAACCAGATCGGTAAGTTCCATGACCCATGTTCCAACCCCAACAAGAATCGCAATAATTCCAAGAATTCTGATATTGTCTAAATAAAAATCTAACTCAAATAATTTGTTCATTTCCCATGTTCCTTCGATAATTTCCCCCAAAATTAGCGAGTGCAAACTAATAAGTTATATTATAACATTCAAGTTAGAAATTAAATTTATTTAGAAATGCTACTCCTCACCGAAATGTAACTTTGCGATCTCCAGGACATAATCATATGGATTTTGTTGGGTATCATTGCATAGTGTAACGATGGAAAACTCATCGTCAGGGAACCGCATATAATAGGTGGAGCTACCAAGCCAACCCCCTGAGTGGGTAAAGGCTCTACGGCCCAACACGGTAGCCACATTTTGACCGTTTGCGTAAGGTGTGTCATCAAATTTGAGGTCTGTTGTCGGTGTGTTCATTTGCTCAATAATGGCTTCCGGGTTTTCGCCGACCTTTGGGACATAGAAGTTTTGATCCCATTTGATAAAATCATTGACGCTTGTGTGTAGGCCACCATCACCAACCACGAACAAGTTGGCCATGTCGATTTCGTAGCTACCATCTTCGCGAGCCACATAGCCGCTCGCTCTGTTTTTCAAGATTTCAAAGCCATCATCATAAAAAAGCGTATTATCCATGCCGAGCGGCGCAAATATCTTTTCTTCCGCATAATCGCGTAAAGACATGCCACTTTGTCGTTCCACAAGGATCGAAAGAAGGTAATAGGCAAAATTACTGTAGATCAATTCGGTGTTTGGCTCTTGAATAAGAGGAGCTTTTTTCACGACATCATAAAACTCATCATTACTGAGGTAGTCGTGTTTGCCAAGTCTGTAAGGTCCGCCGGCAACAGACTTCAGATTCAATTCACTTTCAACGCCAGGACCTTCATAGCTGTCAGCCAGCATGTTGTAGTCCCCCATACCCGCATAGTGTCCAATCATGGCGCGTGCTGTTACCTTGTGACCATAATCAACCAGATCAGGCATATAGGTTCTGATATCTTCGTCCAGATCAAGTTTTCCTTCTTCTGCAAGCAGTAGAACAGCCATGGCTGTAAACTGTTTGGATACTGAAGCCATTCTGAAAACACTATTTTCATCAAGTGGTATATCAAGTTCCAAATTGGCCATGCCGTAGCCGCCTTTATGCAGGAAACTCCCCTGATGTATAACGCCAACTGAGCAGCCGGGTGCATTGTTTCGGTCAATGCCGGTAAAGATTTTATCCACTTGAGCGCTGAAGTCGGAGGTTTGCGTTTCTGTGGTTTCAGAAGCGCAACCTGACAGTGCCAGGACCAGTGCGACCGTAGCAGTAACTGTGTACCTAATCATATTGAATTCCCTCTCGTTTTACAGATCGATATCAGCCATTGAGCACTGATTCTCATAACCTTCTCGCTTTACAAATCGCCCTGAAAAATTGCCTGTATGCTCACCGTTCTCAAGCGCTTGGACACCATTTACAAATACGTGAACCATGCCGACGGCATATTGGTGCGGTTCTTCGAAAGTAGCCATATCGGCAATTTCGGTGGGGTCAAAAATTGCAAGATCCGCAAAATATCCTGGCGCTATAACACCACGATCACCCAGTTTCAGATTTGTTGCAGGAAGGGACGTCATGCGGCGAATGGCATCACTTAATGTGAGAACCTGTTCATCACGGACATATTTACCAAGCACCCGTGCGAAGTTTCCATAAGCGCGAGGATGAGTGCTTGAATTTAGAAAAAGCCCTTCTGGCGCTTGCGCGCCTGCGTCAGAGCCAAAGCTCATCCATGGTAGCCTAAGTTTTTTACGCACGTTTTCTTCACTCATCATGAAATATATAGTGCCAACCCGGCTCCCATCTTCTGCGACCAAATCCATTGCGGTTTCTTCAGGTGATTTTCCTCTTTCTTCGGCAATTTCAAGAAGTGTCTTGCCAATAAGATGGCGCAGTTCAGGGTTTTTAAATCCAACGGGAATGACATTCTCGTAACCTGATCCACGGCCAAGATTTTCCCAACCTGCGTCATGCATCTGCATTTCCCTTAGCGCACGAGCACGCTGCTCTGGATTCTGCATATTGGCGATCCAGTTATCAATTCCACCCTCCTGAATCCAAGGCGGGATCATAGCGTCAAGGCCAGTGGCACCCGCTGTATAGCTGTACATGTTGGCGCGGATATCCAGACCTTGAGCACGCAGCTCTTCTATACTTTCAATCACCAGATCCATTTTGTAATAGTTGGCCTGACCGGCAGCTTTTAAGTGATAAATTTCTGCAGGGATATTTGCTTCGCGAGCAATGGTAACGAGTTCTTCAAATGCTTCCTCAAACTGGTTCCCTTCACTGCGCAGATGTGAAATATAAGATCCACCGCAGACACCAGCGGCTTTACTGAGCGCAATAAGTTCATTTGTATCCGAATAGGTTGCCGGCGCATAGATAAGGGAGGTGCCCAGACCAAGCGCCCCTTCATTCATCGCATTAATCACGAGCTCCTGCATGCGAAGCATTTCTTCAGGTGTTGCAAGGCGGTTTTCATAACCCAGTTCATGTTTGCGCACGGTCGTTGCCCCAACAAAGGAGGCCACATTGGGGGACACGCCCTTATTTTCCAAAAAGCTCAGATATTCACCAAGTGTGGTCCAACTAATATCAAATTTGATGTCGCCTTGATTTCGTTCATCATATTCCTTGAGTTCTTCGGTGGTTGGGCCCTGGGATGTTCCTTCGCCGAAAATCTGCAAGGTAACACCTTGCTTAAGTTCGCTCATGCCACGGCCATCGTGGATTAATGAACGATCGCTCCAGCTCAGAACGTTTATAAAACCTGGTGCTACAACAAGGCCGGTGGCGTCAATCAAGTCATCCGCCGTTGCATTGCCAAGATCACCAACTGCAACAATACGGTCATTCTGAATTGCAACGTCCCCTTCGATCGCCGGGCTTCCAAGACCATCATGAATGACGCCGCCTTGAATGATCGTATCGTAGTGAATTTGAGTGCTTTCACCAGCCGGATCACCGCAGGTAGACAAAAGAAAGGTCAACAAAATGATAGTTAGCGGTTGATAGTTTTTCTTAAACATTTTTCTTCCCCATCACACAAATTATGAATGAAATCAGCGTACCGATACAAAGTTGCCACGTAAAGGCATATCCTTTAAGACCATCCGGCATTGAAAGAAGATCAACAATGTATCCTTGCCCAAAAAGTGTCACCAGAAAACCAGCAATGAGAGCTGCGATTACGGAACCGGTTGAGCCGCGTTTGGTAAAAAGAGCGGTAAAGTAAACACCGAGTAACCCTGAATATGCGAAGACCATCACCGAAAGTGCGAAATCAAGCAGTGGGAGGCCCGAATAGCGCTGCCAATAATAGCAAAGTACTGACATTAAAAACAGGCACAGACCAACCAGCGCCATGCCATATTGGCCAGCAATCACATAGTGTCGTTCACTTTTAGAAGTGGTGCGTTCAATCAGGGGGCGATAGAAGTCCTGCACCAATACGGAAGACATACTGTTTAATCCTGAATTGATGGTGGATACTGCAGCCGCAATAACCCCAACAGTGACCAGGCCCCGTAGCCCGGAAGGAAGTTCGTTTAGGATATAGAACATAAAAACGGTTATGTCTTCACCTTGAAATGCCTTGTCAGTCACGGAAGACGCTGCCGCTCCCATCAAATCCAGCCGGTCATAGAAAATATATAGAAGCTCACCAATGGTCATAAACAGCCAAATTAGTGGGATACCGATCAGGACGGAAATGATCAGGGCCCGCGCACCTTCATTATCATTTTTGCAAGTTAGCACCCGCTGGGTAATGTCCTGATCAAGTCCGAAACTACCGATGTAAAGAAGAATAAGCCCACTGAAGACGGATATCATTGCGTAAGGATCCGCAAAGTCCATGTCGAAATTAAACAGTTGCAGCTTATTTATACCTTCAGGAGTATTTCGAAGGCTGACTATGATTTCGCTTAGCCCAAGCGGAATCGCGTCGAGCAATAAATAAAGGATCGCGATCGCTGAAAAACTATACATGCAGAATTGGAATAGGTCGGTCCAGATGATGGAGCGAATGCCACCAAGAAACGTTATGGTAAATCCAAGCGTCAGCAGGATCAACGAAGCACCAATGATACTGATGACCGCAATATCACCAAATAGAATCATAGAAACTGCAATCGCCGCGAGATATAGGCGTGCTCCACTGGCAAACAGACGGCCAACCAAATACATCAATCCTGCAGCGCGCATAGCCACAGGTCCATAGCGGTTATCAAGCAGTTCATAAACAGTTGTGGCTTTGATGGCGTAATAACGTGGGATCAAAATTTTCGCGATAAATACGGACGCAATGATCGCGCTGATGTTTGCTGCCAGATAGGTATAGTTACCACGATATCCCTGATCCGGGCCGCCCAAAAAGGTTGCTGCGGATTGGGTGGTGGCAATGACAGATACCGCGACAACAAGATATGGCATCCGATTTCCGCCCAGAAAATAATCATTCACATTGGCGGATTTGTGGGATGCGTATTTCCAACCCATTCCAATCAGCAATGAGAGATAGCTGGCCACAATCAGCCAGTCGATAATCGAAAATGTTTCTGTCATGATTTTTTAACTAATTCCCTTTATTGCCAAAAGGGGCAAATCAATTGCGGATAAAGCAGTGTGCCGCATCATATGTAACTGAAATAGGGCTGATTAAATACTTTCAGAATGATACTAATTAAAACATCAAGTATTTAGCACTCCAAATCGTACATGCTTAGCAATTTCGAATTCTTCCAAGATCTCCTTGTCGTCTACTTTTTCAGCCCTTGTAATTGTTTTACAATATTTGTTTAAATCAGCATTCATATGATCAACATCCATTTTTTCGCCTTTTTTGTTAACGAAACCGTCTGCGATGACACGTTCATTTGGATAATTATTACAACCCTCTAATATAGCTTCTGAAACGTTTTTAGCATGTCCTTCTGTATTCGAAGCAAGGTTAAATGTTAAAGATTTATCTTGAATGGTGGTAAGAAATTTTTCTAGAGTCTCCTCATTGACCGCTTTCTGATCAGTCTCATCATCTCCGTCATTCGTGCTTTTCCCTCTTGGTTTTTCTCCATCACGATCAACATGTTTTAGTTTCTCTGATAATTTGTTGAATAGGCTATTGACTTCCTTGTTATCCCCTTTGGCCAAATCTTCTGAAATATCTTTTGAAACTGTAAAAATTTCGATCACTGTTTCTATAAAATCTGATCTGTCTCTTTTTGTTATTTGCGCTTCTATTCCGGTAAATAACATTTCCTGCTCAACTAACATTCTTTCTTCATTCTTCATATCTCTCTCAATATCATCTTCAAGGTCTTCAATATTGATTTCTCCTAGGTAAACGTCCTTGGAATGACAAATCGGGGTGGCACGCATCATTACCTTTGAGGCAAGACTGGTGTATTTTTGATTTGAAGAAATAATAACTCCTTGCAGAAGCGGATTATCAGAAATCAACGAACCCCAGGGAAAGGTCGCACACAGGGCGGTTTGGAACGGAAAGTTTTCTTTTTCTTTCTCGATACTGGCATTGTGTTGTCCGCCTATTAAATATATACCGCCTTCCATGGGTATTATACGTCCGGCACTTCTTCTTGTTCGAGGCCTTCTTTTACGTTCTTGGCCGGGTGGAATGTATATGTTCACGAAGTTAGCATTTTTATTTTTACTTGGATTATGGGGTTCGTGTGACCACCAAGGGCTTAGCCAAAAGAATGTTTTCATTAAGCTGTCCGGGCGGCTTGAACGTGGGCGATAACAAATAAAATGTGCCCCTCCGTCACCTAGCCGACGATCTTCATTGCTTTGTATAAGATACCGATCAAGAAACTCTCTAAGTTTTTGCCTGTTGCCAGGAGTATAGTAATAGTTCACGCTGACCGGATAAGTACTATCTGCTGGATTGGATAGCCTAGTCAAACCTGGACTATATGTTGCATCAGCTGCTCGAATTGTAAGCCAGTTCGCTATCTTTTTGGGAAAGTCACGTTCTGATGACGGTAGGAAGGTCATAAACAAGTCATTTTCGAACTTTTTTGTTTCATAAAGGTAAATTACATATAGGGCCAACGTGGCGTAAAAATAAGGCTTCTTTGATCCTCTGTTATAATACGATTGTAAATTACAAAAATCGTTGATTGCGTTTTTCGAAACTACCTTTTCCGGCAAGAATCCATCATAATGATGCTGAAGTGACTCCTGAAAATTTTCGAATTCTTCTTTGAATCCTTTGTAATCTGGCCTAGCTGACTGTTTAGTTTCTTGCGTTCTTGCAAGTATATGATACTTCAGATGTCTGGAAAGAATTGCGCCTGCGACACCCTTGCGGTTGTCATGTACGATAGCTTTTGGTTTAAAGGTAGCATTGAACTCTTCAAAGACCTGCTTAAATATTTCAGGCGCATTTTTTTTAACTTCTACGAGCTTTTGAAGCGTGTTAAATTCTACTTTATTTAGTTCTTTCGTTGCTTTTTCGTCAGACTTACCAATCTGTTTCTTTGCGTCTTTATCAGATTTACCCTTTGCATCTTTTTTGGTCTTCCCCATATTTCTCCCCTAAACTTAACCCCACCTATCACTGCTTGATACTGTTGAGAAAATTTCATCTTAACGCAACAATATATTTACAATTTTAGTAATTTTCGTCGTATATATAATTTTTTATTGAAATAAATCAATAAAATCAAATGTTTAACTTGGTTCAAAAAATGCTACAAATTGATGAGGGACTGTTCTGTGACACACAAAATCGCAATTTCAGCTTAAATATACAACCAAGTTATGATTCGTCGTAACAATAATGCAACTATTACGTCGAGTTGGAGGTAGTTCGCATGTTTCAATACCGGATTTCCAATATTGGCTGTTGACAGCCTCCTTCGTAGTAGAGGCGTTACTTATATTACTGCAAGAAATCGCCTCCGTCCAAAGGGCCAGCGTCTGGCCGTAATAATTAAGCTCTCGTTGTAAAGTTAAAGTAAGCTAAAACACTGAAAAATAAGGGTTTTTTCTAGTTTTAACCTTTTAATTTTTCCGGATGATGGTATACTGGTAGCTATGTTTCCGAGTAGCCCAATGCCCAACTAAAACCATTAATGCGGAACACAATGAGAAGACAGCACATAAAACCACGGTCCAGTAATAAAATGGTTCGCCGCGTAATTTCAGTTATCCAGGATAATTCTGCCGTGTCTTTTGTTGTTGGATATAACGCATTCGTGGCAATGCTCTTTTTCTTTGGAATATATTCGCTTGGCACGTTTGGGCTGCTTTCTCTTGCTTCGCTTGCAGCGCTTCAAGCCCAGAAATTTTTTAAATTCCAGGGCATAATCACGACGGTTATTTTGACGACTGCGGCGGTAATAGCAGGATACCAGGATAACCTTGAAAATCAGTTGGAGGTTAGCGAAAATATCAGTCAAATAGAATATTGCTTTGATCAACCAAGTCTCGATGAAAAACTCAGATGTCTTAACGGGATCAACGGGGTGCGCGAATGAGTAAAAGTAAGCTGTCCATTATCACGATCGCGATATTGCTCAATAATTGTGCAGCGTCTCAGCAGGTTGATCTTCAGCATCCGGTAG
>JANQJN010000106.1 GCA_028281625.1 Emcibacteraceae bacterium | reverse complement strand
TCATTCGGTGAAGTTGTAGAACATGAGCTGGCCACCAAATCCATCACAGCGACGGAATTAAAGGCGAGAATGGATGCTGGCGCTGATAATTTCCTGCTCCTTGATGGGCGTACGCCGGAAGAATTTAATCGCATGACTATTCCCACATCCACGTCTTGTCCAAACGCGGAACTTGGACTTCGGTATCAGGCGATGCTGGCGCGGCCAGATCAGGATATTATCGTCAACTGCGCCGGTCGGACAAGAAGCCTGATTGGTGCGGAGGCACTAAATATATTAGATCTTTCTAATAAAATATATGCTCTTGAGAATGGTACTATGGGTTGGAAGCTTGCCGGGCTTGAGCTTGAACATGGTTCCACAAGATCATATCCGAGGGATTTACCTGATAACGTGGTTGTGGCCGCAGAGACAAAGGCTGAAGAGCTTATAAGTAATTATAACCTTGAATTGATAACTGCAGATACTCTTTCTGCCTGGAGGCAAGAAGACAAGACCACATTCCTGTTTGATATTCGCACAGCCGAGGAATATGAAGCGGGTCATCCAGATGGCTTCCGTCACGCACCTGGCGGACAGCTTGTTCAGGCAACAGACCAGTGGTTTGCAACACGAAATGCAAGGATTGTTCTTTTTGATCAGCATAAAATCCGCGCTGTCATAACGGCTATTTGGCTGAAGGGGATGGGGCATGATGCGGTATTACTTGACCCTGAAGCGGTTACAGAGCTGGTGCGCATTGGCGAGTTTGAAATTGATATTTCAGGGATTACGCTGATTGATGCTGCAGAGCTTAAATCAAAAATGGCTGGTGCATCCATTATCGATGTCCGCTCCAGCCAGAATTACCGTGACGGTCATATCGATGGTGCGGTATGGTCAATCAGACCAAAACTGGATCAATTGGAAGTAACCGGCGACATTATCATTGTTGCGTCAGAACTTCTTACTGCGACCTATGCGCTTAAAGATCTGGGCGGTGTGGGTGTTATATCGCTTACAGAACCAAATGACTGGCAAGCTGCAGGAATAACAATGGTTGCGACACCTGACGACCCGCCGGATGAGGATCGTATCGATTTTCTTTTCCATACCCACGAACGCCACAGCGGCAACATGGATCACGCGCGTGAATACTTGCGCTGGGAAACTGGTCTACTGGATCAAATGGATGAACAAGAAAAAGGAAGTTTAAACCCTTTACGTCCCTAAAGCGGCCAAACGATCATAATCATTGGTATCGCGACCAGGGTTATCAGGACTTCAAGTGGGAGCCCCATACGCCAGTAATCGCCAAATTTATATCCGCCTGGTCCCATGATCAGGGCGTTGTTCTTGTGGCCAATGGGTGTCAGGAACGCGCAGGAACTTGAAACCGCAACCGCCATCAGGAAACTGTCTGGATTGGTGTTTAAACTATTTGCCATACTAACTGCGATGGGTGCCATCATAACTGCCGTTGCCACGTTATTCATCAGATCTGACAGCGTCATGGTAACGATAAATAGCACAGCTAGCACAACAACCGCTGAATAACCATCTGATAAATTGAGGATTGCTGAAGCAATTATATCGGTGGTGCCGGTTGTTTCAAGCGCGCCACCGATGGGAATCATGGACCCCACCAGCACAATCACAGGCCAGTCAATGGTACCATAAAGATCGCGAAGCGGGATAATGTTAAAGAGCACCATTCCCAGCGCCGCGATGGCCAGTGAAATGGTCAGGCTGGTAAGCCCCGTTGCTGCTGCACCAATGGCACCGGCCAGCAGCAATATTGCGATCCAGGCATGTTTTCGTTTACCCATTGCAATACCACGACCAGCGAGTGGCAGTAATCCCAGCCGGTCCATGGACTTGGACATACTGTCGTTGTCACCTTGTAGTAGCAACACATCTCCTGCGTGAAATACGAGTTTATGAAGTGCGCGGTTGATGTTCTGCCCTTGGCGGGACACGCCAAGCAGGTTCAAGGCGGAGCGGGATTTAAGCCTGATTTCACCAATTCTGCGGCCAATGATGCGGCTGTCTGCGGAAACCACGGCTTCCTGCAGGGCCACGTCGGCGTTTGAAAAAAGCGACTTATCATAATCGCCACCCTTGATCTCGACACCAAGTTTATGAGCAAATTCATCCAGTCCCTTTGGTCCGGTTTTTAAGATAATAATATCATTTTCCTCGATGATGCGTGTGCGGCTAAGGCGGAGGATGCGTTTATCATTTCGGATGATACCAGCCACCCGCACATCGCAACTGTCAGCAATATTATCGATGTCCTTGATGGTTTGGCCAATGGCAGCAGACCCTTCGGGAACTAATACTTCCGCCACATAATCATCGATATCATAAAGTTCGTCAGGTGCTGACTTCGCCTGTCTGTCTTTTGGAAGTAGCCGCCATCCTACCAGGCCAAGAAAAAGCACGCCTACCACGGCAACAACACCGCCCACGGGTGAAAAGTCAAACATGGAAAATGGCTCCCCCGCTACATTTTCCCTGTAATGAGCAATCACAATATTCGGCGGCGTACCAATCAGAGTTATAAGACCTCCCAGGATTGAGCCAAATGATAGTGGCATGAGCAGCAATGCCGGGGAACGCCTGACCTTTTTAGCGCTGTCGATTGTTGCAGGCATAAGAAGCGCCAGTGCCGCCACATTATTCATCATTGCTGAAAGGATTGCCGAGAAGCTGGACATAATGGAAATTTGGAAAAACAGGTTTTTAAGGGGCGGTACAACAATATGCGCGATGCGATCAATCACCCCTGATACGGCCAGCCCCGCACTTATCACTAGAACCGCAGCGACCGTTATCACTGCAGGATGAGAAAAGCCGTCAAAGGCTTTTTCTGGCGTTATGACGCCAGTGATGACACTTACCATCAATGCGCTGAAGGCTACCACGTCATAGCGCCAACGTCCCCACAGGAAAAAAACGAAAACCCCTGCTAAAATTAAGACAATACTTAATTGATCTTCCGTCAATGAATTTTCCCCTTATTTCACATACAAAATATAATTATTCGCTATAAATTCTTAAAAATGATGCTAGGGTACTATGCATAAAAATAAAACCAAAAAATTGGTTGAGGGATCTTAAGGGGCTAAATAAGAAAATGATTGAAAAATATTCAATGCTGTTTCTTTACTTCTCTGTGTTGATACTGCTCAGTGTGGTCGCGGCGAGGCGCGTAAAGGACATCAAAGGATACATTACAGGGAATAAAAAACTCGGGTTTTGGGTCGCGGCATTTTCAGCGCAAGCCACTGGTGAAAGCGCCTGGTTACTGCTTGGTGTTACCGGGATGGGGGCCATGGTGGGCTTTAGCGCTTACTGGATTGTAGTCGGTGAAATGTTTGGCGTTTGGGTTGCCTGGTTCCTTATGGCGGAACGCTATAAAAAGCTTACCGATAAATATGATAGCATCACGATGGTTGATTATTTAGTTAGCCGTTTTCGCGTGACAACACATACACTTAGGCTTGTTGCTTCTATTTCCCTTGCGGTCTTTATCCTTATTTATATCAGTGCTCAGATCGATGCCACCGGATCCGCTTTTGAGCGGTTCCTGGAGTGGGATTATCATACCGGCGCTGTGGTCGGGTTTGTGATTGTTGTGATCTACAGCGTCATGGGTGGTTTTCTTGCGGTCGCCTGGACTGACATGTTTCAAGGTGCCGTGATGGTTGTGAGCCTTGTAGCGCTGCCGCTTGTGGCTTATCTAATGCTTGGACCATCTGACCAGGTTTATGACACTTTGAGCGGCATCGATCCGGGGCTCGTAAACATCTGGGGTAATGGTGGGCTAACGCCAATGAATTTCGCCATTGTGCTTGGTATGATGCTGATCGGTCTTGGGTTCATGGGTTCTCCGCAGGTGTTTGCGCGTTTTCTATCGATCAAAAATCTTGAAGAAATTAAGCGGGGACGCTGGGTCGCATTGATGTTCACATTCCTTGTTGATGCTGCAGCAGTGAGTATAGGTATCCTTGGTCGATATCTGTTTACTGAAGCAGGGGCAGATCCTACAGAAGCGCTAGGAAACGGAGCACAAAACGTGCTTCCCACGCTGGTGGAATATGTCTTCCCGTTGATCCTTGTTGGCCTTTATGTCGCAGCGGTCCTCAGCGCGATCATGTCGACCGTATCATCGCTATTGATCGTGGCGGCAGGATCCATCACCCACGATATTTACCGCAAAATGTTTAATGAAGATCTGTGCGGTGATAAATCAAAACAGATTTCAAGGTACCTCACTGTCGTTTATGCAGCGCTGGCGCTTGCGATCGCCATCACGGTTTCAGTGGTATCTCCCAGCAGGACCATATTCTGGTTTGTCATTTTCGGCTGGTCCGGGATCGCGGCCACCTTCTGCCCGATGGTGATTATGTCACTATTCTGGAAGGGGTTCACAGCGCGAGGGGCGATTGCCTCAATGATTGCCGGTTTTGTGATGACGATCCTCGCAAAATTCGTATTTGGCGAAATGGATGTGATCGGGCCTTATTTCGTGGCCATGGAAACCATGCCACCGGCATTTTTATTCTCGTTCATTGTGGGTTATATCGTCAGT
>JANQJN010000027.1 GCA_028281625.1 Emcibacteraceae bacterium | reverse complement strand
GCTGATGTCATTATTGGGTTTCTTCGCCATTCGGCGGGGGAAACGGGGATAAACAATGAACCACGGGATTTCCACGAAAGCTCCTAGTGAGCGGTTTATCCTCAAGGTGGCGGCCACACTAATTTGTGTGGTCGTCGCCGACTTTCTTATGTTTGATGAGCATATTGGCTGGACTATGGGCCTGTTTGGCTTCACGGTCCTTTGTTGCGTAACTGTGTGCAATCAGAAACTCTTGCGATCAAAGGTAGCCATTTTTCTTACGATATTGGTTTTTGGACAGTGCTTGCTTATGATTGAGCGGGCGTCATTCTTATCATTTGTACTCGCCTTTGTCGGACTGATTTTCCTGGCCTTGTCGGGCTGGCGCGATATTGCAAAGGATAAATTGGCGGCACTTTACTATTTCAAGAATATTTTTTTTACACCAGTCGTTTTACTCAGCGCGAAGCACGCCGCAGCAAGGCAACAACCAAAAATCAAATCCGGGAACCTTGTCCGGGGCTGGGTGCTGCCTGTTGGTCTATCAACGATTTTCCTTTTCTTTTTTTCAAGTGCAAATCCGGTCCTTGCTAATTTCTTTAGTGCCATCGACCTAAAATTCATACTCGATTTTATGAAGCCGGGCCGATGGTTTGTATGGCTTCTTGTGGGAATTCCAACGTTTCATCTGATCCGTTTTCGCGTAATGGCAAAGAAAAAGCATAGGAGGCCACTAAGAGCCGGGAACTACGCGCTTTTCTTTACCAAAGATGCCGTGATAAGGTCTCTCGTTGCCTTTAATATTATCTTTTTATTTCAAACGGTTAGTGATGTTATGTATTTATGGGGTGGATGGTCATTACCCGAAGGCATCACTTACGCCGAATATGCCCATAAGGGCGCTTATCCGCTTATCGTTACCGCACTTCTTGCCGGAATTTTTGTTATGCTCACTAATCGAGCCGGTGAAGAAGTGTCGTCACACCCATTGGTTAAGAAACTGATATATCTGTGGCTCGCACAGAACATACTGCTGGTTTTTTCATCCATGTTCAGAACCGTGCTGTATGTGGAGCATTATTCGCTAACTTATTTAAGGATTGCCGCACTGATCTGGATGCTGCTCGTGGCGGGTGGGCTATTGATCCTTATTCTGCGCCTTCATTATAGAAGAAATGAAAACTGGATGCTCAATCGAATTATTATAATGCTTTTCAGCATACTTTATCTCGCCAGTTTTCCAAATTATGCCTCATTTATAGCCAACTATAACTACATGCATTCAAAACAGGTTACAGGTGAAGGTACGCTACTGGACCTTGAGTATTTAAGATATTTTAGTGATACTGGCGAAGCATTCTTGGTCTTTGAGAAGGTCGTAAATGATGACAGATTTAGCAATATGGATAAGCGGCAAGCGCGGAATTTCATGAGGGATATGCTTCCTTACTATGAATTGCAACGTAAAAATTGGCGCTCCTGGACTTATCGCGATCACCGTCTTCAAAAAAAGCTGAACCAGGCCGACCTCAGAAACCGGTTTCAGAGCGTTTATGATCCGTCTTACTGGCGGTATGACAATTAAGTCGATTGACTATGTGTGCCGATTTTATCTATTGTAATAAAGTACTTAACGGAAGACACGCGATGCCAAGACATATTCTTGTAGTTGATGATGATCCGCATATTCGCGAAGTGGTAACATTCGCTCTTGAAAAAGCAGGAATGGAAACCGATGAAGCCACAGATGGGGACAACGCGATGGCGAAATTTGATGAAAATCGCCATCAACTCATTGTGCTGGACATCAGCATGCCGGAAATGGACGGCCTTGATGTTTGCCGTGAAATCAGAAAGACTTCAGAAGTGCCGATTTTGTTTCTTTCCAGCCGTGACGAGGAAATCGACCGTATTGTCGGCCTTGAAATTGGTGCTGATGACTACCTGACCAAACCCTTTAGCCCCCGTGAACTGATTGCACGGATCAAGGCCATTTTGAAACGAACCCATCCCAAAGTTGAAAATAATCATATTGGCGAGTCATATCGGGCAGGGGGCCTGGTGATCGAACCGGGTAAGCATATAGCCAGCTGGAACGGAAGTGAACTCAGCCTGACTGCGACAGAATTTTCCATTCTAGCTGGTATGATTAGATACCCAGAAATGGTTTATAGTCGTGATCAGATCATGGATATGGCCTACGCCCATGATATTCACGTCTCCGACCGCACTATTGACAGCCACATTCGCCATATCAGACAAAAATTTGCGCATATCGGATGTGCGGAGGTAATTACGACTGTGCATGGCGTTGGATACAGGCTAAGTTCATGAAAGATAACACAAAAGCCCGCTTTAGACTTCGCAGCATTTTTCTGTTTGTGAATCTGACTGTGCTTTTTTTACCGCTTTTTGGAGTGATTTTCTTCCGGTTTTATGAAAACCAGTTGGTTAAGCAAACGGAATCCGAACTGATTTCACAGGCGGCGGTATTTTCCGCTATTTATATTGAATATGTGAAGGCTGAAATGGACGGCGTCAGTTTGGATTATGGCATGCCGCTCGCTTCACCGCTGGCCTTGGCGGCAAAAGAAAGTGTAGAGTATTATACACCGATTGCCCCTCAGGCTGATCTTTTTAGTGGCGACATTTATCCGCCGCGACCAGACGGATTTTTACCGGAAGAGGGGTTGGGTCCGGATTTGATGCCTTCCTCACCAGCAACTATGCTTGCTGAAGCAAATTCAGGGCGGCTTTTAAATCTGCCGGAGCTAAATACGGACCTTGCCTTTGATTTATCTCTCGATGAGATTTTTGCGCAGCCCGACGCCCCGGCGGGTGAGCCATCAAGGCTAGACAGCTTTGCTGCTGCCCCGGCTGTACCGGAAACTGAGCTAGGCGGTGTGACGGGTAGCAATGAGGAAGACGCGCTCATTGTAACCGGTAGTCGTGTTCGAGCTCGAACAGCCCTTGACAACGCCGTATCTGTAGATGTGATTGATGTAGAGGAACTTGCCCGGACACCTTCACTCAGCATCAGTGATGCACTTTTGGCAGCTGAAGAAAATTTTGCAGATGAAAATATGGTCATTGTCCAGAATAGGGTCGCCCGACGGGCAGGTGAAAAAATGCTGCCAATCATCGTAGAAGCGCAGAAAACAACGCTCTCTGGCATTAAAATTCTTGATTATAACGGCGTTGCCATCGCTGGGCGTAATGAAATTGGTCTTAATTTTTCGCTTCTTCCAGAAATAGCGGGTGCGCTAGCGGGAGATTATACCAGTCTGATGCGTGAACGTATTTCTGACGAACCACCACCGGCGCTGGCATCTTTAAGCCGCGGGACGGGTGTTCGGCTTTTTGTTGCATTTCCCATCATTGAAAATGAACGTATATGGGGAGTGGTTTATCTGTCGCGCACGCCGCAGAATATCTTAAAGCATATCTATGATAACAAGGAAAATATGACCCTGATTGGCCTCAGCTTACTTGGGGTAACCCTTCTTCTGGCGCTGCTCACGTCTTATACGGTCTCAAAACCGCTATACCGTCTTATTGACCGCGTAAAACGCTTCACAGAAGGAGAGCAGGAAGCGATCGAACCAATGACCTCACCGGGGGTAAAGGAAATTGAGCTTTTGTCAGAAAGCTTTTCCAATATGGCTTATTCCTTAAACAACCGCGCTCATTATATTCGCGAATTTGCCTTGTCCGTTTCTCACGAATTTAAAACGCCTATAACGTCCATACAGGGCTCCGCGGAACTGCTTCTTGAGCACATTGACGATATGGACGCAGATAAGAAACAAAAATTCCTTTCCAACATCATAATTGATAGTGATCGACTTAAGCGTTTGATCAATCGGCTTCTTGAAATGGCTAAAGCCGATAATATGAAGCCGGATAACGAAAATTCATCACTTATAACTTCACTTAAAACATTAAAAGAACGATATAATGATTTAAAAATAAAAGTAAAATTTAATTCAAATAGAGATTATTCTGTTTTGCTGGCGAAGGAAAATCTTGAAACCATATTAATCAATATTTTTGACAATGCCATGCAAAATGGTGCGTCAAATATCCATGTAACCACGGTAGAACACTATGGATTTGTTACCTTGATCATTCAGGACGATGGTGATGGAATTTCAGCGGCAAACCGCGAAAAAATCTTCGACAGTTTCTTTACCACAAAACGGGAAAATGGCGGTACCGGACTTGGGCTTGGTATTGTCAAATCGATCCTGGAAGCGCATAATGGCTCGATCAGTCTTGGGGACAGCGAGAAGGGCGCCTGTTTCGAGGTTATGTTACCTATATCAATCGATCAGGCGGAATAGACATGGCAGATATTAATGTTGCCGACAATGGCTCTACATTTGACGATATTGTCGCGGGAAAGACCGACGAGGTGACAGCACTGGCAAACGGCCTTCGTGCGCTCCTCAGTGACGTGATGCCGGGTATTACAGAAGTAAACTGGCCCAATCAGCAAATAGCCGGCTATGGCATTGGTGAAAAGAAAATGAGCGAACATTTCTGTTACGTTGCTCCGCTCAAGGCACATGTAAATCTCGGTTTCATGTATGGCGCCGATCTTGACGATCCCGGTGGCCATATGGAAGGATCAGGAAAAGCGCTTCGCCATATAAAAATCAGATCGATGGATCAAGTGAATGATCCTGAAATCCGTTCGCTTGTTGAACGCGCCTCAAAGCATCTTCCAAAACTTGGCTAGTTAATTTCCGCATTCCAGGGCACTACAGCGGCCAAAAAACCTAAAACCTGACCTAGGTCAAGGATCGGGCGTCTCTCGCACTTATAATCAATGAATAAGCAATATGACGAACCATCAAACCAATAGGAGAGGACCCATGTTCCTAAATGACCAGACCGTTAAATTCATCGCTGAGCGGGATCATTATGTGCGCAGTAACATCAAGAAAAATGAAGATCTATCTGACTTCGAACTTAAGAAAATTGCCGAAGCCGCGGAGGTTGACCTTGAGGTCGTAATGGAAGACGCCAAGGCATTCGGCTTTGATATCAGAACTCACGATCCACATATGGTGTAATAATTTAGAGGATAGGGCGCGGAACTATAGTGTTTATGTTCAGCGTCTTATCCATATATAATTCGCATAATATATATTATGGTAAATTTTTTACGTATCACCATGCGGTTCCGCCATAGAAACATCCATATGTTTATTCCTAAAACCTTGTTACCAGGACGAGCTAAAACTTAAACACCTACTCCACTTGCAAATTTGGTCATTCACCTGCACAATGCTTTCGTTAGCCATTGCATTGAAAGACCTTGGGGAAAATGACTGAAAGCGGATTACTTGTTTTGCAAATAATTGGTGGCATCACGTTTGTGATAGCCAGCATTTATATCTGCTTGAAAGTAGCAGAAGATCATATTTGGGTTATCTGGCTGCTTCTTGGCACTGTGGCGCTTTGGATCGGGTCTTTTTTTGTTGGTCCCGGTGGCTCCTGGTCCTATTTCGCGTTCGCACTGATTATTGGTGCCTTTATAATCGGGTGGTTCGTTTTTCTGTTACAAAGCACCATCGCGCTTGGTGAATGGCTCATTGAAAATTGGAAACCGGTCTTGATATGGCTTCTTAGTATTTGCTCAACCATAACCATTTTGTATTTTGTTGTTGTTTATAGTCTGTATAGCGAATTTTTCTATACATTAGTTGGTTTGATCCTGATAAGCAGTGTGATCGGAAAACCACCGGCCGTCCGCGAGTTTGTGGTTGGACTTAGTGCGATTTCCTTAATTCTTTCCTTGTCCGGACTAGCTATCTTTGGCGTGGGTGCAGTTATTCATATGTCTTATCACTGGGGTTTTTCAATATTTCTGGAAATCGGGAGTGATCGGTTCTGGTTGGCTTGGAACCAATATATTTTATTTAGCCAGCTTGTCTTTGGAATTTTGATTATGGGCCTGTTTGCCCTGTTTATGATGCCCGGTGTACGGCTGCCAACCCCTTACGAGAGAATGATAATACGTGATGAGGAAAGACAGGCGGCCGTTGATGACCTCGAAGAAAGAAGAAGACGATATATCGATAGTGGCGGTAAAAGCTGGTAATTTCTAATCTTAAACATCATCATGTTTGTAAATCACGGACATGACTTTGATTTCGCCTGCTTTTAACCTTTGCAGCAGGACGATCCATTCTGTCACTTCCATCTTGAATGCGGATGTCACTGGCTTGCTCACATTTGAAAAATTATCCGGATCACTGTCCTGGATGATTTTAAGGCGTTTCTCAATCGTTTCGACCCATTCAATAGAATGATCAATTAAATTATAAAAGTAAAACTCATTGGTATCAGAGATTTTTTCCGATGGCTTTGGTTTTTGGAACTCTCCCCGTGCGGTCACCATTTTGGAAATGATCACGTAGCCGCCTGGTGCGGTCGTATCACCAAGTGTATCCCAATCAAGATCGGCGTCGTTAACATTCTCAGGATAAAAAGATGTGATGTGGGCGAAATAGCTTCGTGATGCGGCTGCGCAGTCGCTTACACGGTCTATCTTACTTCCAAGGCCCATTTTAATAATGTTTTTATCCACAAGAGCGGCATTTTCGTCCGAACAGGTAAAATCAATCATCGGACCGCTGCCACCAGCGAGTGTGCACATATCGGCGCCGCAGGACGGCTCCGCCACTTTAATAGCGCGTTGATTATCAATTTTAAGCCGTTGCATCAGTTTGCGGTACGCGTTTCCCATTTCGGGATAATATGGAGTTCGCCCCCAGAAGAGCCCCTTCCCGGCCAAAATATCCTCAGCCGTGACGTGGACTGCCGCTGGTTGTGGAGTTTCCAGTGCGGTTTTCTTCTTGAGTTTCGGTCTGGTTTTTTTTCGGCTCTGTTTAGGCTCGGATTTAAATAATTTACTGACTAACTTTAACATCTACTTCACGTGCGATTCTGACTTAAACGTTGACATAAAACAGAAATTTTCCCTCATAAAATTTCACGGGACTAAGGCTATCAAAAAAGGACAAAAATTCAGTTAAAGAATTCGATCAATTTTAACTTTTTTTTTCGCCAAAATCAGCCATTCTAAAAAAAATGATTTTTTCTATTGGCAAGCCAAAAAAGTGGCTGTATAAGATGCCAACCAAATCGGCATCCGCCGTTAAAAAGTGATCGACGATCCCCGATAGCTCAGTTGGTAGAGCAGTAGACTGTTAATCTATTTGTCGCAGGTTCGAGTCCTGCTCGGGGAGCCACTTTTAAACATTCTCAAAATTGGTACTTGCGTAATATCACAATGAATTCTTTGTGTTACTGAATGACGCCAAATGTTGTTGTAATTTTTCCTCCGCGCAAGCTATAGCCTGGTTCTCCAGCGACCAAGCTCATTGACGGTTTATAGTAACCATTGACACTGGCAGTCAGTTGATCATCCTGGTCTTTACTCATTTCAATCGTTAATCCATTAATTTCGACAGTGGTCGGCAGGTCGCGGATGTTAATTTTCTTTCGGCCATCCCGAAGGCGTCCAAAATCTTGCTCTTCTTCAGTGTCCTTGGCATCCGCTCTTTGGCTTTCAAGTGTGATTGAACGTCTTGAAATATCTGTAACGATTATTCTGTCTTTATATTTAACGACATCGACGCCAAATTTGTCATCTTCATCTTTTAACTGTGTTTCTGAATATCTAAGGGCTTGATCGAGCGTTTCCAGTGCAGGATCATCTTCATGAAAAGTATAGCCAACTTCATCAAAAGAGCCATCCATTTCCTTGTCTTTAAAGCATGCTATTCTGATTCCATTTTTGAAGGTAGAAAAGCATGCCACTGGTCCTTTTGCCGTTGAGAACCATGTAACAGGGTCTTCAGGTGTAATGACAATTGATTTATCACCTTCCCCGAAGTTCCATGTATTTTCCAGTTTAACAGCAGATTGCCTTATGGATTCAATCTGAGTGAATAAGACAAGATCTTCGGACAATGAAACGGGTGTTTCAATTTGCCATGTATCGGAAACTTCAGGTTCGGTGTAAACCACGCTACCGCCAACAACTTCTTGGCTATTAGAGTGTGAAATAATGGATACTGATGCAATTGTAAAAATTGCAGCACAAGCGAATAATTTTTTCATGGATCCCCCAGTTTGTTTTTTTACCAGTAACTTTTACGCACTTACATTACCGCACAATATTTTGACAAACAAGTAACGAGTGTAGACTTGGCTGTCTAAACGGCGCAGTTTTACTCTGCTGCTGAGGCTGCCCGCTGCGTTTCTGCTTTAGCCATAGTATATAGCCATGTCCCAACTGCCATCGCCATCAGCGGCAGAAACGGCGTAAACGGCCAGAACGGCACCCAAAGTTCAAGTTCCGCTGACCAAGCCGGTGCCATAAGGAATGCATTGGTTGTTTCCTGCCAGCTTAGACCGGTGGCGGAAGCAACAAGACCACTGAAGATGAAAAGAACCCCGGCCAATTTGTATAGTACAGGAACAGTTTGTTCCCGCGCGGTAAGCAGAGTTTGGCGTTGTTTGCCCCATGCGGCAATCCGAAGCGCGAATGCGCCAAATCCCATCCAATAGAAAATATAATCATGCACTTCTGGAACGCGTGCGGCATCCTGCAGTGGATAGTAAAACAGGTTCCACCAATATACGCTGAAGGCATAAGCCCAAAGAAAATAAAGGCCGCCCTTCTGGATCAGTTTCCACTGATAAGGATTTGTGTGCTTTTTGGCGAATACAAAAGATGTAACGATCATTCCAACAAGGAATATATAACCAATACTGCCTTCCAGTTCATCACGGAAAAAATATACTTCTTCAAAATAATAGTCGCGGGTAAAGGTTGAAATTATAAAGATAAAGAGCCCCTGCCACGCCATGGCAACTGCGAATGTGAGGCCGATGTATTTTCGGTTCCTAAGATACCATTTTGAAAAACCGCTGGGAAAAAGAGTGTTAACCGCGGAAGCCGCCGCCACAATGAAAATAATCGGCACCGCGAAGCGCACAGAATAGCCGATCATGTGGGATACCCCCTGCCCGGTCGCCATATCCACTTTGGTCATTTCGTAAAGAACAAGCGCACAAATCGGAATGGAAACAATAGAAAAGAGTTTCCAGCCGTTAAGCCACCTGTTCTTAAATATAGTCCCTGCAGTATCACTCATTTGTACCCTCTTATATATATTTTGTGATCACATTATATACTATTGCGATAAATCATGATAGTATTTTAGAAATATAAGATGGAGCAAAGGGCAAATCATGTCAAAGTCGGATAGTTCAAAAGTAAAACAGTATCTTAAATTTGCCATTGGAATGGTGCCGGCGCTGGTTGCCTGTTTCGTGCTTTATTACTTTGAAAAACAAGAAGTCTGGATCCCTGAAACACCGCACCGGGATAAATATACCATTGCAATTTTGATTGTTGGCATGGCGGGAAGCTATTTCGCGCTCTCATATCTTGCAAGAAATGGTAAAAAATAACCCCTTTCCGATTAATATTATCTTCACCCAAATGACGTATTGATATAGTCAGACGTAAACCATAAAGTGAACGGGCATAATAACCGTATCCCCGGGGAAGACTTGACGATGAAAATCGCCTATCTCGTAAATCAGTATCCTAGCGTAAGCCATAGTTTCATTCGCCGTGAAATTCAATCACTTGAAAAAAATGGCCTTGAAATTGCCCGTTATGCGGTTCGTTCAAACCTGAAGGATCTGGTGGATCCCGGCGATATTGAAGAACATGGCAAAACCCGTGGGCTGCTCAATGACTCAAAAGTTGGCATTCTGCTAATGGTGTTTAAGACACTGCTGTTCAGTCCGATCCGTTTTATAAAGGCCTTTTTTTCGGCGATAAAGATGGGGATGCGCTCTGACCGCGGAGTGCTTAATCATATTTTTTACTTTGTTGAAGCGTGCGTAGTGGCGAACTGGGTCAGGCAAGACGCCGTGGATCATATTCACGCACACTTCGGTACCAATTCTGCGACTCTGGCGCTGCTGGTTAAAATGTTAACTGGTACCCCTTTTAGCTTTACGGTCCACGGCCCGGAAGAATTTGATAAGCCAGAATTCTTATCGATCGCCCGCAAGATTGAAGAAAGCACCTTTGTTGCGGCCATCAGTTCATTTGGTAAAAGCCAGCTTTTCAGGCAAATCGAAGAAAAATACTGGGACAAGGTGAAGATTGTTCATTGCGGCCTTGAAGAAAGTTATTTTGGTGAGCCGCATATTCCGGCGCCGGACGCGCCAAATTTCGTATGTGTAGGACGCCTTTGTGAACAAAAGGGCCAATTAATCCTGCTTCGGGCGGCAAACGAGCTTAAAAAACAAGGTAAAGACTTTCACCTAACCCTCGTGGGTGATGGTCCAATGCGCCGCGATCTTGAACAGTATATGGCCGCGCACGACCTTGAAGGCAACGTGACCATAACAGGTTGGATGTCCAGCGATGAGGTAAAACAGGAACTGATCAAGGCGCGAGCCATGGTGCTTCCTAGCTTCGCCGAAGGTTTACCCGTTGTGATTATGGAAGCCATGGCCCTGCGCCGCCCACCGATCACAACCTATATTGCCGGTATTCCTGAACTTGTTATTGATGGTGAAAATGGCTGGCTGGTAACCGCAGCCGATGTGGATGGTCTTACCCGCGCCATGAGTAAGGCGCTAACGACAACCACTGTGGAACTGGACGCAATGGGTGAAAAGGCGCACACACGCGTCAAAGAACGCCACAACATTGAAACAGAAGCCGCGAAGCTAAAGCGTCATTTTGTGAGTGCGGCTCAGGACAAACAATGATCATTGTTGATATCATAGGATATTCAATTTTTGGATTTTTAACTGTAACCACGGGCCTGTTTGCTCTTGAAATTTTCTGTTCCTTTTTTGGCAGCAAGGCCCCCTCTTCCGCATCAGATGCACGACCGCGCAGCACAGTCCTCATTCCTGCCCATAACGAAGCGTGTGTGATCGCTGCAACCATTAAAGATCTTATTCAGAAGTTTGACGGGCAAGTACTTGTCATTGCTGATAACTGCAACGATGATACGGCAATCATCGCGCGGGACGCTGGTGCAAATGTCATCGAACGAACGGACGGCGATAATCGTGGTAAAGGATTTGCACTTGACTTCGGTATTTCGCATTTAAAGTCGGATCCACCAGACGTGGTGATGATCCTTGATGCGGACTGTGTGACCGAAAATGATAGCATGAAGCGCTTGGCGCAGCAGGCATATATGTCTAAGCGGCCGGTCCAGGCTCTTAACCTTATGGATAATCCGGAAGATACCAGCCTCAAACAAAAGGTGGCGGCCTTTGCCTTTTATGTCAAAAACTATGTCCGGCCCATGGGATTAAAAACATTGGGTCTACCCTGTCAGTTAACCGGAACCGGTATGGCGTTTCCCTGGACCCTCATAAGTGAAGCGAAACTTGCAAGCGCGAATATTGTTGAGGATATGAAATTCGGTATTGATCTGGTCTCAGCAGGCAAAGGCGCGATGTTTTATCCATATGCCACTGTTAATAGCACCTTCCCCAGTGACGAAGACGCGATCAAAAGCCAGCGCACGCGCTGGGAACATGGTCATTTGTATAGTATATTTACTGAAGCGCTACCGATGTTTTTTAAAGGGATTGTGCGCTTAAATGTTCCTACAATCATGTTTGCCATTGATCTTGCCATATTGCCGTTATCGTTGCTTACCATGACATTGGTTGGTTTTTTTGCACTCTCTGTGCTGACTGTAACATCAATGGGTGATGCGCATTATCTTTTCTGGAGCTTGACACTGCTGTGCGTCTTTATCTTTTGGTCATTGGTCGCCTGGGCAGTATATGGGCGAAAATATCTGTCACTTTCCGAACTGGTCGCCATTCCCTTCTATATTTTAGCCAAAATCCCGCTCTATTTCGGTTTTTTCAAAAACCGTGAAAAAGAATGGAAACGGACAGAGAGAGATGCCTAGCATTCCTATCTGTAATCGGCAGAAGCGGACGTTTGTTTAACTAACCCACCTTAATCTGATTTAACTGAGCGCTCGTGCACTGGATTAAAGCATTAATTTAAAGCAGATTATCATTTGATATCATTCGAAATCTCTAGTAGGCTTTCTCCTCTATATAATGATTGTTTTCGGGGAGAGCGTGATGGCGTGCGAAATATGTGGGAATACTTTCTGCGAAACTTCGCGCACTTGTACCAAATGCAATCCCATTCAGTATTATTCAAAGCCAAACCCTAAAACTCGTGAAGCATCTGAAAAAGCAGGCGAAGGAATAGCCAAACTGTTTTTGTGGTTAGCGGGAAACAAATACCTGGCTTTTGTCTGGTTCTGGATTACCTGGATGGTTACGGCAATACTTATTGGACAAAGTTTTGGGATTATAAATAGAGCTGATGGCGAGGCAGATCCTACCTGGTTTAATTTGATAGCTGTTTTGGCACCAGTCATAATCGCCATAGTTTTCAGAAAAGCTATAATGAAATATGTGCCAAAGGTGATGACAGCAATCGTCACTTTTGGAATGATGGCTGTGTATGTGGCATTTTTGATTTTGATTATAGTTATTGCGTATAGATTATTGTTCTAAAAATTTTCAGTTAACAAATGGATCAGGATTTTTCATTTATGCTCGTTTTCAAAATGATTGGGCACAATGAAAACTCCTCCACTCACAAGTGAATGAGCACTTTGGTTCCTTATAGCATAGGCAGCTAAAGCGCATTTATAACAATGCGTCGCTAAATTGCTTTTGGGGATTAGCTGTGTTAAGCAGAATTTAATGGGGAATTGGAATTTATTTTCTAACATCATAAGAAGAAATCCATATAGCCAAATCCCAAGGGAAGTTACAAAGGATCACACAATGCGTTTCATGCAATTTTTTACTTTAATACTGATCTCAACATATAGCGCAGCCATTGCGCAGCAGGATACATGGCACCGTGATGTTGCTATATCACCGGATGGTCAGACAGTTTTATTCACCCATATGGGTGATATTTATTCTGTATCTGCCGATGGCGGCACGGCGATGCCCTTGACATCTTCGCCGTCCTGGGAAGGAACCCCGATTTGGTCGCCGGATGGAAACTGGATCGCCTTTGCCAGTGACCGGAACGGAAATATGGATATCTTCCTCCTCCCCGCTTCCGGTGGTGAGGTCAAGCGCCTTACGTATCATTCCGGCGACGATATTCCTTCGGATTTTTCACCAGATGGTTCAAGTGTACTATTTGCTTCTTCCCGTTATGATAAGCTCAATGCCAGTGAAGATCCCGGCAGACGCGACCCTGAACTGTATCAGGTACCGGTTACAGGCGGAACACCAACACAAGTCCTTCCTATCGTTGCTAATCAGGCCAAGTGGAGTGCGAACGGTGAAACGCTTATTTACACCAATGATCCGGGATTGGAGCAATTTTTTAGAAAACATGACGATTCTCCGTTTGCGCGCGATCTGTGGTTGGCAAACCCGTCTGGGGGCACCTTTCAGCAATTAACCACTAACAAATGGAATGATACGACAGCTGCATGGTCAGGTGATCAGGATGGTTTCTACTTCCTGAGTGATCGTGCTGGTACGGTAAATGTCTGGCACCAGACGCTTTCTGCAGGTGAAGAGAGCGCAACACAGATTAGCTTCCATGATCTACATGCTGTGCGGGACCTGTCCGCTGCGGATAACGGTCGCTATGCCTATAATTACTTCGGGACTGTTTATGTTGGTAATGCCGGCGAGCAACCGCGTGAGCTTGAAATCAATATTATGACCAATTCTCAGGGAGCGCTTACAAACCAGATCCCGGCAGGTAGTGATATCAGTGAATTTGCCGTCTCTCCTGACGGTAAGGAAATCGCTTATATCGCCCGTGGAAATGTGTTTGTTACTGCAACAGAATTTGGAACAACAAAACAAATTACCGACACGCCAGGACTTGAGCGCAATGTCACTTTTATGCCTGATGGTCGCGGTCTTCTTTACGCGTCGGAACGGATGGATCACTGGCAGATCTATAAAACCTCTCTCGCCCTTGAGGATGAAGCACATTTTTATGTGTCTACCAAGCTCAGCGAAGAAAAATTGATTGAAGCCGATAATTCAGTCTTCAATCCAATAGCCTCACCCGATGGAAAACAGATAGTCTATACGAACGATTGGGATGAGGTGCGCGTGTTTGACATCGAAAGCGGACAATCGCATAGCATTTTAAGTGCGGAACTTAATTATTCTTTCATGGGGGTTGGTGCCATCACGACCACTTGGTCACCAGATAGCAAGTGGATTGCCGTTGATATGGCGGCCAATGGTCGTCTGTTCTTTACCAATGTCGCCATAGTTGCGGCTGACGGTACCGGTGAACTTCTGGATATCAGTCAATCCGGTTACAGTGACGGCGGCCCAAAATGGCATAAGAAAGGCGGCATCATAAGCTGGGCGACGGACCGCTACGGGCGCCGCGATCACGGTGGCCATGGTTCCGACATGGATGTCTATGCGCAGTTTCTGACCCAGGATGCGTGGGATCATTTTCGCCGTAATAAGGAGCA
Source organism: Emcibacteraceae bacterium (assembly GCA_028281625.1). Taxonomy (GTDB): domain Bacteria; phylum Pseudomonadota; class Alphaproteobacteria; order Sphingomonadales; family Emcibacteraceae; genus Pseudemcibacter. The sequence goes on along the minus strand of JANQJN010000027.1, from coordinate 3,871 downwards.
AGTCGCCCTTGACGAAGAAGCTGACAAAAAAGATGATGATGAGGATGACGAAGAAGCTGAGAACGACGAAGAACAGGAGGTTCCAACTGTTACCATTGATCGCGACAACGCGATTGAAAGACAGGCAAGACTAACCATACATTCATCGCGTCTTTCTGATTTTGCGCTCAATGAAGATGCTTCAAAGCTCTATTATCTTGCTAGATTTGAATCTGGATATGATCTTTGGGTTCATGACTTCCGTGAAGAAAATACCAAAGTTCTTGCAAAGCTTGATGCCGGTTTTGCCGGCATGGAAATCACATCAGACTGGAAACACGCCATTGTCCTTGCCGATGGTAAGCTGCAGAAAATTGTCCTTGAAGGCGGAAAGGCCTCGCCAGTTACAGCAAATGGCACCATGGCGCTTGACGCACATGCTGAACGTGAAGCCATGCTATATCACCTCTGGCAAGTCACAAAGGACCGTATTTATAATCCTGCTGTCCTGGAGGAAGCAAAATGGGATCAGATGTACGGTGAATATGCAAGGAAAGTAGCTGCGATTAACAACAGTCGTGATTTTTCTGAGCTACTGGCTGAACTCACTGGTGAGCTGGACGTATCTCACGCAAATAGTCGTTACCTGGGCAATCCGGTAGCAAATACTGGTACCGTAGGCGCCATACTAGATCATGCAGACACAAATGGTCCTGGCGTGTTGATTGCTGACCTACTTCAAGCTGGCCCGTTAAGCAAAGCCAGTGACCGCGCAGCTGCGGGCAACCGTATAATTGCCATTAATGATAATCGTGTGGGTGCTGACAGTAACTATTATCAGCTTATGCTTGAAACCGCAGGTAAAAGAACTCGATTGACCTTAAGTGATGATATGGGCGAATTTGATGTGGTCGTGGAACCCGTATCCCAAAATGAGGAACGCGCATGGTTACGTGAACAATGGGTGCTTTCTCGTCATGATCTGGTTGAGGAGCTATCAAATGGTCGTCTGGGCTACGTTTATGTGCCGAATATGTCTGACAATAGTTACCGCAGAGTATATCGCGACCTGTTCGGGCGTCATTATACCAAAGAAGCGATCATCATCGATGTGCGCGATAATGGCGGCGGGGACCTGGTGGATTGGCTTGTGCAGCTCTTTTCGGGTAAACAATATATGTGGAACGTGCCTAATGGACGTGTTGCACAGGGAGAGCCACTCACCGAATGGGTTAAACCTTCTATCGCGCTTGTTAATCAGGGCGCCTATTCCGACGGATCCTGCTTTACCGCCGCGTGGCTAAACCTTGATGTCAGCACAGTTGTAGGAACGCCGGTCACCGGAACCTGTAGCTATGCCGGGTGGGAAACCACGGCCTCCGGTGATATCCGTGCTGGAACACCTCCCCTTGGCATTTATGACAGCGAAGGTAATTTTCTTGAACGCCAAACCGACTATCCGGATGTGATTATCTATGCCGATCCGGCAAGCGTTACTGCCGGTCGCGACGTTCAGCTTGAAAAAGCGGTAGAAACCATGCTGATGGAGTTGGACAGCGAGTAGCATACATTATCATTCAACGTGTAAACGGGCGGCTCAAGTTGGGCCGCCCTTCTGATGCTGCTCATTGGCTTGAACATGGTGGTGAAGTAAACTAACCTACCTCACTAATATGTTGTTTCGTTTGCATCCTCAATGGCTTAATGTAAAGATTAAGTGAGGAAGATAATGCGGGAACTCTATGAAATATATAACTAAATTGCTTATATTTTTGCTAATTTCCACCTCTGCATCGCTTGCTCAGACGGTGATGGAACCTTTGGTTTCAGTAATGAGTTTTAATATCCGTTACGGCACTGCAAATGATGGTGAGAACCACTGGAACAATCGCAAAGCACAAGTCATCGAGTATTTGAAATCATCGGATTCCGACTTGATTGGTTTACAGGAAGTCCTAAAGTTTCAGCTTGATGAAATTACCGATGCCCTGCCCGGCTATGGTTTTATTGGCGTTAGCCGCGAAGGAAACTGGGAAGATGAGTTTTCGGCTATTCTTTATAAAAAAGAGGAGTTTATCCCCCGAAAAACAAATACCTATTGGCTATCTGATACTCCAGAGCGCCCCTCGAAAGGATGGGGTAATGACATTATGCGCATTGTTACTTGGGCAGAGTTAAAGCACATAAGGTCAGACAGGTCACTTTATCTATATAACGCCCACTTTGATCACCGGTCGCAGGACTCTAGGGAAAAAGGAGCGCTGCAGTTATTAAATGCGATCACCGCGCGCGACCATAAGTACCCGGTGATTGTTACCGGTGATTTCAATGCAGGTGAAAGCAATCCGGCTATTGAAACCCTTAAAAATGGTGGGTTGATCGATACGTTTCGGAAAATAAACACAGAGGCACGTGAAGTTGGTACTTTCAATGGCTTTAAAGGCGATAATTCAGGTGAAAAAATTGACTATGTATTTGCGGACGATACCTTGGATGTAATTGACGCAGCCATTGACAGAACCAATCATCAGGGAAAATACCCATCCGACCACTATCCTGTAACAGCTATTGTTCAGGTAAAAGATTAATTTAACATAATAAGACTTTAAAATATCTTTCATTTTATAATCATAGATACGCAGGAAAATTTAGTTATTATTTAGAGCAATTGTGATGACAGAAGAAGAGATTCCAGACTTAAATTTGTTCATGGTGTGTGAAAAGGTAAATTCAAATGCATTTGCCGGACTGCCTGAACCCTACACTGTCCGCAATGTGACAGAAGCGGACATCGACACTTGGAAGAAATTTCCATTTGATACGCCTGAATTGGCAGCACAGTATGAATTTATTATGGTAAAGTACTTTCAAGATGTTTATGTCAGAGATACCGAACAGTTTTACCGTAACACCCTATTTGCCTGCGATAGCAGCGGGAAACCGGTTTCCACTTGCGCTAGCTGGAAAGCGTACGACAGTTTTCAGGCAATTCATTGGTTTAAGACCCTCAAAAGTTATGAAAGTCTGGGCTTAGGTCGGGCTTTACTGACCTTGGTCATGAAACGGTTCGCCCAAAAAGACTATCCAATTTACCTGCACACTCATCCTATCGGATATCGAGCAATAAAATTATATTCGGACTTTGGGTTCAAATTAATTGCTGGAACGCTGCCAGGACCACGAACAAACGATCTTGATGAAAGTCTGCCATATTTAGAAAAATTTATGTCGGGCGCGGATTTTCAGCACTTACAGATATCTGAACCTAGAAACGAATTCATTGAAACCTTAAGGACATACGCCCATGAGGAATTTTAACTTAATTTATTACTTTAAAATAATGCTATAAACTATTATTATTTAATATTTAAATATATATATTTATTTCCACAACTTGATAGTGCTAATATCTAATCATGACTTATATACTTTCATTTGATCAAGGAACAACTTCAAGTCGGGCCATTCTTTTTGATGAGGAAATATCGCCGGTTGATACGTCCCAACAGGAGTTTGATCAGATTTTTCCCCATTCTGGCTGGGTGGAACATAATCCAAAAGAAATCTGGCAGACGACGCTTTCCAGTGCGAAGCAAGTATTTGAAAAAAATAGCCTTTCTGCGGGTGATATTGCGGGAATTGGTATTACCAATCAGCGCGAAACCACCATCCTATGGAACCGGGAGACCGGTGAGCCGCTTTATAACGCCATCGTCTGGCAAGATAGACGGACGGTTGATTATTGTGAAAACCTTAAAGATCAAGGACTTGAAGCAGAAATAAGCCATAAAACCGGGCTATTGCTTGACCCTTATTTTTCAGGAACCAAGATTAAATGGATCCTGGATCATGTGGATGGCGCGCGGGATCTCGCCCGGGCTGGGAAAATTGC
>JANQJN010000014.1 GCA_028281625.1 Emcibacteraceae bacterium | reverse complement strand
GCACTGCCTACCGATGCTTCGGCGCGGATCGCGAGGAACACGCAAATTATCCTGCAGGAAGAAACTGGCATGACAAATGTGGTGGATCCGTTAGGCGGGTCTTACTATGTGGAAAGCCTCACCAATGAATTGGTACAGGAAGCTTGGAAGATCATTTCTGAAATTGAAGACATAGGTGGCATGACCAAGGCGGTGGAAAAAGGCCTTCCAAAACTTAATATTGAAAAAGCAGCAGCGCTCAAACAGGCGCGCATTGATAGGGGAGAGGAAATTGTTGTGGGCGTCAACAAGCACCGCCTTAAGGAAGAAGAGGAAATTAACATCCTCAAAATCGATAATGTCGCGGTGCGTAAGGCGCAGATCAAAAAGCTTGAGAAGGTAAAGAAAAACCGTGATCAGGAAAAATGTGATGCAGCGCTGGAAGCTCTAGCCCAAGCAGCGGAGGGATCTGATAATCTGCTTGAAAAAGCGGTTGAAGCAGCCCGTGCCCGTGCTACACTTGGTGAAATTTCCGATACGATGGAAAGCGTGTTCGGCCGGCACCGTGCGGAGATAAAATCTATTTCTGGTGTTTATGGTGGCGCTTATCAAGGGGATGAGGATTACGTGGATATTCAAAAAAAGGTTGAAGAATTTGCTGAAAAAGTAGGCCGCCGTCCACGCATACTGGTTGCTAAAATGGGCCAGGATGGTCACGATCGCGGTGCAAAAATTATCGCGACTGCATTTGCGGACATTGGTTTTGATGTGGATGTGGGGCCGCTTTTTCAAACACCTACCGAAACCGCGCGGGAGGCGATCGAAAATGATGTCCATATAATTGGTGTATCATCCCAGGCGGCTGGTCACAAAACTCTGATCCCAAACCTGATAGACGCGCTTAAGAGCGAAGGTGCTGATGACATAATGGTGGTGGCCGGCGGGGTGATCCCGACCCAGGATTATGATGAACTTTATGAAGCTGGCGTTTCCGCTATTTTTGGGCCTGGAACCAATATTCCGGACGCCGCGTCTAAAATTCTGGGTGTCCTCGAAGAAAGTCTGTAGTTTCTAACAATAGCCATAATGTCGAATTACAAGCACATGATTACATTCAAAGGAAATTACGTCATGGCTTTTAAAATTTATCTTCACGCATTTTTATTTTTTGTACTATCGGTCCGGCTGGTGACCGCAGCAGAATGGATCGAAAAAAAAGAGATCGAACAGATCTTTTCGGACGCCGACGTGACAGGGACCTTTGTCCTGTATGATGTAAGTGCGGACACGCTTACAGGATTTAATCGTGAGCGGGCAAACAAGCGCTATATTCCGGCCTCAACCTTTAAAATTGCCAACAGCCTTATTGGTGTATCCACTGGTGCAGTAAAAGATGTGGACGAGATTCTGCCATACGGCGGTGGGGAGCAGTTCATTAAAGCGTGGGAAAAAGATATGTCCCTGCGCGACGCCATTGTCATTTCCAATGTTCCCATTTATCAGGAGCTTGCACGCAGGATTGGCCATACTCGAATGCAGGAAAATGTTAAAAAGCTCAATTATGGAAACCAGGATATTGGCCCCATTGTTGACCGTTTCTGGCTGGATGGACCGCTAGAAATCAGCGCCATCGAACAAGCCGGGTTTGTTGCAAATCTCGCGCAGGAAAAGCTTGAGTTCCCTATTGAAAATCAGCAAGTGACCGGGGAAATTCTTGAAATCGAAAAAGGCGCGAATTGGTCACTGCACGCAAAAACTGGCTGGCAAACTGCAACAGATCCTGGAATTGGCTGGTGGGTTGGCTGGGTGAAGAGAAGCGGTAATATCTATGCCTTCGCGCTCAATATTGATATGAACAACATCGAAGACGCGCCAAAACGGATAGAAGTTGGCAGAGCGGCTCTTCATCTTCTTGGTGTTTTATAGTTTTTCCAAAATAGTGTCAGCGATTTCAATATATGCTTTGGTTAGCGGATTTTCCGTCTGGCTGATCACAATTGGGTTGCCTTCGTCCGCTGTTTGACGAATATCCATATCCAGCGGGATTGCGCCGAGAAAATCCAAGCCTTTTTCATCTGCTGTGAGGTGTGCGCCACCATGGCTGAAGATGTTGCTTCGTTCCCCGCAGTGAGGGCAAATGAAGTAGCTCATGTTTTCAAGTATTCCAAAAACCCGCGTGTTGGTTTTATCAAACATGGTTATCGCCTTGCGGGCGTCGATGAGCGCCAGATCTTGCGGTGTAGAGACGATCACTGCACCATCAAGCTTAATGTTTTGCACCATTGTGAGTTGCGCATCACCCGTTCCAGGTGGTAGGTCAAGTACTAGTATATCAACCGGACCAAATAGATCCCACTTCACATCGCGAACCATTTGCTGGATCGCCCCCATGACCATCGGGCCGCGCCAAATAGTGGCAGCATCCTTTTCCATCAGATATCCAATTGACATACTGACCAGATCATGATTTTTAAGCGGTGTTATTTTACCATCTTCAAGACTTTCCGGTCTTGCGTCCGGAATACCCATTAACCTGGGGACGCTAGGACCATAAATATCCAGATCAAAAATACCGGCTTTGAGACCAAGTTTACTAAAAGCCAGCGCCAGATTAATAGACGTTGTTGATTTTCCAACACCACCCTTGCCGCTGGCAACCGCAATTACATACTTAACGCCAGGAATGCCCGCTGGCCCTTCTTGTGGTGGCGGTGTGCCGTGTCCGCCAAAAGTTCTTTTTTCCCCAAAACCTGGTTTTGGGGGCTCAGATTTCCCGTCACGTTCCGCAGTCAACACAGACGTTACCTTCTCAACACCATAAACCTGCAGCAGCAAATCATCGCAGGCGAGGCGGACTTTTTCCATCTCATCCACTTCGGAAGGATCAATATTTAGAGCGAATCCAACAGCACCATCCTTGACTACAAGGCCTTGAATCATGCCCAATTCAACAAGATTCTTACCGGATTTTGGGTGAATGACGGTTTTTAGAGCTTCTAGGAGCGTTTCGCGCTTGACGTCTGACATTTCGTTATTACCTATAAAACAATTATCTGTTCCTTCATTGCAGTGGAACAGTAGTTAGCATATAAGATATGGGTATCAATTTTTAAAGGGAATTGTGCCGAATAGGCATGCTTTCCCGAGATTTTTTTGAGGAGCTTTCAATGTCGTGGCAAAATAATGGTGGTGGCGATCGTGGACCATGGGGGCAAGGCCCCAGGAAAGGTGGCGGCGGTGGCCAGCCGCCAGACATCGATGAATTAATTCGTAAAGGCCAGGATAAGTTTAAAAACGCCTTTGGCGGCGGCGGTGGCGGCGGTGGTGGTGCCAGCGTTGGTGGCGGCCGAAACATCGGTATTTTTGTCGCAGCTCTTCTTGGTTTCTGGCTGTTTACCTGTTTCTATACCGTAAATGCTGGTGAAGAAGCTGTGGTGATGCGTTTTGGCAAGTTTGTTAAAACATCCGAGCCTGGCATTCATTTTCACTTCCGCCCGATTGAAAATGTGGAAATCGTAAATACTGATCAAGAACGCGAAACGCCAATTGGTTTTACCAATGAAAAAGAGCGTCAAATGCTTACCGGTGACGAAAATATCGTGGACGCACAATTTACCGTATTCTGGCAAATTAATGACGTTTACAGTTTCCAGTTTAACTTGAAAGACAAAGCAGAAAGTGTGAAATCGATCGCCGAAAGTGCCATGCGTGAGGTGGTTGCCAAAACCGAAGTAGAGCGGGTGATTACCAGCGACAAAGCGGGTATTGAAGAAGAAGTAAGGCAAATTACCCAACGAATTCTGGATAGTTATGAGGCCGGGATTGAAGTTGTGCGGGTAAACCTTGATGAAGTACGTCCGCCTGTTGAAATTTCCGATGCCTTTAACGATGTGCAAAAGGCGGAAGCGGACCGTGACAGAACAATCAGTCTTGCGCTTCTTGAACAAAACAGAATTGTTCCGGAAGCCCGTGGTCAAGCTGCTAAAATGCTTCAGGAAGCGGAAGCTTACAAAGAGCGTGTAATTGCCGAAGCCGAAGGCGAGGCATCGCGTTTCGAAGCCATTCTTGCAGAATATGTGAAAGCCAAGGATGTGACCCGCAGCAGACTTTATCTGGATACCATGCAGCAGGTACTTTCTGGTACTGACAAAATCGTCATCGACGGTGATGGCGGTGGTGTTGTGCCGTATCTACCGCTTAATGAGCTGAACAGAAGAAGTGGTGCTCAGCCGCAATCCAACCAACCAAACAGTGGGCAATAAAGGAGTTTGTCATGAGTAAGAAACTATTATTTGCGCTGATGTTTGTTGGATTGGCTTTTATCGGCTTTAGTACCGCAACATATCAGATCAAAGAAACAGAACAGGCAATCGTTCTTAAATTTGGTGAATACCAAAGAACAGTGAAAGATTCCGGTCTTCATTTTAAAATTCCAGTGATGGAAAATGTGGTTGTTTTTGATAAGCGTATTCGTCTTTTGGATATGGAAGAATACACGATCTTCACGTCTGACCAGAAACGAATGAATGTGGACGCGTTTCTCGAGTATAAAATCGATGATCCGCTCCGTCTTTATCAGGCACTTCGAACAGAGCTTGGTGCTGAAAACCGCCTGAGAACCATTGCAGCGTCCAGTATTCGTGAAGTATTCGCCCTTCAATTGCTTAATGCGGCACTCAGCGGTGAACGTGTGGAAATCATTAATAGTATCCGTGAAAGTGTATCTGTAGAAGCGACGGCGCTTGGTATTCAAATCGTAGATCTTCGTATCAAGCGTACGGACCTGCCGCCAGAAAATAGCGCGCCGATCTTCCAAAGCATGATCGCTGACCGTAATCA
>JANQJN010000116.1 GCA_028281625.1 Emcibacteraceae bacterium | reverse complement strand
AATTGAATATGCCGCCCGAGTTGGTCGCGAACGCCCCACGGTCGTTTTAAACGGAGACGCATTTCTCGAAGATGTCAGCTTTGCTGATCCAGACGTTATTAATATTTTTGATTTTAACGTTTTGGCCGGCAATATCACAACTGCAATTAACGATACCAGCAGTATTATTTTGAACCAATCCGTTGCAATCAAATATTTTGGCAGCGATAATCCTATCGGCAAGGTGATGAACATTCGTTTCAGTGAATACAGCCGGGATTATATGGTTGGTGCGGTCATTGAAGATCTTCCAACAAATAGCCAGCTTAATATTACCGCCTTAGTTGCTATTGATGAACCAGCATGGGCGGGAGATTCCATCTTTCGAACCTGGTTTGGGTCAAAAACACACCTATATTACGCCCTGAGAACCGATGCCGACCACAACAGCATCAATGACCGGCTCGATCTATTCATAGATCGAAACATGCCTGAAGCACTCTATCAAGGGGATAATGACATAAAACCATCAGATATGATGTCAGTGCGTGCCATGAATATGACTGATTTGCACTTAAAGGCAGTGGGATTTGGCGAGCACCGTGAATCCGGCGACATAAATACAGTTTTGACCTTTTCCGCTGTAGCCTTCCTTATACTCGTGATCGCCTGTATCAACTTTATGAACTTAAGCACCGCGCGGGCCACAGTGCGGGCCAAGGAAGTTTCCATGCGAAAGGTTCTTGGGGCATCGCGCACTAAATTAATCACTCAGTTTTTAGGAGAATCCATTCTCTTTACTTTGGTCGGGCTACTCATTGCCTTCGCAATCGTCGAACTCGCTCTCCCAGCTTATAATCAGATCCTGCTAAAGAACATTGCCATTGATTACGGTTCAAGGGATTTTATTCAAATCATCGTCCTCTCTCTTGCGGTTGGTGTCGCTTCGGGAACATATCCGGCATTTGTGCTTTCCAGCTTTCGACCCGTTGAAAATCTAAAGGCCAACCAATCTAACGAAACCCGTGGCGCAGCAAATTTCCGAACGGCACTTGTTGTATTTCAGTTTGCAATTTCGATTGTCCTTTTTGTCTCGACCTCTGTCGTTTATGGACAGATTTTCTATACCAAAACCCTGAATTTGGGCTATGAAGACGAAAATCTCCTTATAATTCACGATTTAAATCGTGAGGAAACAAGGCCACAACTACCAGTGCTGGTAAATGAACTAAGACGTATGGAACAGGTGGAAAATGTCACCTGGGCGCGTTATGCCCCAGGGGTTCCTGATCAAAATAACGCGCTTGTCCGTACGCCCGACACTGCAATAGATGACAGAGACCTGATTGGCTATCGTCGCATCGGATTTGAATTTTTCAAAACACTCCAGGTGCCCATCCTGGCAGGGCGAGAATATGTCGAAAACCGTGACACAGAAATTAGCACAGATGACGTTAGACAGGGTATTGCGACAACAAAGCCAATTATGATTAATCAATTGGCTGCAAGGCGACTTGGTTTTGCCACTCCAGAAGAGGCGGTCGGTGAAATAATTTACAAAAATGTGGGTCGAAATGCCGAAAAACTTGAAGCGGAATTGGAGATCATTGGCGTTGTGCCAAACGTACATTTTGATGATCTTCGCAGTCCGTTAAGGGAAGAAATTTACGAACTGCGCATCGATTCAGCGGACGCTATCACCATACGCTTTCAAGGCGACCCGGCATCAATGGTCGCGCAAGCAAGCTCTTTATGGTCTCAAAATGTACAAACAGTTCCTTTTGATTATGACTTTGCAGAAGAAATTCTTGCTGAGCAATACCAAACCGAGCAAGGTCAAGGCATCATGTTTGCGGCCTTTTCATCGCTAGCAATTTTAATCGCCAGCCTTGGGCTTTATGGTTTGTCAGCATTCGCTGCGGAGCGCCGTACAAAAGAAATCGGTATCCGCAAGGTATTTGGCGCGGAAGTATGGCAGATTGTGCGCATGCTGGTGTTTCAATTTTCAAAACCAGTCCTGATTGCCAATATGATCGCATGGCCTATTGCATATATTGTGATGTCTGGCTGGTTAGAAGGGTTTGCATACAGAATGGAAAATCTGGTGATCATCGCGCTCTGTCTGGTCGCGGGGCTCACAGCCCTGCTCATTGCCTGGGCGACGGTGGCGGGGAATAGCTATGCGGTGGCGCGGCAAAATCCGATTAAGGCGCTAAGGTACGAGTAAGGATGGAGCAACTTGTCGCTTGCCTTACTAAATCGGTTCCGACCATCCACACGAAAAGCGGTCCTCCAACGTCATTTTTAAAAATAGCTAGGTTCAGAATGACGTTTAAATGCCAACGTCCAACATTATAATGTCATATTAATATGATGTAAGCATTGACAACATTGTTACAATATTGCATTTTCACTGCGATTGCCCAAAATCCAAAAAAATAATAATCAGCAATCCGGGTATAAATTCCGCGAGGGTGCCCCCTTGCCATATATATATTTATCTATAACTGGGAGTGATATTTTATGACCAATTCAAAACTTGACCGCCGCCTGTTTATGAAAGGCGCGGGCGCTGCCACCTTTATGACAGGTGCTGCGGCAATACCGGCCACGTCCGCTGTAGCCGCTGGCAGAGGCCAGATGCAGATGTCTACGGCGTATAATCTTGACGAAGAATTCAACCGTATCGGCTCAGGCGATTTTAAATGGGATATGATCCGTAAAGCGAACCGCCCGCATGACGTCCCCTTTCCCATGGGCGTTGCCGATATGGATTTTCGTGCACTGCCGCAAATCACACAAGCGCTGCAAAAACGCCTTAATCATCATAACTGGGGCTATGAAGCGCCACCGGCGGATTATAAACAGAATATCGTCGACTGGAACAAAGCCCGCTATAACGAAGATATTAACCCCGACGCGATGGTCAACTGCCTTGGTGTGCTGGATGGGGTGACAAGCGCGCTGGTAACCTGGTGTGATCCAGGCGATAAAGTTATTTTGCATACGCCAAACTATTCAAGTTTCTTCAGTGTTATTCCGGGATCTCTTTGTGAACTAGCCGAAAGTCCAATGATCCTGAATGACGATGGCACCTATGAGTTTGATTATGCGGATACGGAACGCCTGCTTCAGGAAGGCGCAAAGGCGATCGTGCTGTGTAATCCGCAAAACCCGACCGGCAACTGCTGGACCGCGGACCAGCTTCGCCGTTTGGGGGACCTCGCCAATCAATATGGTGCGCTGGTGCTAGCCGATGAAATTCACTGCGATTTCGTCAACAAGCATGCGACATATGTACCGTACGCATCCCTTGGCGAAGAATATGCCATGAACAGTGTGACACAAAAATCCGCCAGTAAGTCCTTTAACCTGGCAGCACACCGCACAGCATACATGTATTCAAAAAATAAAGACCTTATCGACCGCATCATCCGTGATGGCATTCATCACCGCGGACTTATGCATACGATGGGAACCATCGCCTGTAACGCCGCTTATAAGCACGGCGCACAATATATGGATGATATGCAGGCGTATATTGATGGTAACTGCCATTATCTAGAAAGCTTTGCGGCAGAAAACTTCCCGCTTATTGACTATAAAACCCATGAAGGGACATATCTTGCGTGGCTTGATTGTCGTAAATTGGCGGAAGAGTTTGGTGAACCAGAGGGTGATACGCGCATCGGCGATGTGATGAAGCAATTCTTCATCGAAAAAGCTGGCGTTAACATCAACCCCGGTGAAAACTACGGCATCACCGGTGCCGGTTTCATGCGCATGAACCTCGGGACCACCCGTCATAAGTTAAAAGGTGCCCTGAACGCAATGAAAGCGGCAATGGACGCACTTTAAGAACGTGCGACAGATTTGATGAGAAAGGCTCCGGTTTTCGGGGCCTTTTTTTGTTACAATACTTACACGGTCATCCTGAACTTGTTTCAGGATCTCATCCCTGTATCAACCGCAAAGAGATTCTGAAATAAATTCAGAATGACGAAGGAGTGTTTAAACCAACAAAAAAAGGGGTCGCCCCCTTCCTCGTGGGCGGCCCCTTTTCTCTCTCCCCTACACTAAACTTGGCCCCCAACACTTAAGCTAGTGATGCTCGCTTTCGTTCTTTTTTGATGCAGCGAACAGTTCCCTTCCTTTAAGCATATAATTCCAATATACATGGGGCAAAATGTCCGCTTTTAAGACCCACGCGCGGCGGGTGGCTTTAAAGGTGTTATTCACCCAGTTTGGAAATGTAGGCATTATTTTACCGCCATATCCAAATTCTGCAAGGATAATTCTGCTTTTGGAGACGGTAAGCGGGCATGATCCATACCCTTCGTAGAGCGATCCAAGCTCCTCACCGTCCATCTGTGCCAGTAGATTTTCAGCGACCACAACCGCTTGCTTCCGCGCGGCGGCGGCGGTTTTTGCGTTTAATGTCGCGACCGTGTCCCCTGCTCCAAATATGTTCGGATATTTGGTTGATTGCAGCGTATTTATATCCACCGCAAGGAACCCAGTTTCCGCGGCAAGAGGGCTGTCCGCGATAAAATCAAGCGCGCATTGTGGCGGACAGACATGAAGCATATCAAACTGTTTTTCAACGCGGCTCACGTTCCCATCGCCGTCCGTAACCGCGAAGGTGGCCACTTTTCGTTCGCCGTCTACGGCAACCAGATTGTGACCAAAGCTTAGGGTCGCATCATATTTTTCCACCCATTCCATCAGCGGCGGAATATAGTCGGCAACGCCAAATAGCGCCGGGCCGGCATTGCAAAATTCAACATCCGTGTCCGCAAGCACGCCCTTCTTCAGCCATTCATCGCAGGAAAGATACATGGCTTTCTGCGGCGCGCCAGCGCATTTGAACGGCAGCGGCGGCTGGGTAAAGATCGCTTTACCGCCTTTAAAGTTTTGTACGCATTCCCAGGTATAAGGCGCGCATTCACGAATATAATTTGATGTGACGCCATTTTTACCGAGTGCTTCTTCAAGCCCCTCAACCGCACCAAGATTAAGCTTAAGCCCCGGTGCCACAACCATGGATTTGTAGGAAACCGAACCACCAGATTTAAGATTAACCCGGTTGTTATCGGGATCAAAGGTTGTTACTTCGTCCTTGATCAAGTCAACTGCATCGGGCATCACGCTTTCTTGCGTACGGATGGTTTCATCGATATTGAAAATCCCGGCGCCCACCATGGTCCAGCCCGGCTGATAATAGTGTTCTTCCTTTGGTTCAATTACAGCGATATTTAGCCAGAAACGACGTTTCAGTAGACTTGATGCTGTTGCAATTCCTGCGGCGCCCCCGCCGACGATGACGATGTCATAATCACTCATCTTAACTCTCCCTTATTATTCTTTATTTTGAAGGCACTTAGCTTATAACGATTCCTGCCATCCGCAAAGCTAAAAAAAAGTGCATTATTTACTAGGCAGAACTTACGAGGCTCGTTATATTTTCTTCTTTACGTATAAAATAAAATTGGGAGCGAAAAACAATGTTTCGTAAAATTGTTGTACTAGCCGCATTTGTTCTTTCTTTGGGCAGTGTCGCGGTGGCACAAGTCGAACAAACCAAAGGTTCATTTAAAGATAAATTCCGACAGCTTGATGAAATTCTGCCAACGGCTAACGCCTACCGTACTGCGGGCGGTGAACCTGGCCATGAATATTGGCAGCAGCAGGCAGACTATGTGATTAACGCAACACTGGATGAGGAAAATCACCGCATCACAGGCACCACGCAGATCACCTATCACAACAATTCACCTGACACGCTTCGCTTCGTCTGGGTCCAGCTGGACCAGAACCGCTTTAACAAAGACAGTATGATGCATAGAACGGCCACTTATAGCGCGCCGGACAGCCTAAAAGGTTTTGATGCGAACCCCGCACGCCTGAGCCTGGGTCAGCTTCGCCGTATGCAGATGCAGGAAGACCGCGAGTTCGGTTTTGAAATTAATTCTGTCACAGCGAATGGTCGCGACCTTCGCCACACTGTTGTAGGAACCAAAATGCGTGTTGATCTGGCGGCGCCACTGGTGAGCGGTGAAAATACAACATTTACCATCGATTATGCCTTTAACATCATCGAAAGCGATGTGATGGGTGGCCGTGGTGGTTACGAGCATTTCCCCGATGATGAAATCGAAGGCGGCGGCTACCTTTATGAAATGTCACAGTGGTACCCACGCATGGGCGCCTACACCGACTATGAAGCCTGGACCGCAAAAGAATTCCTCGGCAGCGGTGAATTCACCCAGGAATTTGGTGATTTTGATGTGACCCTGACCGTTCCCGCAGACCATGTGGTTGCTTCCACCGGTGAGCTTCAGAATATGTCAGACGTGATGACACAGGAACAAATGGACCGCTGGGAACAAGCCAAAACCGCTGAACGTCCGGTTTATATTGTGACCCCTGCTGAAGCCCTAGAAAATGAAAAGGAAGGCACGGACGAAACACAGACATGGCACTTTAAAGCCGAAAATGTTCGTGACTTTGCCTGGGCATCAAGCCGTAAATTTGCATGGGACGCCAAAGGATATAACCAGGGCGGCACCGTACAGCCGTTCGTGATGGCCATGTCCTTCTTCCCGAAAGAAGGTGGTGAGCTATGGGAAAAATATTCAACCGAAGTGGTGATCCACACCATGGAAGTATATAGCCGTGTATCCTTCGACTACCCTTATCCGGTTGCCATTTCTGTAAATGGTCCTGTGGGCGGTATGGAGTATCCGATGATTACCTTTAACGGTCCGCGCACCATTCTTAATGATGATGGTACACGGACTTACACCATGGCGGAAAAAGAATTCCTGATCGGTGTTGTGATCCACGAAGTTGGCCACTTCTATTTCCCAATGATCGTGAATAGTGACGAGCGTCAATGGACCTGGATGGACGAAGGTCTAAATAGTTATCTTGACGGTGTTGCCGGTCGTGAATGGGATCATGACTGGGAAAACACGGAACCATGGCACATTATTGATTACATGAAGTCGCAAAACCAGGTTCCGATCATGACCCAGTCAGATAGCGTACTTCGTCTTGGTCCTAACGCCTATACCAAGCCGGCAGTAAGCCTAAACATCCTTCGTGAAGTGATCCTGGGACGCGAATTGTTTGATTTTGCGTTTAAGGAATTCTCACGCCGCTGGATGTTCAAGCGCCCAACACCATCTGATTTCTTCCGCACTATGGAAGAAGCATCAGGCGTGGATCTTGATTGGTTCTGGCGTGGTTGGTACTACACAACCGATCATGTGGATATTTCACTTGATCATGTCTATCAGATGCGCATGGATACCAAGGATCCGGACATTGATTATGCCCGCCGCCGCGACGAAAATAATATGAAGCCGAAATCGCTTTATATTCGCCGCAACGAAGCGGAAGGCATGCGTTCATGGGTTGACCGTAATCCTGACGTTCGTGACTTCCACGACGAAAATGACCAGTTCACAGTGACCAATAAGGAGCGGAACGCATATATTGACTTTCTAGACGGTCTTACATCACGTGAACGCCGCGAATTTGAGCGCGCCGTTGAGGAAGACAAGAATTACTATGTTCTTGAATTTTCAAACCAGGGCGGCCTTGTAATGCCGATCCTTGTTGAATTTACCTTCACCGATGGCTCAACAGAGTTCATGAACATTCCTGCTGAAATCTGGCGCCGCAATCACATGCGCGTACAGAAGCTGTTTGTGTTCGATAAGGAAGTTGAGCGTATTGAGCTTGACCCGGACTGGTACACAGCGGATACCAACGTGGAAAACAACCATTATCCACGCCGCCTGATCCCAAGCCGGATTGAAGCCTTTAAGTCAAGCCCACGTGGCGGTCTAAAACGCCGCAATGTGATGCATGACATCAAAACAGAACTTAAAGAACCGAAAAACGAAAACCTTGAATAGGGTTTATCGTTCAAACTGATAAAGGATTGGTACCAAATGGTTCGGAAAATTGCTGCGATGCTTACCGTCATTATGGCGTTAAGCAGCATCGCCTTTGCACAGGTCGAACAGACCAAAGGCTCATTTAAAGATAAATTCCGCCAGCTTGATGAAATCTGGCCCACGGCCAACGCCTACCGCACAGCGGGTGGTGAACCCGGTCACGGCTACTGGCAGCAGCAGGCGGATTATCTGATCAATGTCACGCTGGATGAACAGAACCACCGGATCAGTGGTACCAATCAAATCACATATCATAACAACTCGCCGGATACGCTGCGTTTTGTCTGGGTTCAGCTGGATCAAAACCGCTTTAATCGTGACAGCATGATGCATAGAACGGCCACTTATAACGCGCCGGAAAGCTTAAAAGGCTTCGATGGGGATTCTGCCCGCTTAAGCCTGGGTCAGCTTCGCCGCATGCAGATGCAGGAAGACCGCGAGTTTGGTTTTGAAATTAATAGTGTGACCG